>JABFXP010000845.1 GCA_013361685.1 Catenulispora sp.
CCCGATTCCGGCACAGCAGTCTGCGGAGTCTGAGGCCGAGCCTGAGGTAGCGGCTGAAGACGCCGAGGAAGCCGTCGCGGACGAGCCGACCGAAGAACTCCCGGTGGTCGCCGAGCAGAGTCCCGAGGAGTACGCGGCGGCGATCGTGTCCGAGGCGATCGACAGTGAGCTCGCGGAGGTGCTGAACGCGGGCGGGGTCCTGGACCAGGCGATCGATGAGGCGACGACCTTCGTGGTCGCCGAATACGGGACGCGGGACACCGAGGCCTTGTTCGGTATGGCGCGGGCGATCCTCGAGGCGGCTGCCGAGGGGGTGCGGCGTGACCTCGCCGCCGAGGTGATCGTCGGGGGGCGGGAGGCGGGTCCGCCGCTCGCGGCCGAGATCGCCGAAGCCGCGTCGGAGTTCCGTGACGAGCAGGCGCTGGAGCTCGCGGCGCAGGCCGTGGCCGCGGCCGAGGCCGGCGACGACTCCACCGCCTTGGCCGCCGCCAACGAGGCCGCCGCCGCTGAGGAGGCCGCGCTGCTGGCCGAGATGGTCGCTGAGGCCAACCGCGCCGATGAGGCCGAGGCCGCAGCCCACCAAGCCCACAGCGCGCCGCCGGTCGAGGCGGAGCACGCGGCTCAGCAGCCTCAGACGCCCGCCCCCGCGGCACCCGCATTCGGCGTTCCGGCCCCCGCGGCCCCCGCCGGCGAAACCGTCGACACCATAGCGGCACGCGCCGCCGCCGAGCAGGACGCCGAACTCCAGGCCGTCGCCCGGACCATGGGCCTCACCGACGGGGAGAACTTCGTGGTGCGCGGCCCCGACGGCGAAGTGGTGGCCGAGGGCGTGCTCCAGCCGGAGTCCGCCGCCGCGCTGGCCGCCGAGGAGCCGGTGGCGGTCGTGGACGAACCGACGCTGGTCTTCCAGCCGGTGCCGGACCAGCCGACCGTGGTGTACGACGAGTCGGCCGCCGTGGTGGACGAGGAAGTGGTCGAGGTCGTCGAGAGCCCCGACGCCTTCACCCCCGCCCCGCGCCGCCCCGGCGCCTTCGAAGAACGCACCTGGCAGCCCACCGACTCCGACGCCGACAGCACCCACTTCGGCGCGCCCCCCGGCTACGGCCCGCCTCCCGCGCCGTCGCAGCCGTGGCGGAGCGGCAGCTGACACCAGCCGACGCCCAGCGGTCCTGAACCAGCCTTGAAGCAGCCCTGAAGCAGCCTTCCGGCAGCCCTCAAGCAGCTCTCAAGCGCTCCCGCCGCCCCGGTCCGGACTCCTCCGGCCGGGGCGGCTGGCGTTCATCCCCTCAACCCACCACGATCGTGATCCGGATATCCGTCCAGTCCACAGGTGTGACACACCGCCGCGCTTCACCGCACATGTCCCGATGCGCCACGATCTGCGCCGTCCCGCGGGCGTGCGCCACGAAGGTCGTCGGCGGCTGCGTGCACGACGTCCCCGGCGGACGGCAGGCGATGTACATCGGCGAGACGCCCGGTTGCAGGACCGTCGGATCGGTCGACTTCGGCTGAGCCGGCCACGGGAACAGCTCCGCCTCGACTTCCTGCCCGAGCGCCACGTGGATCGTCGCGCCGTTCTGCGCGGGCGTCACGATCACCGTCCCGTGGGCCGTGCTCGGGGCGCTCGTCGGCGGCGCCGGCCGGGACGGCGGCTTCGTGCTCGGCGTCGGGTGGCTCGCCGTCGAGGAACCGCCGCCCGCTGGAGGCGCCGGGCTGCCGGAAGTGAACGCGGACGTGTTCGCCGTCGTTGTGCCGCCGGTGGTTCCCGCCGAGTCGCTCGGAGTCGGGGACGGGTTCGGGTCCGGTGCCGAGCCCTGCGTCGAACTGGCGGACACCGTGCCGGAGGCGGCCGTGGACGAAGCGGCGGCTTTCACCTGATCGGCCGTTGAAGAGCAGGAAACCGTTGTGAAACCAACGAGAACGGCGCATACCGCCGCCGCGCTAACACAATGTCGGCGCGAGTGCATCGCAGACCTCCTCGACGGGCGCGTGCGGCGTGTCCGTTCCTGACGGTACTCCCGCCGGGCGCGTCGTGAGTGGAGCCTGCGCAGATGGTGCAAGTCGATCCCGGAGAGCGGGCTGCGGCGCCCGTCTATATCACATCACCTCCTGTTTTATCCGGTTGGATGATCTTCGTGGGGCGATGATCGTTGATCTTCCGGTGATCTCGATCACAATTGCCTGCCCCCCTGTGGCACAGCGCACACTCCACAGGCGTAGGATCAGCCCGAAAGATGGCACCGAGCGTCCGTGGCGATCATGGTCGCGCTTGTGAAACCGTTCACTGGCACCGTGGGTTCACCAGCGGGACACCGAGCGTCGCGGAAGCTTGTGAAATCAGCCACAAGTAGCGTGAGCAGGGCCCACCCGTCCTGAAATTGACCCAGCCCTTCAAAATTTGGTACAGACCTGCCTGACAGGACGTCACCCATGAACAGTTACGCGCCGATTCTGGTGCTCGGCGGTCTGGCCGCCGGGTTCGCCGTGTTCTCGGTCGTGTCCGGGATGCTCACCGGACCCAAGCGGTACAACCGCGCCAAGATGGAGGCCTACGAGTGCGGCATCGAGCCCACTCCGCAGCCGGTCGGTGGCGGCCGCTTCCCGGTGAAGTACTACCTGACCGCAATGCTCTTCATCATCTTCGACATCGAGATCGTCTTCCTGTACCCGTGGGCGGTGCGGTTCGACTCGCTGGGCTGGTTCGGCCTGGTCGAGATGGTGTTCTTCATCCTCACCGTCTTCGTCGCCTACGCCTACGTGTGGCGCCGCGGTGGATTGGAATGGGACTGACACATGGGCCTGGAAGAGAAACTCCCCGCGGGGTTCCTGCTCACCACCGTCGAGGGCCTGGCGGGCTACATGCGCAAGTCGTCGGTGTGGCCGGCGACCTTCGGTCTGGCCTGCTGCGCCATCGAGATGATGGCCACCGGCGCCGGCCGGTATGACCTGGCGCGCTTCGGCATGGAGCGGTTCTCCGCCACGCCCCGCCAGGCGGACCTGATGATCGTGGCCGGCCGGGTGAGCCAGAAGATGGCCCCGGTGCTGCGCCAGGTCTACGACCAGATGGCGAACCCCAAGTGGGTCATCGCGATGGGCGTGTGCGCCTCCAGCGGCGGCATGTTCAACAACTACGCGATCGTGCAGGGCGTGGACCACATCGTCCCGGTCGACATCTACCTGCCCGGCTGCCCGCCGCGTCCGGAGATGCTCCTGGACGCGATCCTGAAGCTGCACGAGCAGATCCAGAACATGCCGCTGGGCGTGAACCGCAAGAAGGCGGCGGAGGAGGCCGAGAAGGCCGCCATGAACGCCAAGCCGACCATCCTGATGGAAGGGCTCCTCCGGTGACTGAGAACGTACCCGCGCTGCCGGAGCGGGGAGCCGAGCCGGCGGGCGGCGAGCTGATCGCCACCCGCAAGGGCATGTTCGGCGCCCGTGACGGCGGCGACACCTCCGGCTACGGCGGCCTGGTCCGCCGGGTCGAGCTGCCCGGCGCCAGCGAGCGGCCCTTCGGGGGCTACTTCGACGTCGTCGCCGACGAGCTCGAAGGCGCCTTGGAGGAGCAGGGCCTGCCGCTGGAGGCGATCAGCGCCTACGTGGTGTACCGCGGCCAGCTGACCATCCACGTGCCGCGCGAGCACCTGGTGCGGGTGGCCCGCACCCTGCGCGACGACCCGGCGCTGCGCTTCGAGCTGTGCCTGGGCGTCACCGGGATCCACTTCCCGGAGGAGGGCGGCCGCGAACTGCACAGCGTCGCCGGGCTGCTGAGCATCACGCACAACCGCCGGATCCGGCTGGAGACCACGGCCCCCGACGTCGACCCGCACATCCCCTCGCTCTACGACGTCTACCCGACGGTGGACTGGCACGAGCGCGAGAGCTACGACATGTTCGGCATCGTCTACGACGGCCACCCCGGCCTGACCCGGATCCTGATGCCGGACGACTGGCTGGGCCATCCCCAGCGCAAGGACTACCCGCTCGGCGGCATCCCCGTCGAGTTCAAGGGCGCGCAGATCCCGGCTCCGGACCAGCGGAGGGCCTACTCATGACAGTCATCGACGGCAGTGCTCAGTCCGAGGCCGCGGACGAGACGCAGGAACCCACCGAAGGGCGGGTCTTCACCGTCTCCGGCGGCGACTGGGACGACATCCTGGCCGGCCTGCAGGAGAGCCCGGAAGAGCGCATCGTCGTCAACATGGGCCCGCAGCACCCGTCCACGCACGGCGTGCTCCGGGTGATCCTGGAGATCGACGGCGAGACGGTGACCGAGGCCCGCTGCGGCATCGGCTACCTGCACACCGGCATCGAGAAGAACACCGAGTTCCGAAGCTGGGTGCAGGGCACCACCTTCGTGACCCGCATGGACTACCTCACGCCGCTGTTCAACGAGACGGCGTACTGCCTGGCGGTGGAGAAGGCGCTGGACATCGAGGCGCAGATCCCGGAGCGGGCCAGCGTCATCCGGGTCCTGATGATGGAGCTGAACCGGATCTCCAGCCACCTGGTCTGCCTGGCCACCGGCGGCATGGAGATGGGCGCGCTGACCATGATGACCGCGGGCTTCCGCGAGCGCGAGGAGACGCTGGACCTCTTCGAGTTCATCACCGGTCTGCGGATGAACCACGCCTACGTGCGTCCCGGCGGCGTCGCGCAGGACCTGCCGCCCGGCGCGGTGGACAAGATCGGCAACTACGTCAAGCTGATGCGCAAGCGGTTCCCGGACTACGCCAAGCTGTGCAACGAGAACCCGATCTTCCGCGGCCGCACCGAGGGCGTGGGCTACCTGGACCTGGCCGGCTGCATGGCGCTGGGCATCACCGGCCCGGTGCTGCGCAGTGCCGGGCTCCCGCACGACCTGCGCAAGTCCGAGCCCTACTGCGGGTACGAGACCTACGAGTTCGACGTGCCCACCTGGGACACCGCCGACTCCTACGGGCGCTACCGGGTCCGGCTGGCCGAGATGTACGAGTCGCTGCGGATCGTCGAGCAGTGCCTGGACCGGATCCAGCGCACCCAGGGCCAGCCGGTCATGGTCGAGGACCGCAAGATCGCCTGGCCCGCGCAGCTGGCCCTGGGCAGCGACGGCATGGGCAACAGCCTGGACCACATCCGGCACATCATGGGCGACTCCATGGAGGCCCTGATCCACCACTTCAAGCTGGTGACCGAGGGCTTCCACGTCCCGCCGGGGCAGGTCTACACGGCGGTGGAGTCCCCCAAGGGCGAGCTCGGCGTGCACGTGGTCTCCGACGGCGGCACGCGGCCGTACCGGGTCCACTTCCGGGACCCGTCCTTCACGAACCTGCAGGCGACCGCGGCGATGTGCGAGGGCGGCCAGCTGGCCGACGTCATCGTCGCCATCGCCTCGCTCGACCCGGTCATGGGCGGAGTGGACCGTTGAACGATCAGAGTGCCTACGAACACCTCAGGAAGCTGGACGGCGACGCGGCCGAGATCATCTCCCGCTACCCGCAGTCCGGCTCGGCGCTCCTGCCGTTGCTGCACCTGGTGCAGAGCGAGGAGGGCTACGTCTCCCCGGCGGGCATCGAATACTGCGCCGACAAGCTGGGACTGTCCACCGCCGAGGTCTCGGCGGTGTCGACGTTCTACACCATGTACAAGCGGCGTCCGGTCGGCGACTACCACGTCGGCGTGTGCACCAACACCCTGTGCGCGGTGATGGGTGGCGACGCGATCTTCGCCCGGCTCAAGGACCACCTCGGCGTCGGCAACGACGAGACCACCGAGGACGGCCGGCTCACGCTGGAGCACATCGAGTGCAACGCCGCGTGCGACTTCGCGCCGGTGATGACCGTCAACTGGGAGTTCATGGACGACATGACCCCGGACAAGGCGGTGCTGCTGGTCGACGAGCTGCGCGCGGGCAAGGACGTGCAGTCCACCCGCGGCCCGGCGCTGTGCACGTTCAAGCAGGCCGAGCGGATCCTGGCCGGATTCGAGGACTCCCGGCCCGGGGCGGTGGCCGCCGGCGGCGCCGCCGGGCACGCCTCGCTGGCCGGTCTGCACGTCTCGCAGGGCCGGACCCCGACCGGACCGGTCGCAACCACGGAGGCGTCCGAATAATGGCACCCGAACTCACTCCCGTCCTGTCCCGGGGCTGGCTGGACTCCGAGCCCTGGACGCTCGCCGGCTACCAGCGGCGCGACGGCTACACCGCCGTCAAGCAGGCGCTGCGGATGCACCCGGACGAGGTGATCCAGCTCGTCAAGGACTCCGGCCTGCGCGGCCGCGGCGGCGCGGGCTTCCCCACCGGCATGAAGTGGGGCTTCATCCCGCAGAACGACGGCAAGCCGCACTACCTGGTGGTGAACGCCGACGAGTCCGAGCCGGGCACCTGCAAGGACATCCCGTTCATCATGGCCAACCCGCACGAGCTGGTGGAGGGCGTGATCATCGCGTGCTACGCGATCCGCGCCAACCACGCGTTCATCTACGTGCGCGGCGAGGTGCTGCACGTGCTGCGCCGGTTGCAGGCCGCGGTGCGCGAGGCCTACGAGGCCGGCTTCCTCGGGAAGAACGTCCTGGGCACCGACTTCGACCTCGAACTCACCGTGCACGCCGGAGCCGGCGCCTACATCTGCGGTGAGGAGACGGCGCTGCTGGACTCGCTGGAGGGTAAGCGCGGACAACCCCGTCTGCGTCCCCCCTTCCCGGCCATCGCGGGGCTCTACGCCAGCCCCACTGTGGTGAACAACGTCGAGTCCATCGGTTCGGTTCCCGCGATCGTGCGCAACGGCGTGGACTGGTTCAAGGGCATGGGCAGCGAGAAGTCCCCGGGCTTCACGCTGTACTCGCTGTCCGGCCACGTGAAGCACCCCGGCCAGTACGAGGCACCGCTCGGCATCACGCTGCGCGAGCTGCTGGACTACGCCGGCGGCGTGCGCCCCGGGCACCGGCTGAAGTTCTGGACCCCCGGCGGGTCCTCCACGCCGATGTTCACCGAGGAGCACCTCGACACCGTCCTGGACTACGAGGGCGTCGGCGCGGCGGGCTCCATGCTCGGCACCAAGGCCCTGCAGATCTTCGACGAGACCACCTGCGTGGTGCGCGCGGTACTGCGCTGGACCGAGTTCTACGCGCACGAGTCCTGCGGCAAGTGCACACCGTGCCGTGAGGGCACCTACTGGCTCGTGCAGATCCTCAAGCGCCTGGAGAAGGGCGACGGCTCCGAGGACGACCTCGGCAAGCTGCTGGACCTGTGCGACAACATCATGGGCAAGGCCTTCTGCGCCCTCGGCGACGGCGCCACCGCGCCGATCACGTCCTCGATCAAGTACTTCCGGGACGAGTACCTGGAGCACTTCGAGCGTGGCGGGTGCCCCTTCGACCCGTCCCTGTCCACCGCGTGGGCCGACAGCCCGCTGTCATTCGCGAGGACCAGCGCATGACCGTGACTACGGAGAACTCTGCAGACAGCGGCAAGGAGGTGGCTGTGCCTTCGCCGCCCCCCGTCGAGCTCGTGACCATCACGATCGACGGCGTCGAGCTGCAGGTGCCCAAGAACGAGCTGATCATCCGCTCCGCGGAGCGGATCGGGACCCAGGTCCCGCGGTTCTGCGACCACCCGCTGCTGGCGCCGGTCGGCGCCTGCCGGCAGTGCATCGTGGAGGTGGAGGGCCAGCGCAAGCCGGTGGCCTCCTGCACCACCACGGTCACCGACGGCATGGTGATCAAGACCCAGCACAGCTCGCCGGTGGCCGAGAAGGCCCAGCGCGGGGTGATGGAGCTGCTGCTCATCAACCACCCGCTGGACTGCCCGATCTGCGACAAGGGCGGCGAGTGCCCGCTGCAGAACCAGGCGATGAGCAACGGCGCCGGGGAGTCCCGGTTCGAGGGTGTCAAGCGCACCTTCCCCAAGCCGATCAACATCTCCAGCCAGGTGCTGCTGGACCGGGAGCGCTGCGTGTCCTGCGCGCGCTGCACCCGGTTCGCCGACCAGATCGCCGGCGACCCGTTCATCACCCTGATCGAGCGCGGGGCGGAGCAGCAGGTCGGCATCTCGGTGGCCGAGGACCAGGACTTCGCGTCCTACTTCTCCGGCAACACCGTGCAGATCTGCCCGGTCGGCGCGCTCACCGGCGCCGCCTACCGGTTCCGCTCGCGGCCCTTCGACCTGGTGTCCTCGCCCTCGGCGTGCGAGCACTGCGCCGCCGGCTGCGCGCTGCGGACCGACCACCGGCGCGGCAAGGTCACCCGGCGGATGGCCGCCGCGGACCCGCAGGTGAACGAGGAGTGGAACTGCGACAAGGGGCGCTGGGCGTTCCAGTACGCGCAGGCCCCGGGCGCCAAGCGGATCACCACCCCGCTGATCCGGGACCGCGAGTCCGGGCAGCTGCGCCCGGCGTCCTGGCCGGAGGCGCTGGCCTTCGCCGCCGACGGCCTGAACGCCGCCCGCGGCCGGGCCGCGGCGCTGGTGGGCGGGCGCCTCACGCTCGAGGACGCCTACGCCTACGCCAAGTTCACCCGGATCGCGCTGGAGACCAACGACATCGACTTCCGGGCCCGGCCGCACTCCGAGGAGGAGGCCGAGTTCCTGGCCGCGCACGTGGCCGGCACCGGGATGGCGACCACCTACGCCGATCTGGACGCCGCCCCGGCCGTGCTGCTGGTCGGCTTCGAGCCGGAGGAGGAGTCGCCGATCGTCTTCCTGCGGCTGCGCAAGAACGTGCTCGCGCGGCGGCTCGCGGTCTCGGCCATAGCGCCCTTCGCGACCCGCGGGCTGGACAAGCTCAAGGGCTCGCTGCTGAAGGCGGCGCCGCTGACCGAGCCGGCCTTCCTGGCCGCGCTGGCCGACGGCGGCGAGGACTCCGGGCTGGACGCGGCGGGGCTGCGCACCGCCCAGGCCCTGCGGGAGCCGGGCGCCGTGATCCTGGTCGGCGAGCGGCTGGCCGTGGTGCCCGGCGCGCTCACCGCCGCGGTGCAGCTGGCCCGGACCACCGGTGCCAAGCTGGCGTGGATCCCGCGCCGGGCCGGAGAGCGCGGCGCGCTGGAGGCCGGCGCGCTGCCGAACCTGTTGCCCGGCGGGCGCCCGATCACCGACTCCGACGCCCGCAACGAAGTGGCCGCGCAGTGGGGTGTCAGCACCCTGCCGGCCGGCTTCGGACGGGGCACCGGGGACATCGCGGACGCCGCGAACCTGGGCCGGCTGGCCGGCCTGGTGGTGGCCGGCGTCGACCCGTACGACCTGGCCGACCCCGAGGCGTTCCTCGAGGGACTGGAGCGGGTGCCGTGCGTGGTGTCGCTGGAGTTCCGGCACACCGCGGTGACCGAGCGGGCGCACGTGGTGTTCCCGGTCGCGCCGGTGGCCGAGAAGTCCGGCACCTTCGTGGACTGGGAGGGCCGCGCGCGGGCCTTCGAGACCGCCCTGGACGCCGACGCGGTGCAGGCCGCCGGCCTCGGCGAGATGCCGGACCTGCGGGTGCTGGACCGGATCGCCGACGCCATGGACGTGCACCTGGGCCTGCCCACCGTCGGCGCCGCGCGGCACGAGCTCGCGCGGCTCGGATTGTGGGACGGCGACCGGATCTCGGCGCTGCACGGCGAGGCCGCCGAACTGCCCAAGCCGGCCGTCGGCGAGGCCGTGCTGGCCACCTGGCACCTGCTGCTGGACGAGGGCTCGCTGCAGTCCCACGAACCGTTCCTGGCCGGGACCCGCAAGCCCACGGTGGTCCTGCTGAGCAAGGAGACCGCCTCGGAGATCGAAGCCGCCGAGGGCGATCAAGTGACAGTCTCCACCGAGCACGGTTCCATCACCCTGCCGCTGCGGATCGCCGACCTGGCCGGCCGCGTGGTGTGGCTGCCGACGAACTCCCAGGGTTCGCAGGTCCGCCGCGCGCTGCGGGCGGACACCGGCTCGCTGGTCAAGATCGCGCGCGCCGCGACGGAAGTGGAGGCCACCGCATGAGCGCCCTGACTGTGCTGGCGTCCCACGCGGTCGCCCCGCTGGCCGCGGACGCCACCAATCCGCCGAACTACGAGCACCTGCAGTACTTCGGCCGGGACCCGTGGTGGCTGATCCTGATCAAGGTGGTCGCGGTCTTCGCGTTCCTGGTCGTCACCGTGCTGATGGCGATCCTGTTCGAGCGCAAGATCGTCGGCTACATGCAGCAGCGCATCGGCCCGAACCGCACCGGCCCCTGGGGCCTGCTGCAGTCGCTGGCCGACGGTGTGAAGCTGATGCTCAAGGAAGACATCATCCCCACCGCGGCGGACAAGATCGTCTTCATCATCGCGCCGCTGATCTCCACCATCCCGGCGTTCCTGGCGATCGCCGTGGTGCCCTTCGGCCCGGCGGACAACCAGGTGTCGATCTTCGGGCACCGCACCCCGCTGCAGCTGACCGACCTGCCGGTGTCCATCCTGTACGTGCTGGCCGCGACGTCGATCGGCATCTACGGGATCGTCCTGGCCGGCTGGGCCTCCGGCTCGACCTACCCGCTGCTGGGCGGCCTGCGCTCGACCGCGCAGATGATCTCCTACGAGATCGCGATGTCGCTGTCGTTCGTGGCGGTGTTCATGTACGCGGGCACGATGAGCACCTCGGGCATCGTGGCCAGCCAGCACAGCTGGTGGAACGCGCTGCCGCTGCTGCCCTCGTTCGTGATCTACATCGTGTCGATGGTCGGCGAGACCAACCGCGCGCCGTTCGACCTCCCGGAGGCCGAGGGCGAGCTGGTCGGCGGCTTCCACACCGAGTACTCCTCGATCAAGTTCGCGCTGTTCTTCCTCGCCGAGTACATCAACATGGTCACCGTCTCCTCGCTGGCGGTGCTGATGTTCCTCGGCGGCTGGCACGCCCCGTTCGGGCTGGTGTCGGTCTGGGCCGGCGCGAACAGCGGCTGGTGGCCGGTGCTGTGGTACGTCGGCAAGCTGGTGCTGTTCATGCTCTTCTTCTTCTGGCTGCGCGCCACGCTGCCCCGGCTGCGCTACGACCAGTTCATGAAGCTGGGCTGGAAGGTGCTGATCCCGGTCTCGCTGGTGTGGCTGCTGGCGGTGGCGACGGTGCGGACCATGAAGAACCAGGGCGACCTGGACCGCTCGCACCTGATCTACCTGCTGGGCCCGGTGATCGGGATCGTGGTGGTCGTCTGGGTGATCAGCGAGCTGCGGTACCGGCAGACCGACGCCCAGGAGAAGGCCGAGCAGGCCGCGGCCGCCGCCCGGCCGTTCGACCCGATGGCCCAGGGCTTCCCGGTGCCGCCGCTGCCGGGCCAGGCGCTGCCGGCCTACACGCCGCGCCGGCCCCGGGCCGCCCTGGTGGGCGCCGTCGTGGACACCGCGCAGAGCCCGGAACCGGAAACCGCAGGAGACTCCGATGGCTGACCAGCAGAACCCCTACTCCGACCCGGAGAAGCCGAAGAACCCGCTGGCCCCGGTCGCCGGGTTCGGCGTCACCTTCTCGACGATGTTCAAGAAGCGGACGACCGAGCAGTACCCGGAGGAGCCGAAGCAGACCGCGCTGCGGTTCCACGGCCGGCACCAGCTCAACCGGCACCCCGACGGGCTGGAGAAGTGCGTCGGGTGCGAGCTGTGCGCCTGGGCGTGTCCGGCGGACGCGATCTACGTCGAGGGCGCGGACAACACCGACGAGGAGCGCTACTCCCCGGGTGAGCGCTACGGCCGGGTCTACCAGATCAACTACCTGCGCTGCATCCTGTGCGGGCTGTGCATCGAGGCCTGCCCGACCCGGGCGCTGACCATGACGAACGAGTTCGAGCTCGCCGACGACTCGCGGGCCAAGCTCATCTACACCAAGGACGAGCTGCTGGTCGGCCTGTCCGAGGGCATGGTGGACGCGCCGCACTCGATCTTCCCGGGCATGACCGCGAAGGACTACTACGAGGGCAAGGTCACCGCGGCCGCGCCGGGCACCGTCCCGCAGCCGCGCGCCTCGCAGCACAAGGAAGACGCGCGGGCGTTCGCAGACAGGGAGGAGGCGTGATGCATCCGGCACTCGGCCAACCCCTGGCCGCCGCCGCGACCGCGGGGCTGACCAAGACCTCCACCGGTGAGGCGTTCCAGTTCTGGATCCTCGGCGCGGTGGCCGTACTCGGCGCGCTGGGCATGGTGCTGAGCAAGAAGGCCGTGCACTCGGCGCTGTCGCTGGCCACGACCATGGTCTGCCTGGCGGTCTTCTACCTGGCGCAGGGGGCGTACTTCCTCGGCGTGGTGCAGATCGTGGTCTACACCGGCGCGATCATGATGCTGTTCCTGTTCGTGCTGATGCTGGTCGGCGTCTCCAGCGCCGACTCCCTGGTGGAGACCATCAAGGGCCAGCGCAAGCTGGCGGTGCTGGCCGGCGTCGGGTTCGCGGTGCTGATCATGGTCACCCTGGGCCACGCGCGGCTGGGCACGTTCAAGGGCGCGGGCGCGGCGAACGCCGGCGGCGGCAACGTGAAGAACCTGGCGGACGTGATCTTCAGCAAGTACTTCTGGGCCTTCGAGGTCACCTCGGCGCTGCTGATCACCGCGGCGGTCGGGGCGATGGTGCTGACCCACCGGGAGCGCCTGGTGGCCCGCAAGTCGCAGAAGGAGCTGGTCGAGGAGCGGGTGCGCACCGGTCAGCGGATGACGCCGCTGCCGACGCCCGGCGTCTACGCGCGGCACAACGCGGTGGACATCCCCGCGCTGCTGCCGGACGGCTCGGTGGCCGAGGACTCGGTCAACGCCACGCTGGTGGCCCGCACCCCGGTGCGGGACGCGGTCGGGCTGACCGCGGTGACCAAGCAGGCCATGGCCGTGCCGCGGCAGGGCGACGCTCCGGAACTCGAGAACGCCTCGTCGAACGGAGCCGCCGAATGAACCCCGAGAACTACCTCTTCCTGTCCGCGCTGCTGTTCACCATCGGCGCCTTCGGGGTCCTGATCCGGCGCAACGCCATCGTGGTCTTCATGTGCGTGGAGCTCATGCTCAACGCGGTGAACCTGTCGCTGGTGACTTTCTCCCGGATGCACGGCGACCTCACCGGTCAGGTCATCGCCTTCTTCACGATGGTGGTGGCGGCCGCGGAGGTCGTGGTCGGACTGGCCATCATCGTTTCTGTGTTCCGTACCCGCCGCTCGGCTTCGGTCGACGACGCGAACCTGCTTAAGTACTGAGAGGCGGGCCGACGAAAACATGCAAAGCTTTATCTGGCTTGTTCCCGGACTGCCGCTTTTCGGTGCGGCAGTCCTGCTCCTGGGGGGCAAGCGCACCAACGCCTGGGGGCACCTGCTGGGCTGCCTGACGGCACTCGGCAGTTTCGCGATCGGCGCGGGCCTGTTCTTCACGATGCTCGGCAAGCACGGCGCCGAGCGCAGCATGCACCAGCACCTGTACTCCTGGGTCCCGGTGCCGGGGACGGGGCAGAACCCGTTCCAGGCCGACGTGGCCTTCCAGCTGGACCAGCTCTCGATGGTCTTCGTGCTGCTGATCACCGGTGTCGGATCGCTGATCCACATCTACTCGATCGGCTACATGAGCCACGACAAGGAGCGCCGGAAGTTCTTCAGCTACCTGAACCTCTTCCTGGCGGCCATGCTGGTGCTGGTCCTGGCTGACAACTACCTGCTGCTGTACGTCGGCTGGGAGGGCGTCGGTCTGGCGTCCTACCTGCTGATCGGCTTCTGGCAGCACAAGCCGAGCGCGGCGGCCGCGGCGAAGAAGGCGTTCATCGTCAACCGGGTCGGCGACGTCGGCCTGTCGATCGCCGTGATGCTGATGTTCGTCACCTTCGGGTCGTTCAGCTTCGGCACCGTCTTCGGCGCCGCGAGGGGCGCGACCGGCGGCACGCTCACCGCGATCGGGATCATGCTGCTGCTGGCCGCCTGCGGCAAGTCGGCGCAGTTCCCGCTGCAGACCTGGCTCGGCGACGCGATGGAGGGCCCGACCCCGGTCAGCGCCCTGATCCACGCCGCGACCATGGTGACCGCGGGCGTCTACCTGATCGTCCGCTCGCACGCGATCTTCGACATGTCGCCGACCGCGCGCCTGCTGGTGACCATCGTCGGCGCGATCACGCTGCTGCTCGGTGCGATCATCGGTTGTGCCAAGGACGACATCAAGAAGGGCCTGGCCGGCTCCACGATGTCGCAGATCGGCTACATGATCCTGGCCGCGGGCCTGGGCCCGATCGGCTACGCCTTCGCGATCATGCACCTGGTCACCCACGGCTTCTTCAAAGCCGGGCTGTTCCTGGGCGCCGGGTCGGTCATGCACGGCATGAACGACGAGGTGGACATGCGCCGCTACGGCGGCCTGCGCAAGTACATGCCGGTCACCTTCGGCACCTTCTTCCTCGGCTACCTGGCGATCATCGGCTGCCCGCCGTTCTCGGGGTACTTCTCCAAGGACAAGATCATCGAGGCCGCGTTCAGCAAGGGCGGCACCTCGGGCTGGATCCTGGGCGGCGCGGCCCTGCTGGGCGCGCTGATCACCGCGTTCTACATGACCCGCATGGTGATCATGACCTTCTTCGGCGAGAAGCGCTGGGCCCAGGACGCCGAAGGCCACGAGCCGCACCCGCACGAGTCGCCGTCCAACATGGTGCTGCCGATGCTGGTGCTGGCGGTCGGCTCGGTCGGTGCCGGGTTCCTGTTCAACCTGAACGACGCGTTCGTCAACTGGCTGGAGCCGGTGACCGGGCCGCGCCCGGAGGGCAAGCTGCCCAGCGGTCTGAACTCCACCACGCTGTCGGCCGTCATCCTGGTGGCGGTGGCCGTGGGGGTCGGGATCGCGGTCCTGCAGTACGGCACCCGCAAGGTGCCCGCCGTCGCCCCGCGCGGCTCGATCATCACCGTGGCGGCCCGCAAGGACCTGTACGGCGACGCCTTCAACGAGGCGGCGCTGATGCGCCCCGGCCAGTACCTGACCCGGACTCTGGTCTACACCGACAACCGCGGCGTGGACGGGGCGATCAACGGCCTGGCGGCGCTGGTCGGCGGGACATCCGGGCGCCTGCGGCGGCTCCAGAACGGGTTCGTCCGCTCCTACGCCCTGTCCATGTTCGGGGGAGCGGCTGCGCTGGTCGCCGCGATCCTGTTCGCGAAGCTGTAGAGGGAGTTGAGATAAATGAGCAGCTTCCCCTGGTTGACCACGCTGGGCGCGGTCCCGCTGGTCGGCGCGGCCGCCGTGGCCGCCGTGCCGAAGGAGAAGGCCGACCTGGCCAAGAAGGTCGCCCTGGCCTTCAGCACGGCCACGCTCGGTGTCGCGGTCGCGATGGCCACGCAGTTCAAGAAGGGCGGGGACCGGTTCCAGTTCACCGAGACCCACTCCTGGATCAAGGCCTTCCACATCAACTACGGACTCGGGGTCGACGGCATCGCGCTGGTGCTGATCCTGATGGCCGCGGTGCTGATGCCGGTCGTGCTGCTGGCGGCCTGGAACGACGCCGATGAGTCACAGGCCGCGGGCAAGCGCTCGGTGCGGGCCTACTTCTCGTTGTTCCTGCTGCTGGAGACCATGATGATCGGGGTCTTCGCGGCCACCGATCTGTTCCTGTTCTACGTGTTCTTCGAAGCCATGCTGATCCCGATGTACTTCCTCATCGGGTCCTTCGGCGGGGCGCAGCGGTCCTACGCCGCGGTGAAGTTCCTGCTGTACTCGCTGTTCGGCGGGCTGTTCATGCTGGCCGCGCTGATCGGCCTGTACGTGGCCTCCGGCCGGCACCTGAGCTCGGCGACGTTCGACTTCACCACCCTGTCCAACGCGGTGGCCGCCGGCCAGCTGGGGATCAGCCCGGGCCTGGCCAAGGCGCTGTTCCTCGGGTTCTTCGTGGCCTTCGCGGTGAAGGCGCCGCTGTTCCCGTTCCACACCTGGCTGCCGGACGCCGCGGCCGAGGCCACGCCGGGCTCGGCGGTGCTGCTGGTCGGCGTGCTGGACAAGGTCGGCACCTTCGGGATGCTGCGGTACTGCCTGGAGCTGTTCCCGGGGGCGTCGAAGTTCTTCACGCCGCTGGTGATCGGGATGGCGATCGTCGGCACCCTGTACGGCGCGCTGCTGGCCATCGGGCAGACCGACATCAAGCGCCTGATCGCCTACACCTCGATCTCGCACTTCGGCCTGATCACGCTCGGCATCTTCGCGATGACCTCGCGCGGGCAGAGCGGCGCCTCGCTCTACATGGTGAACCACGGCCTGTCCACCGGCGCGCTGTTCATCGTCGCCGGCTTCCTGATCTCCCGCCGCGGCTCGCAGCTGATCGACGACTACGGCGGCGTGAACAAGGTGGCGCCCAAGCTGGCCGGGGTGTTCCTGATCGCCGGGCTGTCCTCGCTGGCGCTGCCGGGTCTGTCCTCGTTCGTCTCGGAGTTCCTGGTCCTGGTCGGGACCTTCGAGCGCTACAAGGCGGTCTCGATCGTGGCCACCACCGCGATCATCCTGGCCGCGATCTACGTGCTCTGGCTCTACCAGCGGACCATGACCGGCCCGCTGAAGTCGGGGCTGGAGAAGATGACGGACCTGCGCCCGCGCGAGGTGGTGGCGGTCGCCCCGCTGATCGCGCTGATCATCGGCCTGGGCTTCTACCCCAAGCCGGTGCTCGACATCGTGAACCCGTCCGTCAACACCACCCTGTCGCACGTTCAGAAGCAGGACCCGGCTCCGGCCGTGAACGCGACGCAGACCCTGCCGAAGGCGGAACCGAAGTGAGCGTTCTGACTCTCCTCGCGGCGGCGCCGGGCGGTCCGGCCGACGCCCCGGCGAACACCTTCACCGCCCCGCACGTGGAGTACCGGGCGCTGATGCCGATGCTGGTGGTGTTCGGCGCGGCCGCCGCCGGGATCCTCATCGAGGCCTTCCTGCCCCGGACCCGCCGGTACTGGGCCCAGGTCGGGCTCTCGCTGGCCGGGGTCCTGGTGGCCCTGGGCTTCGTGATCTCCAACCACGGCATGGCCCAGACCACCGCCGCCGACGCGGTGTCGGTGGACGGCGTGACGCTGTTCCTGCAGGGCACCATCCTGGCGCTGGCCGTGCTGGCGATCCTGCTGGTGGCCGAGCGCGGGACCGGCACGGCCGACCTGGACGCCTTCGCGGCCCAGGGCGCCTCCGCCCCGGGCTCCGGCGGCGAGCGGGCCGCCGAGGCCGCCGGGCTGCGCTCCACCGAGGTGTTCCCGCTGATGCTGTTCTCGGTCGGCGGCATGCTGCTGTTCCCGGCCGCCAACGACCTGCTGACCTCGTTCGTGGCGCTGGAAGTGCTCTCGCTGCCGCTGTACCTGCTGTGCGGGCTGGCGCGCCGCCGCCGGCTGCTGTCGCAGGAAGCGGCGATGAAGTACTTCCTGCTGGGAGCGTTCTCCTCGGCGTTCTTCCTCTACGGCGTGGCGATGATCTACGGCTACTCCGGCTCGGTCCGGTTCTCCGACATCTCGGCCGCGATCTCCGCCGCGCCGCACTCCGACGTGCTGCTGCTGGCCGGGATCGCGCTGCTGGCGGTCGGCCTGCTGTTCAAGGTCGGCGCGGTGCCGTTCCACGCCTGGACCCCGGACGTCTACCAGGGCGCGCCGACCCCGATCACCGGGTTCATGGCGGCGGCCACCAAGGTGTCCGCGTTCGGCGCGCTGCTGCGCGTGGCCTACGTGGCGCTGCCGGGCATGCGCTGGGACTGGCGGCCGGTGCTGTGGGGCGTGGCGATCCTGACCATGCTGGTCGGCGCGGTCCTGGCGATCACCCAGCGGGACATCAAGCGGATGCTGGCGTACTCGGCGATCCTCAACGCCGGGTACATCCTGCTCGGTGTGATCTCCACCACGTCCAAGGGCGTCAGCTCCACGCTGTTCTACCTGGCCGCCTACGGCTTCGCGACGATCGGCGCCTTCGCCGTGGTCACCCTGGTGCGCGAGGGCGTTCCGGGCCGGCCGGGCGCGGACGGGTCGCGGACCCCGGACGAGGTCGGCGGCGAGGCCACCGACCTGTCGGCGTGGGCCGGTCTGGGGAAGCGCTCCCCGCTGCTGGCGGCCTGCTTCACGGTGTTCCTGCTCGCCTTCGCGGGCATTCCGCTCACCTCGGGCTTCACCGGCAAGTTCGCGCTGTTCACCGCGGCCATCGACGGCGGCGCCTGGCCGCTGGTCATCGTCGGTGTCATCGCCTCGGCGGCGGCCGCGTTCTTCTACGTGCGGGTCATCGTGCTGATGTACTTCAGCGAGCCGCTGGCCGAAGGGCCGGTCGTGGTGGTGCCGTCGATGATGACCACGGTGGCCCTGGGCCTGACGGTGATCGTCACGATCGCCCTGGGCGTGCTGCCGCAGATGGCGCTGGACCTGGCGGACAAGGCGGCGTATTTCGTGCAGTGACAGCGGTTCGCGCGCAATGCGCGCGAACCGCTCAGCGAACCATCGAGCCCCGGGCCACGTTGCTGGCCTGGGGCTCGTTTCGGTCCGCCCGGACGTTGACCGGGCGGGGTGCGTCGATGGCGAAAGTGCCGCCGGATAACCTAGGAACGAACATGTGAAGCACTCGTGAACCACCCAGCGACACCCCCGCACCGCCCCACGTCCGCCACCACCGCCTCGACCTGGAAGGCCGCCGCAGTGAGTACTCCCGGCACGCTGACCCCCGCCCCCCACGACACGCTGGGCCCGGGCATGGGCCCGTTCGGCATCGCCGTGCAGGACGAGGCCCTGGCCGTGGCCGTCAAGGACGGACTGCACCGGGTGGAGGAGCTGCTGCTGGCCTCGACCAGCAGCCAGTACCCCTACATCAGCGAGATCACCTCGCACCTGGCCCAGGCCGGCGGCAAGCGGTTCCGGCCGCTGCTGGTGCTGCTGGCCGCGCAGTTCGGCGACCACGAGGCGCCCGGCATCGTGGAGTCGGCGGTGGTGGTGGAGCTGACGCACCTGGCCACGCTGTACCACGACGACGTGATGGACGAGGCCGCGCTGCGCCGCGGGGTGACCTCGGCCAACCAGCGGTGGGACAACTCGCTGGCGATCCTGTCCGGCGACTTCCTGTTCGCGCGGGCCTCGACGCTGCTGGCGGATCTGGGGCCGGACGCGGTGCGGATCCAGGCCGAGACCTTCGAGCGGCTGGTGAGCGGCCAGATCTCGGAGTCGGTGGGCCCGGCCTCCGGGCAGCATCCGGTGACGCACCACCTGGACGTGCTGGCCGGCAAGACCGGGTCGCTGATCGCGACCTCGGCGCGGTTCGGGGCGATGTTCGCCGGCTGCGCGCCGCAGGACGTGCAGCTCGTGGCGGAGTTCGGCGAGCTGTTCGGGGTGGCCTTCCAGCTCTCGGACGACCTGCTGGACATCGAGTCGGAGTCGGAGCAGTCGGGCAAGACGCCGGGGACGGATCTGCGGGAGGGCGTGCACACCCTGCCGATGCTGATCGCGCTGGCGAAGGACCCCTCCGGGGACCCGGCCACCGCCCGGCTCCAGGAGCTGCTGCGGACCGACCTCGCGGCCGACGACGCGGCCTTCGAAGAGGCGCTGGGGCTGCTGCGCGCGCACTCGAGCATGGAAGAGGCGCGAGACGTGGTGCGGGGTTACGCGCAGAAGGCCAAGTCGGTGCTGGAGCCGCTGCCCGACGTGCCGGCCAAGGAGGCGCTGCGGTCGCTGTGCGATGTGGTGATCTCGCGGATGGTGTGAGGCCTGCGGCCTGCTCCAGGACGTGCGCGGACGCGCCGGCGACCCCCCTCGGGCGCCGGCGCGTCCGCGTGTCCGCGGGCTGCCTGTCCGCGGGGCTGTATGTCCGCGGGTTCTAAGCATCCGCACGGACGTGGTGGCCGTTCAGTTCAAGGCGTCCACGAACTCGCGGACGAGCGCGTCGAACTGCGCCGGGTGCTCCAGGTTCGGGTAGTGCGCGGCGTCGGCGATCGTGCTCCGGCGGCCGTCGGCGACGCTGTCGGCGAGCCGCGCGGCCTGGGCGCGGTGGTCGGGGGAGTCGGCGCCGCCGATGACGGCCAGGACGGGGACCGTGAGCTTGGCGGCCCGGGCCCAGGTGTCCTCGGCGTGGCTGGACCAGTCGGGCTCGTCGGGGGAGTGCTTCATCAGGGTCTTGGTCGTCATGGCGTCGATCAGGGCCGGCAGGGCGGGGTCCACGGCGGCGGCGTCGCGGTCCGGGCCCACCGCGAACCTCCGCCAGATCTCCAGCGCCCCGGGCAGGTCGCCGCCGCCCAGGACCTGCCAGAACGCCGCCAGGGTCGGCGCGGTCCAGCCGTCGACGAACTCCGGCTCGCTGGTGCCCGCGCCGCTCACGACGAGGCCGCGCACGAGCTCGGGGTACTCCAGGGCGGTGTCGGTGGCGGTCGCGGCGCCCATGGAGACGCCGACCAGCACCGCGGGGCCGGCGTCGAGGCCGCGGATCAGCGCGGCGGCGTCGTCGGTGTGGCGGAACGGCGCCGTGGCGTTGGAGCTGTCGCCGTGACCGCGGGCGTCGGGGGCGATGACGCGGTACCGGGCCGGGAGGGTGGCCAGCTGCGGTTCCCACTGGCGGTGGTCGAGCAGCCCGCCGTGCAGCAGCACCACCAGCGGGCCGCTGCCTTCGTCGCGGTAGGTGAGGTGGCCGTCTTCGAGAGGGAGCCGGTGCAGGACGTTCATGACACCTAAGGTGCCATTATCGGCCGAGCTTGGCAACCCAGGTGTCATAATGAACTGTGTCCGATGAACCGCTGCCCCCGGCTGAGCTCGCCGAGCGCCTGGCCGACGTGTATCTGCTGGTCGGCCCGCTCTACCGCAGAGTGCTGCGCAAGGTGGAGTCGGGCGAGGCGATCGAGGGGGTGGGCGCCGGGGTGCGCGCGGTGCTCGACCTGCTGCGGCTGAACGGTCCGATGACGGTGCCGCAGATGGGCCGGGCACAGGCGCTCAGCCGGCAGTTCGTGCAGCGGATGGTGAATGAGGCCGCGCAGCGCGGCTTGGTGGTGGCGGAGCCGAACCCGGCGCACCGCAGGTCGTCGCTGATCCGGTTGACCGAGACCGGGGCGGCGGTGATCGGCGCGGTGATCGCCCGGGAGCACGCCCTGCTCGGCCAGGTCGGGGGAGACCTGACGAGGGCTGATGTCGACGCCTGCGTGAAGGTGCTGTCGAGGATGCTGGACGCGCTGGCGGACGTCGACGTGGACTAGCGGCGGGGGCTAGGCGGCCGGCTGGGGCTGCGGTTCGACGGGGATCTGAGGCGGAGCCTGAGCCCGCGTCGCGGCCTGCGCCCGCCGAGCACCCCGCAGCGCGTCCACCGTCAGCAGGATCAGGGCCGCCCAGACGATGAGGAAGCCGGCCAGCCGGGCGGCCGGCACCGGCTCGTGCTGGACGGTCACGCCGATGACGAACTGCAGGATCGGGGCCAGGAACTGCAGCAGGCCGACCACCGACAGCGGCAGGCGGTTGGCGGCGGCGGCGAAGCAGATCAGCGGGACCACCGTGACCGGCCCGGCGAGCATGAGCAGGCCGGTGTTGGCCGCGCCGTGGTGCGCGAAGTCCAGCGTGCCCCGCCCCTGGAGCCAGAGCAGATAGCCGACCGCCGGGAGGAACTGCATCGTGGCCTCCACGGCCATCGACTCGGCGGCCGGGACCGCGGCGAGCTTCTTGAGCAGGCCGTAGGTGCCGAAGCTGGCGGCCAGGACCAGGGCGATCCACGGCACCTTGCCGTACCCGACGGCCAGCACCAGGACCGCCACCGCGCCGATGCCGACCGCGGCCCATTGCGCGCGGCGCAGATGTTCGCGCAGGAGCAGGACCCCGAACAGGACGGTCACCAGCGGGTTGATGAAGTACCCGAACGCGGTGTCGACGGTGTGGCCGTGGTTGACGGCCCAGATGTAGACGAACCAGTTCACCGAGATGACGGTCGCGGCCCCGGCGAGCAGCAGGAGCTTGCGCGGCTGGTGGAGCAGGTCGCGGACCCAGGCCCAGCGGGTGGTGCCCGCCGGGACGCGGCGCAGCGCGAGCAGGACCAGGACGGCCAGCAGGGACCAGGCCATGCGGTGGGCCAGGATCTCCCCGGCCTCCGCGGGCTTGAGCAGGGGCCAGTAGAGGGGGAACAAACCCCAGGCGCCGTACGCCGCTATACCGAAACCCACCCCGAGACGCCGTTCAGCGGCGCTCCCGCCTTCTCCCATGAGATGAGGATAGGGGTGAGGGCGGGTTCTGTCATAACCGTCTCGCGGATGGGCCCCTTACGGTCGGGCTCGTGGCGCGGCGTCCTACTCCTCCTCGTCGTGCCCCTCCCGCGGGAGCAGCTTGTACGTGGGGTTCGCCATGGCCAGGTGGCCTTCCATCTCGCCGACCATCCCCTCGACCCGCATCTTGGCCCCCGGCTCGATGCCCGGGATCGAGCGCCGTCCGTAGAACACCAGCGTGATCCCGCCGGAGGCGTCGTAGAGCTCCGCCTCCAGCGCCGGGGAGCCCTTCACCGGGCTCACCGAGACCGAGCGGACCCGGCCCTGGACCGCGGCGCGCTCGCGCCAGCGCACCGAGCCGATCGCGCGGACCTCGACCGGGGCGCCGGTGTGGGTGTCGGGGACCGAGGCGCACTCGGCGTCCAGGAGCATCTTCTTGGTGCTGCGGGGCGTGGTGAGGACCTCGTCGCCTTCCTTGGGCTTGATCGTGCGGCCCTTCTCCGCCGCCTCCAGCTCCTCGATGGCCTCGACCACGTCGAAGGGCACGATGGTGGCGACCACGTGCGGCAGCGTGGACAGCACCTCGGCCAGGCGGTCGGCGGTGCGGTCGTGCAGCATGCGGCCGACGATCGGCGAGTAGGTGCGCCGCGGCAGCAGCACCGTGACCTCGAAACCCTCGGCCGCCTCGCGGGAGGCCAGCTCCATGGAGGCCCGGCGGATGCGGCGGTCGGGGACTTCGATGATCTCCAGCGGGATGTCCGCGGCCTGGGAGCTGTCCCAGCGCTTGCGCAGCACCTCGGCGTAGACGTTGTCGACCATCAGGTGGACCGCGCGCATCTCGGTGGGCCGCAGCGACCGGGCGTAGCGCAGGGTCTTGACCACCGCCAGGTCGACCGAGTCGACCAGGACCAGGATGGAGGTCTGGGTGCGGGTCGGCAGCGAGGCCGAGGCGGGGGTGTTCGCCAGCGCGTCGGCCTCGCGGCGGTAGCGGCGGTTGAGCTGGATCAGGCCCCAGACCGCCGGGGGGAAGACCACCACGACCAGCCAGGCGCCCTCGGTGAACTTGGTGACCGCGAAGATCAGGACGACCGCCAGGGAGCAGACCGTCGCCGAGCCGTTGACGAACAGCTTCCAGGTGCGGCCCGGTTCGTCGCGGATCCAGTGGTACTTGAACAGGCCCGCGGCGGCCATCACGAAGCCGGTGAAGACCCCGATGGCGTACAGCGAGACCAGTTTGGTCAGGTTGCCGCCCATGGCGACGATCAGGATCAGGGACAGGATGGTCAGGACGATGATGCCGTTGCTGAACGCCAGGCGGTGGCCCCGGGTCCGGAGCTGGCGGGGCAGGAAGGAGTCCTCGGCGACATAGGAGACCAGGAAGGGGAAGCCGCTGAAGGAGGTGTTGCCGCCGGTGTACAGGATCAGCGCGGTCGCGATCTGCACCACGGTGATCATCACGGTGCCGAACACGTTGTTGCCCCACACCAGATGCGTGATCTGGGCCAGGACGGTCGGGGCGCCCTCGGAGTAGGGGTAGGTCTTCATCTGCCAGGCCATGATCGACACGCCCAGGACCAGGCAGCCCAGGATCACCGACATGGTGGTCAGGGTGACGCGGGCGTTGCGGCCGGCCGGCTTCTTGAACACCGAGATGCCGTTCGACACCGCTTCCAGACCGGTCAGCGAGGAACCGCCGTTGGCGAAGCCGCGCAGCAGCCACAGCACGGCGCCGGCGGTCAGCGCCCACTGCGTGTGGGTGCCGATCTGCACCACGCCGCCGTAGTTGGTGTCGTGGGCGTTGGTGGCGTGGTTCAGGTTGCCGGTCAGCAGCTGGCCCATGCCGAGCAGCAGGGTGCCGCCGACCAGCAGGATGTAGACGTAGGCCGGCGCCGCGAACAGCCGCCCGGCCTCCTTCACACCGCGCAGGTTGCCGTAGCACAGCAGCAGCACGACGCCCACCGTGATCCACAGCTTCTCGCTGGTGATGTCGGCTTTGAAGGTGATCGCCAGGTAGGAGGCGATGGCGTCGGTGCCGGCCGAGACCTGGACCGCCACGGTGACGATGTAGTCGATCATCAGCGCGACCGCGGCGATCTGGGCGATCCGCGGGCCGAAGTTGTCGCGGGCCACGACGTAGGAGCCGCCGGCCTTGGTGTAGACCGACACCACGTCGCGGTAGCAGAAGGTGAGCAGGATCAGCATGCCGAGGATCACGCCGGTGATCGGCATCAGCAGCATGAAGCCCAGCACGCCGAAGTACGGGATGAGCTGCGTCAGCATCTGCTCGGAGCCGTACGACGAGGAGGAGATCATGTCGATGCCCATGACCCCGAGCGCGGTCGGGTTGGACAGCTTCTCCCCGTGCAGCTCGTCGTTGACCAGCGGCTTGCCCAGGATCCGCTTCTTGACGCGGTAGCCCAGGGACTCCGGCAGGTTCACGTCGGCGGCCAGCGCGCCCGGAGCCGCGACCGGGGGTTTCGGTCGGGCCGTGCTGGTCTTGCTCATGGCGGTCTGCCTCATCTCGGCTGGAAGCGGGTCCAACATGGTCCCTATGCCCATGCCGAGTGTCTGTCCTATCACCTCTGAGATGTGATGAACGAACTCGCGGGCGTTTGCATTTCGTTTGCGTCAGGGGCGAACGCCCCGTCCCGAGCTGCGGGAGGGGCGTTCGCGATCATGCGTTTCGCGGGTGCGACCTGGCCTGTCGCACCGTGGTCGGCCGGGTGCCCGGACTGCGCCGCCCGGGGGAGTGTCGCCGAACTCTCAGCCGATCGTCCAGGTGTCGGACCCGGTGAGCAGCTCGTCCAGCTTGCCCGAGCCGAGGCGGCGGGCGGCGTCGTCGAGCTGGTCGGACATCAGCGTGTCGTAGGTGGGGCGGCGCACCGAGCGGAAGACGCCGATCGGGGTCGGGGACAGCGTGGCCGGGTCCGGCAGCCGGGACAGCGCGAAGGCCAGGTCCGGCTCGTCCGCGTGCGCGTCGTGGACCAGGACGCTGTCGCCGGCCTCGGCCAGCGGCATCGCCTTCAGCGTGGCGTCCGGCATCCGCACGATGCCGTACCGGTCCTCGCCGGCGCCGAAGGTGATCGGCTGCCCGTGCTCCAGCCGGATCAGGTGCCGGTCCCGGACGCTGCTGTCCTTCAGCTTCTCGAACGCGCCGTCGTTGAAGATGTTGCAGTTCTGGTAGATCTCGATCAGCGCGGTGCCCTCGTGCTCGGCCGCGGCCTGCAGCACCGAGGTGAGGTGCTTGCGGTCGGAGTCGATGGTGCGGGCCACGAAGGTGGCCTCGGCGCCCAGGGCCAGCGACACCGGGTTGAACGGGGCGTCCAGCGAGCCGTAGGGGGTGGACTTGGTGATCTTGCCCTGTTCGCTGGTCGGCGAGTACTGGCCCTTGGTCAGCCCGTAGATCCGGTTGTTGAACAGCAGGATCTTCAGGTTGACGTTCCGGCGCAGCGCGTGGATCAGGTGGTTGCCGCCGATGGACAGCGCGTCGCCGTCGCCGGTGACCACCCAGACCGACAGGTCCGGCCGGGAGGCGGCCAGGCCGGTGGCGATCGCCGGGGCGCGGCCGTGGATCGAGTGCATCCCGTAGGTGTTCATGTAGTACGGGAAGCGCGAGGAGCAGCCGATCCCGGAGACGAAGACGATGTCCTCGCGCTTGATCCCCAGCGACGGCATGAACCCCTGGACCGCGGCCAGGATCGCGTAGTCCCCGCAGCCGGGGCACCAGCGGACCTCCTGGTCGGTCTTGAAGTCCTTGGTCGTCAGCTTCAGCAGTTCAGGCATATCTCAGACCCCCACCCCTTCAACCGCGTCGGTCGTCCCGATCAGGTTCGTGATCACTCCGGCCAGCTCGGCCGCCTTGAAGGGCAGGCCGCGCACCTGGTTGTATCCCACCGCGTCCACGAGGTAGCGGGCGCGGACGAGCATCGAGAGCTGCCCGAGGTTCATCTCGGGCACGAGCACTCTGTCGTACTCCTTCAGTATGCGCCCGAGATTGGCCGGGAACGGGTTCAGATGACGCAGATGCGCGTGCGCGACCTGATTCCCCTCCCGCCGCACGCGCCGGCAGGCCGCCTGGATCGGGCCGTAGGTCGAGCCCCAGCCCAGGACCAGCACCTTCGCCGCGCCGGAGGGGTCGTCGACCTCCAGGTCCGGCACGTCGATGCCGGCCACCTTGGCCGCCCGGGTCCGCACCATCAGGTCGTGGTTCGCCGGGTCGTAGGAGATGTTGCCGGTGCCGTCCTGCTTCTCGATGCCGCCGATCCGGTGCTCCAGGCCCGGGGTGCCGGGCACGGCCCAGGGCCGGGCCAGCGTCGCGGGGTCGCGCAGGAACGGCCAGAAGGCCTCGCTGCCGTCCTCGAGCACCTTGTTCGGGCCGGTGGCGAAGTCCGGGGCGATCACCGGCAGGTCGGCGACGTCCGGGATCCGCCACGGCTCCGAGCCGTTGGCCAGGTAACCGTCGGAGAGCAGGAACACCGGCGTGCGGTAGGTGACCGCGATCCGCGCCGCCTCCAGCGCGGCGTCGAAGCAGTCGGCCGGAGAGCGGGGCGCCACGATCGGCACCGGTGCCTCGCCGTTGCGGCCGAACATCGCCAGGAACAGGTCCGACTGCTCGGTCTTGGTCGGCAGCCCGGTGCTGGGCCCGCCGCGCTGGATGTCGCAGATCACCAGGGGCAGCTCCAGGCTCACCGCCAGGCCGATGGTCTCGCCCTTCAGCGCGATGCCGGGCCCGGAGGTGGTGGTGACGCCCAGCGCGCCGCCGAAGCTGGCGCCCAGGGCCGCGCCGATGCCGGCGATCTCGTCCTCGGCCTGGAAGGTCCGCACGCCGTGGTTCTTGTGCTTGCTCAGCTCGTGCAGGATGTCCGAGGCCGGGGTGATCGGGTAGGCGCCGAGGAACATCGGCAGCCCGCTGGCGTGGCTGGCCGCGATCAGGCCGTAGGCCAGCGCCAGGTTGCCGTGGATGTTGCGGTAGGTGCCCTTCGGCATCGGCGCCGGGGCGATCTCGTAGGAGACGACGAAGTCCTCGGTCGTCTCCCCGTAGTTCCACCCGGCCCGGAAAGCCGCGACGTTCGCGGCCGCTATCTCCGGCTTCTTGGCGAACTTCTTCTCCAAGAACGCCACGGTGGAGTCGGTCGGCCGGTGGTAAAGCCAGGACAACAGCCCGAGGGAATACATGTTCTTGGCACGCTCGGCGTCCTTGCGGGAGATGTCGAACTCCTCCAGCACCTTCACCGTCTGCGTGGTCAGCGCGACCTTGTGCACCTTGTAGCCGTCCAGCGAGCCGTCCTCCAGTGGGGAGGCGGTGTAGCCGACCTTGGTCAGCGCCCGGGAGGTGAACTCGTCGGTGTTGACGATGATCGTGCCGCCGCGCGGGACGTCCTTCAGGTTCGCCTTCAGCGCCGCCGGGTTCATCGCCACCAGCACGTCCGGGGCGTCGCCGGGGGTGAGGATGTCGTGGTCGGCGAAGTGCAGCTGGAACGCGGACACGCCGGGCAGGGTCCCGGCCGGAGCCCGGATCTCGGCGGGGAAGTCGGGCAGCGTCGACAGGTCGTTGCCGAACGCCGCGGTCTCGGAGGTGAACCGGTCTCCGGTGAGCTGCATCCCGTCGCCGGAGTCCCCGGCGAATCGGATGATGACCCGGTCGACCTTCTCAACCTGCTTGGTCATAGAAAACCCGCCCTGCTAGTGAGAAGTCAGTTGCGCCCGCTGTTACAACTCTACGGCGAGTAAGTTTCTCAAGGCCGCCGAGGGAATGCTCGGATGTCTTACCCTCCGGAATCCTCGTGAAAGAGCTGTAAAGAAGGGCGGGCCGCCTACGGCGACCCGCCCCCATCCGCTAGCTCCCCGCTCCGGTGCCGCCTACGGGCGTCCGAGCGCCCGGTAGGTCCAGCCGGCCTCCCGCCAGCGCGGCGCGTCCAGCGCGTTGCGGCTGTCGATCACCCGCGTGTCGCGGACCCGGGTGGCGACCACGGCCGGGTCCAGGTCCCGGAACTCCTGCCACTCGGTCAGGTGCAGGATCACGTCGGCCTGGTGCGCCGCCTCCAGCGCCGAGTCGGCGTAGGACAGCGTCGGGTACATCTTGCGGGCGTTGTCGGTGGCCTTCGGGTCGTAGACCGTGACCTGCGCGCCCTGCAGGTGTATCGAGGCCGCGACGTTCAGCGCCGGGGAGTCGCGGATGTCGTCGGAGTTCGGCTTGAACGCCGCGCCCCAGACCGCCACCCGCTTGCCCAGCAGCGAGCCGTCGCACTGCTCGCGGGCCAGGTCCACGGTGCGCACCCGGCGCCGCATGTTGATGGCGTCGACCTCCTTCAGGAAGGCCAGCGCCTGGTCCACGCCGAGCTCGCCGGCCCGGGCCATGAACGCCCGGATGTCCTTGGGCAGGCAGCCGCCGCCGAAGCCCAGCCCCGGCACCAGGTAGCGGCCGCCGATCCGCGGGTCGTGGGACAGCGCCTCGGCCAGCTGCATCACGTCGGCGCCGGCCGCCTCGCACACCTCGGCCATGGCGTTGATGAAGGACAGCTTCACCGCCAGGAAGGAGTTGGCCGAGACCTTCACCAGCTCCGAGGTCGGGAAGTCGGTGACCACCAGCGGCACGTCGGCGGCCAGCAGCTCGGCGTAGACCGTCCGCAGCTGCCGCTCGGCCGCCTCGGAGCGGACCCCGATCACCAGCCGGTCCGGGTGCAGCGTGTCCTTGACCGCGAAGCCCTCCCGCAGGAACTCCGGGTTCCACGCCAGCTCGGCCGCCGGCGCCAGCTCGGCGATCCGGGCCGCCAGCCGGTTCGCGGTGCCGACCGGCACCGTCGACTTGCCGATCAGCAGGCAGCCCGGCTGGCCGGCCACGGCGCGGGCCAGGCTGTCGAACGCGGAGTCGACGTAGCTGAGGTCGGCGGCGTACTCGCCCTTCTGCTGCGGGGTGCCGACGCAGACGAAGTGCGCCGCGCCGGGCCCGGCCCAGGCGGCCAGCTCGTCGTAGTCCGTGGTGAAGGACAGGCGCCCGGCCGTCAGCTGCTTGGTGAGCAGCTCCTCCAGCCCGGGCTCGTAGAACGGCACGCGGCCGGCCTTGAGCGTCTCGACCTTCTCCGCGTCGACGTCCAGGCCCATCACCTCGAAGCCGAGCTCGGCCATGCACGCGGCGTGGGTGACACCGAGGTAGCCGGTGCCGATCACCGTGATCCGCACATGCGCCTCCGATTCTTGCGGGATGTCCATTGGGTACCTCAGCCTAGACGCAAGGTCGCAGGGAACCCTCACATGAAAGGACGAGTTGGGACCGTCTTGGGACATGAAGCTGCTTACTGTCCCCCTCTGGACGCGGCCGGTGACAGGACCGGTTCTGCGGCGGCGTCGAGGCGATCGGCATGAGCCGCCGTTCTTCCGGCCGCCGGCGTATCAGGACGCGTCGAGCAGTCCGGCGTCCCGCCCGACCAGCGCGGCCTGCACCCGGTTGGCCACCCCGAGCTTGGCCATCACCCGGGAGACGTGCGCCTTCACCGTGGCCTCGCTGAGATACAGCTCGCGGCCTATCTGCGCGTTCGACGAGCCGCGCGCCACCTCGGCCAGCACCTCGCGCTCCCGCGGCGTCAGCTCGGCCAGCAGCTTCGCGGCCTGCTCGGCGCGGTCGGCCACGCGCAGCCCGGTGTAGTGGTCCAGCAGCCGCTTGGTCACCGGCGGGGACAGCATCGCCTCGCCGCGCGCCACCACCCGCATCGCCGAGATCAGGTCGCGCGGCGGGGTGTCCTTGAGCAGGAACCCGGTGGCGCCCAGGCGCAGCGCCTCGAAGATGTAGGCGTCCAGGTCGAAGGTGGTGAGCATGACCACCGGCGGCGGGGCCTGGCCGGCCATCACCCGGCGCAGCGCCTCCAGGCCGTCCACGCGCGGCATCCGGACGTCCATCAGCACCACGTCCGGCCGGTGCCGCAGCAGCGCGTCCGGCACCTGGGAGCCGTCCTCGGCCTCGGCCACCACCCGCAGGTCCTCGGCGGACTCCAGGATGGTGCGCAGGCCCGCGCGGACCAGGCTCTCGTCGTCGACGAGCAGGATGCGGATCATGGGTCGGGCTCCGGGTCGGCGTCAGGCGGCGGTGACGGTGGCGCGCGCGGCTTCGGGGGACGGGGCGTGCTGGGCGGGGTGGGGCGGCTGAGAGGCTTCGGGGACGGCGGTGCCGGTCTCATCATCCTCGCCGCGCGCGGCCGGCGTCGCGGCGAGCACCGGCAGCGCGGTGCCGAACCGCTCGGCGGCCTCTTCCTTCTCCTCCTTCTCGTCCTTCTCGCCGTGGGCCGGGTCCGACGTGTGCCGCGCCTCGTGCGCGTCCGCCTCGTGCGGCTCGTCCTCGACCGGCGCGTCCTTGGCCTCGGCCTCCGGCCACGGCAGCCAGGCCAGCACCAGGAACCCGCCGCGCGGCGTCGGCCCGGCCTCGAAGCTGCCGCCGGCCACTTCGACCCGCTCGCGCAGGCCGGCCAGGCCGGAGCCGGAGCCGGGCAGCGGCGTCACCGCCGTGCGCGGAGCCAGGTTCTCCACCCGCACCTCCAGGCCGATGCCCCGGGCCCCGGCCAGTCGCACGGTCGCCGTCGCCGTCGGCGCGTGCTTGTGGATGTTGGTCAGCGCCTCCTGCACCACCCGGTAGGCGGCCCGGCCCACGGTCACCGGCACGTCCGCGTCCAGGCCCAGGCTGCTGTTCGGCATCAGGACCACCGGCACCCCGGCGGTGGCTGAACGCTCGACCAGCCCGGCGATGTCGGCGAAGCGCGGCTGCGGCGCCAGCGGGGCCGAGGTGTCGTCGCTGGCCAGCACCCCGAGCACGTCCCGCAGGTCCTCCAGCGCCGAGCGCGCGGTCTCCCGGATCAGGCCGGCGGTCTGCCGGGCCATCTCCGGCCGCGGGTTCTCGGTGATCTCCAGGCCGCCGGCGTGCAGCGCGATCAGCGAGATGCGGTGCGCCAGCACGTCGTGCATCTCGCGGGCGATCCGGGTGCGCTCGGCCAGCCGGGCCGACTCGGCCCGGGCCTCCTGCTCGGCCTCGGCGCGCTCGGCCCGGTCCTGCAACGCGACCAGCCGGTCGTGCCGGGCGCCGACGTAGGCGCCGGACAGCGCGATCACGGCGATGAACAGCGAGCTCATCACCGAGTCGCCGATCGAGACGTCGCCGCGTTTGACGGTGTCCTCGGCCACGATCACCGCGCCGGAGACGGCGGTCATGCTCCACATGACCCGGTCCCGGCGGTGCACCGCCAGCGCGAAGATCATCATCGTCAGCGGGACCTCGACCTGGCCGATCAGGCAGAGCACCATCGCCAGCACGATGACCCGCTCCGGATGGCTGCGGCGCCACCACAGGGCCACCGCCCCGACCAGGGCCAGCGAGGTCTGCCAGACGGCGGGGAAGACCTCGTTGCCGTCCAGGTGGTCGTACAGGTCGCCGCAGGCCTCGAGCAGTCCCAGCGAGATGACCGCGACATCGCGGGCGCGGGGGAGCCAGGCCGGGGATTTCACCCCTTCAGCGTAGGTCCGGCGCACAAGCGCGCACGTCCTACTTTCGTAGGGGAACGATGGGATCATGACCCGGGACCCGGCGGTGTGGCAGACCGGCGACTACCTCGGCGCCACCGCCGAGGAGCTGGGACACACCACGCCGCGGGAGATGGCCGCGGCCGGGGTCAGCCAGCACGCCCAGTTCCACCGGCACGGCGTGATCGTCCTCACCTCCGGCGAGCTGGTGCTGCACGGCTGGCACGGCCCGGACCGGGACGAGCCGCTGGTGCTGCGCCGCGCCGACCTGCTGGACGTCGGCACCCGCTACACCGGGCTGTACGGGCGCTTCGTCGGCGGCCTCCTGAACGCCGGCAAGCCGTTGATCCTCAGCACCCGTACGGTGGGACAGATCTATCTGCTGATCGACTGGAAAGAGTTCATGGAGACCACGCACGACCGGCAGTGGGCCGCGGCCGTCAAGGCCTGGCTGGCGTCGGGCCGCGCGGTCCCGGAAGGGGGAACCGACGATGGCCGGTGAGGAGGGCGCCGCGGTCTCGGCCGACGACCTGGCGTACGACGCGCTGCTGGAGTGGATCGCCGACGAGGTCGCGCCGTACGTGGGCGAGGGCCGGGTGGCCGACTACATCCCGGCGCTGGCCCGGGTGTCCCCGGACCGGTTCGGGATGGCCCTGGCCACCGTCGACGGCCGGGTGTACGGGGTCGGCGACTACCGGGAGCGGTTCTCGCTGCAGAGCATCTCCAAGGTCTACAGCCTGGCGCTGGTGATGGCCCGGGACGCCGGCAGCCTGCGCGGCCGGGTGGGGGTGGAGCCGTCCGGCAACGCCTTCAACTCGCTGATCCAGCTGGAGTACGAGCGCGGCATCCCGCGCAACCCGTTCATCAACGCCGGCGCGCTGGTGGTCACCGACCTGCTGCACAGCCTGACCGGCGACGCCTCCGGGGCGGTGCTGGACTTCCTGCGCGCCGAGGCCGACGATCCCACCGTCACCATCGACGGCGCGGTGGCCGCCTCCGAGGCCGAGCACGGCGACCTGAACCTGGCCCTGGCGCACTTCATGGCCGCCTACGGCAACATCGAGAACCCGGTGGACGTGGCCGCCGACCACTACTTCCGGCACTGCTCGATCGCCATGTCCTGCGCCGAGGCCGCGCTGGCCACCCTGTTCCTGGCCCGGCACGGGGTGCGCGCCGACGGCTCCCGGCTGCTGCCGGTGCTGGGCGCCAAGCGGGTCAACGCGCTGATGATGACCTGCGGCGCCTACGACGCGGCCGGCGAGTTCGCCTTCCGGGTCGGGCTGCCGGCCAAGAGCGGCGTCGGCGGCGGGATCGTGGCCGTGGTGCCGGGCCGGGCCGCGCTGTGCGTGTGGTCGCCGGCGCTGGACCGGCACGGCAACTCGGTGGCGGGGGTCGAGGCGCTGGACCGGTTCACGACGGCGACGGGGTGGTCGGTGTTCTGATCGCGGGTGCGGCGCCGGCTCGGCCGCGCATGTGATCAGCGCTTTCGCGCCGCCAGGTTCCCCGGAGCCCCCACCATGTGTCAGACAGTCCGGTTATGGTGATGGCGTGTCCACGACCACAGACCACGACACCGTCGCCGACCAGCTCGAGCCCTTCCGTCGCGAGCTGACCGCCTACTGCTACCGCATGCTCGGCTCCGCGTTCGAAGCCGAGGACGCCGTGCAGGAGACGCTGCTGCGGGCCTGGTCCAAGTTCGAGGGCTTCCAGGGCCGCTCCCAGCTGCGGACCTGGCTGTACCGCATCGCCACCAACGTGTGCCTGGACATGGCCCCGGCCGCCCAGCGCCGGGCGCGGCCGATGGACCTGTTCGGCCCCGGTTCGGCCGCCGCGCCGAACCTGGCCACGCTGGAGGAGAACATCTGGGTCGGGCCGATCCCGGACGAGCGGGTGCTCGCCGGCGACCCGGCCGAGCTCGCGGTCGGCCGCGAGACCGTCAAGCTGGCGTTCATCGCCGCGCTGCAGAAGCTCGCCCCGCGCCAGCGCGCGGTGCTGATCCTGCGCGAGGTGCTGGCCTGGTCGGCGGCCGAGACCGCCGAGCTGCTGGACAGCTCGGTGGCCTCGGTGAACAGCGCGCTGCAGCGGGCCCGCGCCACCCTGGCCGAGAGCGGCGGCGCCGAGGGCGAGGTCGCCAAGCCGCTGGACGAGGAGCAGCGCGCGTTCCTGGCCCGGTACGTCAAGGCGTTCGAGGCCTTCGACATCGAGGGCCTGACCGAGCTGCTGCGCGCCGACGTGGAGCTGAACATGCCCCCGTACCAGCTCTGGCTGCGCGGCGTGGACGAGCTGCGCACCTGGTGGGCCGGCGCCGGCTGCGGCTGCCGCGGCTCGCGGCTGCTGGAGGTCGCGGCCAACGGCTCCCCGGCCTTCGCGCAGTACCGGCCGGCCGAGGACGGCGACGGCTGGACGCCGTGGGCGATCATGGTGCTGGAGATCCGCGACGACAAACTCGTCGGCATCGGCAACTACCTGGACACCGACCGGCTGTTCCCGCTGTTCGGGGTGCCGATGCGGCTGGCGGCGGACGGATCCCCGGTGCGCTGATCAGCCGCCGGGCTCCGCGGCTCCGCGCTCGTCGGGTTCCGCGGCCTCAGCCTGCCCGCACGTCCCGCCGGGCTCGAGCGCTCCGCGTTCGCCGGGTTCCGCGGCGGCGCTGTCTGCGCACATCCCCCCAGACTCCGCTGTTCTCTGCTCGTCGGGCTCCGGGGGGTGGCTGTCCCGGCCCCCGTCCCCGCACATGCCGTCGGCCGAGATCGTGAACAGCTCGTCGAGCCCTGTCACCGCCAACAGCAGCCGCAGCCGCTGCCCGACGCCGGTCAGCACGAGGTCGCAACCGCCGCGCCGGGCCTCCAGCCGCAACCGCGCCAGCCGGTGCAGGTCCTCGCGGGTCGGCCGCTCGATGGCCGAGGCGTCGTACAGCACTATCCGCTTCACACCACTACAGACCGGCTGGGAGCCGCCGAATCATCGATCCGGCGAGAAATCCGCGCCGCCGGCGATGAGTTCGGCGCGGCCGGGCCGTCTGACCGTATGAAGCGACCAGATGGAGCTGAACGACACGATTCGCAAGGAGCGAACATCATGCGCAAGATCACCGCGGGTTTCTTCTCCGGCATCGACGGTGTGGTCGAGGAGCCGCAGACCTGGCACTTCCCCTACTTCTGCGAGGAGTTGGGGGCCGCCGTGATGGAGCAGATCGGCGGGTCCGACACCGTGCTGTTCGGCCGCACGACGTACGAGGGTTTCGCCGGGGCGTGGCCGGCCCGGGAGGAAGCCGGCGGCGAGGACTACGAACTCGCCAAGTCGCTCGGCGACATGCGCAAGATCGTGGTCTCGCATTCGCCGCTGGAGTTCACGTGGCGCAACTCCGAGCAGGTGCAGGGCGACCTGATCGAATACGTCAAGGACCTCAAGCAGAGCGAGGGTGGCCCGATCGGCTTGTCCGGGTCGGTGTCAGTGGTGCGGCAGCTGCTGCACGCCGGGCTGCTGGACGAGTTGCACCTCTACATCCACCCGGTGGCCGTGGGCAAGGGCCTGCGGCTGTGGGAGGACGACCTGGACGAGCCGATCAAGCTCCGGCTGATCAAGTGCGACGTGTTCAAGTCCGGCACGCTGCACGCGGTCTACGGGCCGGCCGAGGCCGCGGGTGAGTGAGCCCGGTATGTGGAACGTCGACTGGACTGATCAGTAGGACCTGTTGCCGCCGTCGTAGGGGTCGTTCTCCTGCGTCGGCGGCACGATCTGCTGGGTCGGCGCCGAGGGCGAGGACTCGTACCCGCCGCGTTCGGAGGACGAGGAGGACGAGGCGGACGACGACGACTCGGGGGTCGAATACGGCGAGCCGGGGCTGAACGAGTAGTCCGCGCCCGAGCTGGGCGTCGCCGATCCGTAGTCGTAGCCCGACGACGGCCCCCACGAGCGGTCGGTGTCCGGACTCGTGGCGTCGGCACCCTCGGTGACCCCGTACACGATGACCGCGACGAGCCCGATCAGCCAGCCGGCGAACAGGGCGAACATCAGCCCGATGGCCAGCAGGCTGTAGTACGTGTCGCCGCGGCTCCAGGACAGGGATTCGGAACGGCCGCCCAGGTCAAGCGCGGTGCCAGCGATGGCGCTGCCGGCGGTCACGGCCAGGCCGGCGGCCGCCGCGGTGGCGAACCAGCTCCCGGCGAACAGCGCCCAGCGGCCCCGCCCGGCGGCCACCCCGCGGCAGACCAGCGCCACCAGCAGGAACGTCAGCACGACGCTGAGCAGTGCCGAGGCCAGGAAGCCCCAGAAGATCCGGGCCGGCTCGCCGCTGTCGGGGGTCGCCCGCCAGTCGAACGCGCTGAGCGCCTGCACCGGGAGCGCGGTCCAGCTGTGCGCGGTGCCCTCCGCGCCCGTCGCGCTCGAACGCACCTGGTCCAGCCGCCACGATCGGGTGCCCTGGTTGTCGAACGCCGCGATCAGGATCAACAACGCCAGTGCCGAGAATCCGGCTATCAGCATTCCGCGTCGGGCGGAAATGTTCTCTGTCATTGGAACGCCCCCTGTCACTATCCGCTCCCTGACATTCTGTCCTCGGGATCTTGCCGTGGGTAGCCCCGCCGTTACCCCCGCGCGGGCGGTCCATGCCTCGGCGGGAAGCCGATCACCGGAAGATCTACGCTGGGGAGGTGACCGATGACGCCCGCAGCACCCCCGACCCCGCGCCGCGCACCACGGCGGCCTCGCGCACCATGCTGTCGCACATCATGGGGCCCACCGAGGTGAACCTCCTGGGCACCGTGCACGGCGGCGTGGTCATGAAGTTCGTCGACGACGTGGCCGGCGCGGTCGCCGGCCGGCACTCCGGAGGCCCGGCGGTGACCGCGGCGATGGACGAGATGCAGTTCCTGAACCCGGTCCGGGTCGGCGACCTGGTCCACGCCTACGCGCAGGTCAACTGGGTGGGCGCGACCTCCATGGAGGTCGGCGTGCGGGTGATGGCCGAGCCCTGGAACGAGGCCGGCACCGCGCCCCGCCACGTCGCCAGCGCCTACCTGGTGTTCGTCGCGGTCGACGACAAGGGCCAGCCGCGCTGCGTCCCCCCGCTGATCCTGGAGACCGACCTCGACCGCCGCCGGCACGCCGAGGCCGAGATCCGCCGCAGCCACCGCCTGTCGCGCCGGACCGCGATCCAGGCCGCGCGGGCCGGCGCCGAAGCCGAAGCCGCGGCCGTGGCCGAGGCCGAGGCTGTGGCCGAGACCACCGGGGCGCGGGCATGACCGCGGCCGGCGACCGCGCCCAGCACCTGCGCCTGGTGCCGGGCTGCTTCACGGTCGAGCACCTGCCCGCCGCCGTCGCCCCGCCGAACGGCTGGATCGCGCAGGTCCGCGCCCCGGAGGGACTGACCGTCGTGCGCGAGGTCGTGGACCGCGCGTCGGCGCAGACCGACTTGTGGCGGGCCCTCTACGGCGGCGAGTCCGCGCACGGCCTGGACCTGCCCGGCATGCTCGCCGCCCTGCTCGAGCCGCTGGCCGAGGCGGCGGTGCCGGTGTTCGTGGCGTCGACGTTCCACGCGGACCTGGTGCTGGTGCCCGAGCAGGCGGTCAC
>JABFXP010000173.1 GCA_013361685.1 Catenulispora sp.
CTGTAAATCCGTCGCGAAAGCTACGAAGGTTCGAATCCTTCACCCGCCACACCACGGAAACGGCCTTCGACCAGGGATTCTGGTCGAAGGCCGTTTCACGTTCCCCCCAACTGGCGTGCGAACGATGCGCCGCAAGCAGGGTTTTCGATCACAGCCTGTGCCAAATACGCGCCGAAAACGTCCTCAGCCACGTATCGACGCTCAATTGCGACGGAAGGTGTATCCGTCGCGATCGGCCTGCTTGTGACAGGCATCGCACGCTTCCGCCGCTGTTCGTCAAACGGCTCCTGAACCTTCAGAGCCTCCTGGTCCCTTACCGCGGCCCCGGGACCTCCTGCGCCTGATCCATTCACCCAGGCTCACAATGCAGTGCGTTCGGCCAGCCCGTTCACCACGTCGGCCAGAGATCCCCGTACCCGGAAATCCGCGCGCTGCTGGCCGACCCCGCCAGCGGTGGCTGACACCGCGGCGCGCAGCGCGCAGGCCGTCTCCACGTCGTACCCCATCTGTAGTCCCGGCCGGCTGAACTCCAACAGGCTGGCCAGCCGCTCGCTCACCGGCTCGACTGAGCCGGTGAGCGGATCCAGACCCTCGGCGTCCAGGCCGAGTTGGGCGGCCAGGCGGTGGTCCTGGACCAGCCGATGGTCGTCGGAGCCGGGGACCGGCCGGCCGGCGCGCAGTTCGCCCAGGAGCGTCATCACCAAGCCTCGGAGGAGTACCGCGATCAGCAGCGGGACATGCGGATCGGGATTCACGTCCGCGACCCGGATCTCCAGGGTGGGCCACCGTTCCGAGGGGCGGCTGAACCAGTAGATCATCTTCCGGTCGAGGATCGTCCCGGACTCGGTGAGGCGGCGCGCGACCTGCTCGTACCCGGGGCCGTCCAGCACCGGCGCCGGGCCGACGGTCGGCCAGCGCTGAAACTCGAAGAACCGCCAGCTGGCGCAATGGCGGTCCCGTCCGGCGGCGAAGGGCGAATTGGCCGCGATGGCCTGAAGCAGTGGTAGCCACGGGCGCACCCGGGTGCCCAGCAGCACCGCCTCGTCGCGGCTCAGGGGCCCCACATGCACGTGGCAGCCGCTGCTCTCGCTCTCGATCTCGGCTACCACGTGCGGGAAGTTCCGCGCGATCTTCAGATACCGCGGGGACTCCGTGATCTGCATCGGCCGCGAAGTGAGCACCCCTGCTGCGGAGGCGACCAACCGGGCACCCACGCCGGCAGCGGCGTCGGCAGCCTGCCGGCGCACCTGAACCAGATCCACACGCAGCTCGTCCGTCGTTTTGTGCGGCAGGGTGCTGGTCTCGATCTGCGTCTGGTAGAACTCTGGCTGAACCCGCCCCTCGCCCCGATCGCCGATCCGTGCCAGGAGAGCTTGTGCGCGCGGCACCGATACCGGCTCGCGGCTGTCGACCAGGACGAACTCCTCTTCCAGGCCGAACGTCAACTCTTCCGGGTTTCGTCCTGCAAGCAAGGCCATAGTGCTCTCCCGCGCTGAGACCAGACGCTATTCAAATAGTAGATCCGGCTCAGCGAAAAACAGGAGGTCACGGACGGTAGCCAGAAGTGCGGCCGAGCCGGCACCGGCCGATAATGGATAAAGAAGAGATGAGGAGTGCCATGTGCCGCTGGCTCGCCTACTCCGGCTCACCTGTTCCACTCAGCGAGGTTCTCTACACCCCGATCCAGTCGTTCATCGACCAGAGCCTGCGCTCCAAGCTCGGAGCCGAGACCACCAATGGCGACGGCTTCGGGATCGGTTGGTATGACGGCCGCGCGACGCCCGGACTCTTCCGCAGCATCGAACCGGCGTGGAACGACTCGAACCTGCGCGAGGTGAGCAACCACGTCACCTCGCCGTTGTTCTTCGCTCACATCCGCGCCGCCATCGGATCTTCCGTCCAACGGACGAACTGCCATCCGTTCCGTCACGGACAACGGCTGTGGATGCACAACGGCTTCGTCGACGGCTTCACAAAGTACAAGCGCGAGCTGGCCTTCGCCGTGGACCCCTCGCTGTATCCGCTGATCAGCGGGACGACCGACAGTGAGCTGATTTTCTACCTCGCGCTCAGTTTCGGCCTTGACGACGATCCACCAGACGCGGTCGCGAAGGCGATCGGGTTCGTCGAAGACCGCGGCCGCAAAGCCGGCGTCACCAATCCCTTCCAGGGCACGATCGTGACCAGCGATGGCGACGCCATGTGGGCGTTTCGCTATTCGAGTGAAGGCAAGTCGCGGACACTCTTCTTCACGCGCCAGGTCCCCGCGCTCCGCGAGGAATACCCCGACAAGCCCATCCTGCAGACGGTGTCGGACGATGCCCGGCTGGTCGTCTCCGAACCGATCGGCAACCTGCCCGGCGCCTGGCACGAGATGCCCGAGGCCTCCTGCGGTATCGTCCAGAAAGGCGACGATGAGCTGCGCCCCTTCACTCCGAAGGCACCAGCGTGAGCGCGCTTGATGCAAAAGGCGTCGCAACCGGAGCGAGATTGCGCCCTGCGCTAGGTCTTGGCACTTCGCGGCATCACCCGACTGGGGCAACACGGTTTGCGGTTCACAGCCACCGGGACGTTCATGGACAGAGACCTTGCACGCGTGTCCCGACGGGACGAGGAGGTCCAAGCACCTGGACCAGCCGCCGATGAACGCGTTCGGCTTGACCCTGCTGCTTCGTGTCCTCGCCATGCCGGGCAGCCAGATTCCAGAAAGCCAAACGGAAGGTCCTCGCTCCGATGCAGCCGGCCGCGTGGGCCGACTTGCCGGCACGGCAGAGAACCACCTACGGAGTCGACATGAGTGACGATCTCGAAATGGGCCCCATCGACTATCTCGTCATCCAGTTCCCTCGTGAAGACATGCGGGGTGAGGGCCTGCCCCTGTTGGTCGGTCTGGTCGAGCGGGGCATCATCCGGATCCTGGACCTCACCTTCGTGACCAAGGACCACGACGGGTCGGTGACGGTGCTCGACCTCGCTGATGAGAATGCCGACGGGCGACTCGAGTTGGGTATCTTCCAGGGCGCCTCGTCGGGGTTGATCGGTCAGGACGAGATCACCGAGGCCGCTTCGGTGCTGGAGCCGGGGACCTCGGCCGGGATCCTGGTGTACGAGAACACCTGGGCCGCGCCGTTCGCCAGCGCGTTGCGGCGGAACGGAGCCCAGATCGTCGCCTCCGGCCGCATCCCCGTCACCGACCTGCTCGAAGCTCTCGAAACGGCCAGTTCCGGCAGCTGAAAGGTAGCTGATCATGGGTTTGCTCAGAGGAGTCGCGCGCACCGCGGTGGTCGCGGGGACGGCGACGGCGGTGTCTAACCGAGTATCCCGGCGTCAGGCCGGCCGGTGGGCTCAGCAGGAGCAGCAGCCACAGGCCGCCCCAGCGGCTCCTGCACCTGCGCAGGCCGCACCGGCCGCCGCGCCCGCGGCATCGTCAATGGGTGACAAGCTCGCCCAGCTGAAGGAACTCGGCGCGCTGAAGGACACCGGCGTCCTTTCCGAGGCGGAGTTCGAGGCGCAGAAGCAGAAGATCCTGGGCAGCTGAAACAAGCGTCCGCCACAGGCGAGTGCCGCGGCACCGGCGAGACGACGCCGCCGGCGCGCCGACGAGATCCTGGTCAGCATGCCCTCGCCGTCCACGTGACGGTGGGTGTCTGTCATCCGGGGACAGCCGAAAGGGTGCGGCCGGCCGAGGTCCTCGGTGGTGATGTCGGGGCAGGTGGGCCCCGGTTCACGAAAACGGTCGGGCTGACCAACCCGGCGGTCGCCGCGCTGCGCAGGGGCGGCACCGGTGCGAGGCTGGAAACATGACGCATTCGACCACGGCAGAGCCGACTCTCCAGACCGGCATGATCAAGACCGGCGCCGCGCTCATGGGCGGCGGGCTGATGCTCGCCGCCGCCGGCATGGCGCTGACCGCCATCACGGTGATCCGCGGTGCGACGGCCTGGGCCAGACAACATGAGGTCTCCCCCACCACCCTGGCGGCTGACAAGTTCGAGCAGGTTCGGCATGCGACGCTCGCCGGCGCGCACGCATGGCGCGAGCATGCCGCCGACTCCGGGGATGCCCATCGCACGCACGCGCGATAGGAAGCCATCCGTACCGGTCGGCCGACGGGTTCAGCCCGGCGCGGCACTGCACATCATGCGCCGGCGTGTCCCTGATCGGGCGCAGGATGTCCGGCACGGGTTCCGATCCGGCCATGCCTCAGCCCGACGACGAAGTGGCCGAACTCCGCCAGCGTCTCGCCAGCGATGACCCGCCAGCGGTGTGACGGCAGGTGAGGCGCGTGCGTCGCCGCCCGCCTGTCAGGTGCCGGCCTCGCCGCCCGGCTCGCCCGCTCTCACAGTCTGCGCCCCAACTGCCGGTTCGGGATCCGACCGGCGAAGAACCCGGATCGACCAACGCCTCCCAGCCACGGCGGACCACGTGCGACTCCCAGAGCAGAAGCTGCGTGGTGCCGGGCACCGGCTTGCCCGGGCTGCACTGGCTCACCAGTAGTGGACGTGACTCCACCGATCCTGTTCGCCCCGCTTGATGGTCTGCCCCCGCTGCACTTGACGGATTGCTGACGGTTGGGCCGCCGGGCGCGAATCCGGCCGTCGAGGGTGAAAGACTCACCACGGAGGACGGCGGCGCGGACGGTGCCGCGATCGGCGATGACCTGGAAGCGGAGGCCTGGCGTGATGATCGATCCGGCCGGCGCTCCGGGCGACGCCGGTCCCGATCATGTCCTGGTCGTCGACGACGACCCGGGTATCAGACGATTGCTGATCTCCGCACTCACTTTCGCCGGCTTCAGTGTGGCCGTGGCGGGCGACCTGACCGAGGCGCTTGCCGAGGTCTCCCGCCGCCCGCCCGGCGTCATCGTCTTGGACGTGATGCTCCCGGGGGCGGACGGCTTCGAGATTCTGCGCCTCCTGCGGGACCGGGGCATCACGGTCCCGGTGCTCTTCCTCACGGCCCGCGACGCGGTGGAGGACCGGGTCCGCGGACTGCGGCTCGGCGGCGACGACTACGTCACCAAGCCGTTCAGCGTCGTCGAGGTCGGCGCCCGCCTGCAGGCACTGCTGCGCCGGGCCCGCGGCGGCCGATCCCCCGATCATGAATCGACACTCCACTGCGGCGACCTCGAGCTCGACGACCTGCGCCACGAGGTTCGCCGCGGCGGCGAATCGGTCGATCTGTCGCCCACCGAATACCGGCTGCTGCACCACCTCATGGTCCACCAGGGCCGGGTGTTGTCCCGGCCCCAGATCCTGGAAGCCGTCTGGCAGTACGACTTCGGCGGCGACTCGGTCGTCGTCGAACGCTTCGTCTCCAATCTCCGCCGCAAGATCGACCACGGCCGCGCCCCGCTTCTGCACACCGTCCGCGGCGTCGGCTACACCCTGCGGCAGCAGGACGCCCGATGAAGCTGGCGGCCGTCCACGGCCGGCTACGTCCGTCCCGCGCCAGCGTCCGTCTGCGCATCCTCGCCGGGCTGACGCTTCTGCTGGTGACTGGGCTGGCGGCCAACTCGGCAATCGGCACGCTGCTACTCGGCGACTATCTCCAGAACCGCTACGTCCACAGTCTGCAGGACAATGCCGCCCGGTTGCAGGCCGTCACATCCCAGGGCCCGCGAACCGCCGACAGCGACCTTCTCTCCGCGTTGCTGAGCCAGCCATACGGCAGCATCGCCCTCGACGCGCAGAATCGAATTCTGTTCTCCAGCGGAGCAGCCGACCTCGCTCCCGAGGCGCTGGTCCACGTGACGGCCACTGCCGACGGCCGTGTCGTCGGCTACGACAACGCAGGCGGTCGCGACGACCTCAGCGCCATCCGCATCCCCAGCCCCGGACTGACTCTTCAACGGCCCGGATATCCCGCGGTGCGGCCGGCCGCCGTCATCCTGGTGATCGACACCTCCGTCGACGACGCCACCACCAACGCCTTGTTCACCCGCCAGTTGGCGATCGCGGCCACGGCCCTGATCCTCCTGCTCGCCCTCGCCGTCCTCGTCCTGCGCCTGGGCCTGCGGCCGCTGGCCAAGATGGCCGACAGCGCCGACACCATCGCCGAAGGCCACCTGACCGAACGCCTCCCCATTCGCGGGGACAACAGCGAAACCGATCAGTTGGCCGAAGCGGTCAACCGCGCCTTCGACGCACAGGCCCGCGCCGAAGCCGCCGTGCGCTCACTGGCCGCCGACACCTCCCACGAACTGCGTACCCCGCTGTCGACCATTTCCGGCTGGCTCGACCTGCACCGTCAAGGCGGCCTCACCGGGCCCGCCCTCGAGGACGCGCTCGTCCACATCGAGAACGAGGTCGGCCGCATGCGGCTCCTGGTCGAGGACCTTTCGCTGCTGGCCCGCCTCGACGCCGGCCGACCCGTCGAACAGGCCCCGCTGGATCTCACCGCGCTGGCCGCCGGCGTCGTGGACGACGCCAAAGTAATCCACCCCGCCCGCGACATCACCCTGGCCGCCTCCGGACCCGCACGGGTGACCGGCGACGCCGCGCGCCTCCAGCAAGTGCTGCGCAACCTCGTCGGCAACGCCGTCCAGCACACGCCGCCCGAGACCGACGTCCACGTGACCGTCATGACCACACCCGAATACGTCCAGATAGAGGTGGCCGACAACGGCCCCGGCATCCCGCCGCAAGACCTGCCACGCGTCTTCGAACGCTTCTGGCGCGCAGAGGCCAGCCGCAGCCGCGCATATGGCGGATCCGGCCTGGGCCTGGCCATCGTGGAGGCGATCATCCACGCCCACCACGGGCAGGTCTCGGTACGATCCACCGTGGGCATCGGCACCACAGTCACCGTGCGGCTCAACGGGACACACTGAACTCGTCCGCGCCGCTCGCGTCCTTCACGGTGCGCATGACGCTGGTGCCCGCGGTCTCGGCGCTCGGCTTCGTCGGATTCGAGATCCTGCGGCTGCCCGAATCGTCTTCTCTCTCGGCTGACCGCAGAACCGTCAACAAACCATCAAGCCCATCGGGGGCTGGACCTCATGTGGGCTACCCAAGATGGGTGGAGTCATTTCGACCACCTGAGAAGAGATCTGCCATGGCTGCGCTCCTCTACCGGCTGGGCGCCTTCGGCACACGACGACGATCAGTGATGTCCGGCTGGCTGACCGCCCTTGCTGCCATCGTGGGCCCGAGAACCCCCTTGGGCGGCTCAGCGCTATCAACAGATCCAGTAAGGAAGCGAGCATGAGGAGCTGGCGAATTGCAGGAAGGCCGCGTCGCAAAGTATTGCTATGGGCCGCTGCGGTCGCGGTGGGGGCCTGCGCGGTCGGCGGATACGCCGTGGTGAGCAGCGCATCGCCACCGATTCGGACGGAAGTGCTGCGCGTCGCCGTCACGCCCGAACCGGACGGCACGTCAGTGACGCTGGATGCGACGCTTTATCTTCCGGACTCCAAGAAGCCCGCTCCGGCGGTGGTCCTGGCTCACGGTTTCGGTGGCAGCAAGCAGGATGAGGACGCTGACGCGCGCTACTTCGCGCAACACGGATACGTCGCGCTGGCCTACTCGGCGCGCGGTTTCGGGCAGTCAGGTGGTCTGATCCACCTGGACGCGCCCGCGTTCGAGGTCGCCGACGCCTCAAAGCTGGTAGACCTGTTGGCCGCGCGGCCGGAAGTCCTCCGAGACGCGCCAGGCGATCCGCGCGTCGGGTTCACCGGTCCTTCCTACGGTGGGGCCTTGACGCTTCTGGCCGCCGGACACGACCCGCGGATCGATGCCATCGCACCGCAGATCACCTGGAACGACCTGGGTCGATCGCTGTTCGGCCAGTCGGCGCAGGACGATGCCGGAACCAGGCCCGGCACAGCGGCCGGATCCATGCCGATCGGCACCCCCGGCGTGTTCAAGAAAGCCTGGGCGGGGTTGTTCTTCGGCGCGGGAGCGACCGGAGCGACCCAGGAGGGCTCCGCACAGACCTCGCTCGCGTGCGGCCGGTTCGCACCCGACGTCTGTCGGCAGTATCAGGCCGCTGCCGTGTCCGGCACGCCGACGCCGGAACTGCTGGACCTGCTCGCGGCCTCCAGCCCGGCTCAGGTGGCCGGGCGCATCAAGGCACCGTCGCTCCTGGTCCAGGGCGAGGCCGATTCGCTGTTCCCGCTCAGCCAGGCCGACGCCAACGCCCGGGCGATCACGGCCGCCGGCACCCCGGTGAAAACCGTCTGGTACAGCGGTGGACACGACTCCCCCGGCAGCTCGGCCGACCAGAACCGGCTCCGGTCCCTGACCCTGGCCTGGTTCGGCCGCTACCTCAAGCACGACGGTTCCAAGCCCGACACCTCGTTCCAGTTCGCCGAATCCGACACCGGGATCTCGCTGCAGGACGGCAGCGTCAAAGGCTCGACGCTGACGACGCCCGGCTACCCCGGTCTGGCCGGCACCCAGGCCGTCAAGACGACCTCCGTCACCCTGAGCGGCGAACCTCAGGACGTGGTGGCCCCGGCCGGCGGCTTCCCGGCGGCGATCACCAGCCTGCCGGGACTCGGTGCCGCGCTGGGCCAGCTGAGCAGCACCGGTCTGGCCGGCAGCATCGGCGGGGCAGCGAACCAGGACGCGACGTTCTCCAGTGCCCCCCTGCCCGCCTCGATCCTGGCCGTCGGCTCACCGAGTGTCACTGTGCACGTCACCTCGTCAACCGGAGACGCCACCCTGTTCGCAAAGCTGTATGACGCGCCGCCCGACCGAACCCCGCCAGCGCTTCCGGAGCAGCTGGTGGCACCGGTCCGAGTCAGCGGCCTGCCACCGGGCGGATCAGACGTGCGCATCAGCCTGCCGACCATCGTCCACCGGTTCGCGGCCGGACATCGGATGGCTCTGGTCGTGTCCACGACCGACCAGGCCTACCAACTGCCGACGGACCCGCGAACGTACCGGCTCGCGTTGACGGACGGCACGGTGAGCGTCCCCACCGTCGCCGCCTCGACCGTGACCGATGACACCCTGTTGCTGTGGACAGCCTGCGCCGGCGCCGCAGCCGTGCTGTCCGGAGCTGTCGGCTGGTTCGTCCTGCGCCGCCGCCGCGACAGCCGGGAGACGACCGTCGCCCCCGAGCTGCTGGACGTGCCGGTCGCGATCACCGGCCTGGGCAAGGCCTACGGCGACGGGTTCCGAGCCGTGGCGGACCTGTCATTCCGCATCGAGCCGGGGCAGGTGCTGGGCCTGCTCGGCCCGAACGGCGCAGGGAAGACAACCACCCTGCGCATGCTGGTCGGGCTGATCCGGCCCTCCGAGGGCAGCATCCACGTCTTCGGCCACCGCATCAGCGCGGGCGCACCGGTCCTCTCCCGCGTCGGCGCCTTCATCGAGGGCCCCGGCTTCCTCCCCCACCTGTCCGGGCTGGAGAACCTGACACTGTCCTGGGCGGCCACCGGGCGCCCGGAGGCCGACGCGGACATCGACGCCGCGCTGGAATTGGCCGGGCTCGGTGCCGACGTCCATCGCAAGGTCCGCACCTACAGCCAGGGAATGCGCCAGCGCCTGGCCGTCGCCCAGGCGATGCTCGGCCTGCCGGACCTGCTGGTCCTGGACGAACCCACCAACGGACTGGACCCGCCGCAGATCCGCGAGATGCGCCAGGCGCTGCGCCGGTACGCCGCCACCGGCCGGACCGTCGTCGTCTCCAGCCACCTGCTGGCCGAGGTGGAACAGACCTGCACACACTGCCTGGTCATGCACCGGGGGCGGCTGCTCGCGGCCGGGCCGGTCACGGAGCTGATCGGCGCCGCCTCCTCGGTCTCCGTCGAGGTGGACGACATCGACGCGGCCGTCAGAGTCCTCACCCCGCTGGCCGGGATCCGCCAGATCGACACGCCTCAGGCCGGCGGCCTGATTCTGGAACTGGACGGCATCCGCCCGGGCGCAGCCGTCGGCGCGCTGGTCGAAGCCGGCATCTCCGTGGACCGCGTCGCCCCGCGGCACCAACTGGAAGACGTCTTCCTCACCCTGGTCAACGAAGGCGAGACACCATCATGAACCTGGCGAAGATCCCCCGACCGCGATCCGCCCGCCGGGCACCTCAACAGCCCGAAATCAATCACGTCGTCCCCGGCAGCCACGACCAGCTGGCTCACGCCGCCGCCCCCCGCATCTCGGGCACCGCACACGGCGGAGCACCGGGCTTCGACCCGCGGCGCACCCTGCCGCTGCGCGTCGAACTACGCCGACAGGCCGGACGGCGGCGCACTCAGTTCTCACTGGCCTTCCTGATCCTGCTTCCCCTACTGCTGATCGGAGCGTTCAAGCTCGGCACCCCCAGCAGCGGCGACGGCCGGGTCACACTGGTCGACCTCGCGACCGTCGGCGCACCGAACTTCACCCTGTTCACCCTGTTCGCCTCGGCCGGCTTCCTGCTCGTGGTCGTGGTGGCGCTGTTCGCCGGGGACACGGTCGCCAGCGAAGCCAGCTGGTCCAGCCTGCGCTACCTGTTGGTGGCCCCGGTGGGCCGGGCCCGGCTGCTCCGCCAGAAACTCATCGTCGCCCTCGGCTTGGCAGGGCTCTGCCTCGTCCTGCTCCCCGGGGTGGCGTTGCTGTCCGGGTGGATCGCCTTCGGCTGGGCCCCGGCACGCTCCCCGACCGGCTCCACACTCTCCACCGGCGAAACACTGCTGCGCCTGGCGATCATCATCGGCTTCCTCGCCATCACCCTGCTGTTCGTCGCAAGCCTCGGCTTCTACGCCGGCGTCCGCACCGATGCCCCACTCGGCGCCGTCGGCGGCACCGTGCTCCTGGTCATCATCTCCAACATCCTCGACGAGGTGACCGCCCTGGGGAGCATCCGCAACGTCCTGCCAACCCACTACACCTACGCATGGCTGGACGCACTCGGCCCGACGATCCAATGGGATTCGATGCTCCGCGGCACCATTTCCTCACTCGCTTACAGCACCATCCTGCTGGTGCTGGCCTGGCGCCACTTCCTCCGCAAGGACATCGTCAGCTAGGACCGCGGGCCGGTGACGCGAGCTGCCGGCTGCTCGTGGTGGACGTGGCCGGGCGTGTTCGCCTGGTGGCGTTGAGATGACTAGGCCTCGCGCCAGTACCCGAGGTCCAGGGCATCGCAGACCTATGATCCATTGCAGTTCGGCGTGCCGAGCTGGACCTGCTGGGGGCCGTCGCCATCGCCCAAGACCACGTCACCGCAGTAGCCAGACGTGGCCGCTGACGACACGCCCAGCACTAAGGAACTCCAACCTGCGACGACGAACCAGGCACGCCATGAGTAAGAAACGCTCTTCGACACCGAACAAGCGCACAGAATCCTGCGCGCAATCCGCCGCCGCGGTCCTTCGAGACCGCCGGCTTGGGCGCTCAGTCCTTCTGCCAGATCGAAACGTGCGTAGTGCTCTCTGCGGTGAACACCGAACGGTCCCAGCCGGCCCAGCGGTACTTCAGGCTCAACCCTGCGATACGCGCCATCAGGTCCATCTCAGCCGGCCACACGTACCGGAACGGGATACGCCGAAATCGGCCTTGCCCGTCTGCCGAAACAGTGACGTGGTTCGACGTGAACAGCTGAGTCGCGACATCGTACTGATCGAATCCCACGTAGCCGCCGCCCTCACGACCAGGTGCCACCGTGAACGGGACGGTGTCCTGCCCCGGTGGCAGCCGCCGCAGGCCCGGCACCTCCACCTCGATCAGGAACAACCCGCCCTGCCGCAGATGGGCGGCCGCATTACGGAAGACGTCGACCTGCCCGTCCTGCGTGGTCACGTTGCAGATCGTGTTGAACACCAGGTAGGCCAAAGAGAACTGACCGGCCACCCGCGTCGTGGTCATGTCACCGATCGTGACCTCGACCTTGTCGCCGCCGGGCTTGTCCGCGATCCGCGCAGCCATCGCCCGGCTCAGCTCGATACCACTCACCGCCACACCACGGGCAGCCAACGGCGCAGCGATACGCCCGGTGCCAACGGCGAACTCCAGAGCCGGGCCCCCATCGGCCAACTCCTCGAGCACGTCCACCATCGGCACCACGACTTCTGACGCGTTCGCACCGCCTGGGGCGTCGTAACCCGCCGCCACGCTCTCCGGAAACCAGCCGTCTGCGAGCGCGTCTTCGTCCATGGGCCGCTACCCCACCATCCGGCGGAAGACCCGTCAACGCAATTTCAGTCCTCACCCTGAGCCGCCATCGGTCAACCGTCATGCACGAACCCCCGCTGTAGCGACGGCTCACACCGCCTCTTGCGCGCCTTCACCAAACGCCGCGGCCCCCTGCCCGCCTACACCCTCACCGCCGCCGAAACCCACGCCATCACCATCACCCGCCCACAGGCCGACCATCGGCCGATCGCCGGGCGAGCCCCACTGCCCGCCTCAACACCGCAAACCCCTCGCCTTTCCCACGCCCGCCCACTGGAGGGTAGCCATGCCCGACCACACCACCATCCCGACCGCGAGCCCGACCACCTCACCCGCGACCGACCAACCGACCCCGAGCGGGGCCGTCCGCCTCGCCCGCATCGGCAGCGCCGTCGCCGAACTAGCCGCCGCCGCGATCAGCGCCAACACCCTTTACCACCTGGGCGGCCAACTCCCGTCGGACATTCGACGGTGGCTGCGGTCACACATGAGAAAAACGTCACGGCATGGACCACTGCCAAATGGATGATCGGGCCAGCCTTCATAGCCGCACATAACGCCTACTTCGTGCGAACGTTCGGCGCGAAAGAGTATGGTCATGACAAGGGGGAATCAAGCGCGCCTTCAGGATGAATTGAACACGGTGACTTTTGAACATGTCATCCATGATGCGATCTATGGCAGAATCGTACGTTCGCGCGATCAGGAGAACGGCCTCGTATTGGCTACCGGGAGTTCTATTCCCACGCTTCAACGACCAAAATGACCGCGTCGATATTTCAACCCGATTTGACTGACAAAAGATGAGCCAAGGCCCTCCACATGTACAGTGGAATTTAAAGACCGCTGGCACCGACATCTAGGAGCACTGCCGTGGCGAGTCCCTCAAACAACATCGGTGCTGCGGAAGCCATCGATGCCTCCCTTTATCCCGACCTCGTCGAGGCTGGCGGACTCGCCCCCCTCCTGCGGCAGATGGCGTCCACCCAGCACACCGACCTCGGAGAAGTCGAACCCGACACCCCGCGCGGAAGAGGTCTCTACGTCACGGCTCGCATGACTTCTGACCGCGGCCCCGTCAAAGTGCTTCTCGGGCTGGACAGCCGCCGCTTCTCCATCTCCCTAGGCGACGCGGAGACTGCGCGCGGCTGGGCTTCAGGAAGTACACCAGACATCACCGAAGCCGCACGGGCAATCGAAGCCTGGCGCCATGGCTCGAAGCTCAAGGACATGACCGAGCGGTTCCCCTTCGTGGACTATCCACGACTGAGTCAAGGCTACGAGGACGGCAATCCGGTCGAAACGCAATGGAGTCTTCTTTTGGAAGACGACGACTTCAATACGTACCGTAGCCTTCTCGCGGCGCTGCACGGCGACCCGGTGATCTCGCATCTCTTTCCCTACTTTTCGCACTGGGTCCTGCGGCTTACAAAAGATCCGTTTGACTTGGACACCAATCAGATCGCCATCAGTGACAGCCCCGAAGCTTCTCGCTATGAGGTCTACTTGCTGCACGGCGGCATAAGAATTACGGTGACTGCGGACGAAGTCGTCGATCGCGTGAGGTCCCTACTGAACAGCCTCTGACGTCGAAAGGCGTTAATCATGTTGGCATCCCCGACATCCGCGCCGCCTACGGCAGATCCGGGCAAGGACGCGGTTCTGATCGCATACAAGGCCTACACCCAGGTCAAGGTCGATATGTACGACAAGGCGACGTTCGATGGCGACATGAGGAGGTGGTCATGGCCTGGAGTGCCGCTATTTTCGCGCGAGTCGGCAACCAAGGAGCCCGCTGTGGGTGGCATTGCGGCAATCGGCATATCTTGCAAGTCAAAACTTACCGGAGCGACAAGGTGAGCATCTTCTTCGAAATCGAAAGACTGACGCCCGAGAATTTTGGCATCGTCACAGTGGGGCGTGACCCGGGTGTGCGGCCGGTGGCAAGAGAGTCTGGCATCGACAAGGACTGGGGTGTCCTGCTCGCCTTATTGACCAATGGCGAAGACCCACCACCGTTCGTAACTCGAGCCCTAACGGGCGCGCCCGAAATTGTCGAAGATGACGACTGGTTCCACGCTGTGCGACTGCGCGACCCTGCAATGACGAAGCGACTGGCGGTTGCTCTGGCTGAAATCGATGATTTCGATCTGGAAGAGCGTTACTACCGGGTTGATCTCTCAACTGCATACGGCAGGCCGGATCATCGTAGCGCTG
>JABFXP010000166.1 GCA_013361685.1 Catenulispora sp.
CAGCGCCACCACCGCCGCCGGGTCGGCCGCCGGGCCCAGGCTTTCGCCGGCCGCGTCCAGGCCCGCGCCGAACGTCCCGGCCCGCCCGCCGCCGCCGCCCAGCAGCGCGTCCGGCGCGGGCTCCAGCCACCGCACCTCCGCCGGGGTGCGCACCGGCGGGGCGTCCGTCTCCCGGCTCGGCGCGCCCAGCGCCGAGGGCATCGGCAGCCGCTCGCGCCGTTCCAGCACCCGCAGGCAGACGTTGGTCGCGATGCGGTACAGCCACACCCGCAGCGAGGCCCGGCCCTGGAATCCGGCGCGGCCCTGCCAGGCGCGGACCATGGTCTCCTGGACCGCGTCCTCGGCGTCGTGCACCGACCCCAGCATCCGGTAGCAGTGCGCCAGCAGCTCGCGCCGGAACGGCGCGGCCAGCTCCGCGATGTCGTCGTGTTCAACCGCCACGGTCACTGTGCCAACCTTTCGAGATGGAGGTCCCCACAGATACAGACCCGGCGGTCGCAACCGATTAATCGGTCCCGCGCGTACCAGTTCTGTACTGAGTGAGACGTAAAGGTGTGACATACCGAAGAGGGTGGACGTCGGTCAGTGTAGGTTTGGCCGCCGGAACGTATGTACACCGAACGAACGCAGGAACCTTCGGGGGGATGTCCGATGACGGGTAGGCGAACAGCTGGCATGGCACGTCCGGCGGTGGGCGTCCTGACGGCGGCGGTACTGTTCGCCGTCAGCGGATGCGGCCTGTTCGGCGGCTCCTCCTCGAAGTCGAGCGGCGGCGCTCCGACCGGCGCGGCCGGGGCGAGCCAGTCCTCGTCGGCGCCGACCGCGACGCCGCAGACCGTGGCGCAGGCCTTCCTCGACGCGTGGGCGGCCCAGGACTGGCACAAGGCGGCGTCGTTCACCGACGACCCGGCCAAGGCCGAGACCGGGCTGAAAGCCGAGATGGCCGCGCTGGCACCGCAGAAGATCACGTTGACGCTCGGGCAGGCCGCGGACGCCGCCGCCTCCTCCGGCGCCCCGGCTTCGAGCCCGGGTTCCGCGTCCGGCTCGGGCACTCCGGCCGCACCGGCGTCCTCGGCGTCCTCGGCCGCGCCGTCGGCGGGCGGCTTCGCCTTCGCCGTCTCCTTCGACTTCGGCAACAACCTCCAGTGGCCGTACCAGTCGGCCCTGAGCCTGGTCCAGCCGTCCGGCCAGGCGCCGCTGGTGCACTGGAGCTACTCGGTCATCCACCCCCTGCTGCTCTCGACGCAGCTGCTGCGGGCGGCGCCGCCGAAGGTGACCGTCACCGACTCCACCGGCGCGAAGATCGACACCAAGGCGCACCCGACGCTGGCCAACACCGTCAACGTGCTGTCGACCAAGGTGCCGGCCGGGCAGACGCCGCAGTCGCTGACCGTGGAGTTCACCGACGCCAACACCGGGGCGCAGATCCCCGGCTCGAAGACCTATCCGCTCGGCACCGTCTCGACCACGCCGGTGACGGTCAAGACCACGCTGCGGCCGGCTGTGCAGAACGCCATGGAGGCGGCGGTGAAGGCGCATCCGTTCTCCGGCATGGTCGCGATCCAGCCCTCGACCGGAGACATTCTGGGCATCGCCACGAACTCGGGCAACATGGCCACCCAGTCCGTCCGGGCGCCGGGCTCGACGTTCAAGGTGATAACCACGGCGCTGGCCCTGCAGAAGGGGCTCAAGCCCAGCGATCCGGTGACCTGCGACTCCAAGGTCACCGTCAACGGCCTGGACATCACCAACGACAAGGACCTGGCCGCCGGGATCCAGCACGCGACGCTGCGGGACGCCTTCCTGAAGTCCTGCAACACCGCGTTCGTCCACCTGGCCCTGGACGGCAAGCTCGGCTCGGACGGCGCGGCGCTGGCCGACGAGGGCAAGACCTACTTCGGCCTGAACCAGAAGTGGGACCTGGGCCTGGGCCCGGCCACCTACGGCGCCCCCAAGGACCAGCAGGTGCCGCCGGCCAGCGATCTGGGCGAACTCGCCTACGAGGCCTTCGGCCAGGACAAGATCTCGATGTCGCCGCTGGTGATGGCCTCGGTCGCGGCCACGGTCTGCGCGCACCAGTTCCACCAGCCGGTCCTGGTGCCGGGCACCCCGACGATCTCCGCCACGCCGCTGCCGGACGGCGTCGCCGACCAGCTGACGCAGCTCATGCAGGGCGTGGCCACCTCCGGCACGGCGGCCGGCGTCTTCCCCGGGCTGAGCGGGATCGCCGCCAAGACCGGCTCGGCGGAGTCCACCGACACCCCGACGACCAAGAAGACCGACAGCTGGATGATCGTCTTCGACAAGTCGCACGACATCGCGGTCGCCGCGCTGGTCCTCAACGGCGGCTTCGGCGTGGAGGCCGCCGGCCCGGAGATCAACACGGTGCTGCACAGCTCCGGCGTCCTGTCCGGCCGGTAAGGGGCGCCGGGGGCCCGGCGCCCGGACCCCACCCGCCGCCCGGTCGGCTTCCCGTGGGATCCTTGGGCTAGAAGCATTCTCATCCGAACCAGGCGGAAGCGGGGTCCTCGATGGTCGCCGAACAGCAGGCCGACACCGGAGCCACGACACGCGAGCTCGAACGCATGATGGCGCAGTTCCCGGATCTGCCCGCCGAGGCCGTGATCAAGCAGGACATCCTGCGCCAGGGCCTGGCGTTCAGCCCGGACGCGCTGCGGGTGGCCAGCGGCTACAAGCCCAAGGACTACTTCATCTTCACCTTCGACCTGGTACCGGTCGCGGAGATGGCCGAGCATGCCGCCTTCCGGGCACCGGAGGAGATCCGGATGACCGGCGGTCCGTACGACCTGCGGCGGACCGTGGTGTCCACGCGGGTGGCGCCGGACAGCCCGTACGTGGTCGGGCTGCGGGACGGCAAGCTCGCGCTCTCCTGCGAGGGCAAGCACCTGGCCGACCTGGAGTTCCCGCCGATCCCCGGCTACTACGAGCACACGCTGTCCTCGGGCAAGAAGATCAGCGAGATCGCGCCGGCCATCGAGTGGGGCTACCTGGTGTACCTCACCGTCTACCGGCTGTGCCAGTACTGGGGCCGGGACGAGGAGTGCCGCTTCTGCGACCTCAACGAGAACTTCCGGCAGCAGCGCGCGAACGGCCGGGAGTACACGGCGGTGAAGGAACTCGACGACATCGTCGAGGCGATGACGCTGATCAACGAGCACGACACCGTCTCGCAGGCCTACACCGTCACCGGCGGCTCGATCACCCGCAAGCTGGACGGCATGCGCGAAGGCGAGTTCTACGCGCGCTTCGCCGAGGCGATCGAGTCCCGCTTCCCGGGCCGCTGGATCCCCAAGGCGGTGGTGCAGGCGCTGCCGCTGGACGAGGTCAAGATGCTCAAGGACGCCGGCTACCGCATCTACCACCCCAACTACGAGGTCTGGGACGCCGAGCTGTTCAACTGGATCTGCCCGGGCAAGGACCGCTACGTCGGCCGCGACGAGTGGGTGAAGCGGATCCTGGACGCCGCCGACGTCTTCGGTCCCACGCACGTGATCCCGAACTTCGTCGGCGGCGTGGAGATGGCCAAGCCCCACGGCTTCACCGAGATCGACCAGGCCATCGCCTCCACCACCGAGGGTCTGGAGTTCTTCATGAGCCACGGCGTGGTGCCCCGGTTCACGACCTGGTGCCCGGAGCCGACCAGCAACCTGGGCCGCCAGGAGGGCCCGCCGCTGGAGTACTTCGTGAAGCTGCTGCGCGCCTGGCGCGACACGTTCGAGAAGCACAAGCTGCCGGTGCCGCCCGGGTACGGCAAGCCGGGGGTCGGGAATGCGGAGTTCTCGGTGAGTGCGTTCATGGATGTCATCCGGACGGCTTGAGCGCCGCTGCGGGCTTCGGATCGCGTCGCGTCGCGTCGCACGTCTCGCATCGCGCACCGTGCATCACGCAAAGCAGCCAGGCCGCTCCGGCTTGGCTGCTTTCGTCT
>JABFXP010000148.1 GCA_013361685.1 Catenulispora sp.
GCTGCTCACCGCGCTGGCCCGGGCCCACGTCGCCGGCGTGCCGGTCGACTGGCGCGCGGTCCTCGGCGGCGGCCGCCGGGTCCCGCTGCCGACCTACGCCTTCCAGCGCCGCCGCTACTGGATGCAGGGCTCGACGACGCAGAGCGTCGCGGACACCGCCGCCGACGCCGCCGAGGCCCGGTTCTGGGCCGCCGTCGAGGACGGCGACCTGCGCGAGATCGCCGACGAACTCGCCGTCGACGGCAGCCGTCCGCTCAACGACCTGCTGCCCGCCCTCGCCTCGTGGCGCCGCCGCGAACGCGCCGACTCCGTGATCTCCGACTGGCGCTACCGCGTCTGCTGGGTGCAGCTGCCCGAGCCGGTCTCCGCGGCCCTGACCGGCGCGTGGCTGCTCGCGATCCCGCAGGCCCACATCGGCGACCCGTGGGTGGCGGCGGTCACCGGGGCCCTGACCGGCCACGGCGCGCAGGTCGTCCCCGTCCCCATCGCCGTCTCCGACCCGACCCTGGACCGCGAGGCCCTGGCCGCGACGCTCACCGCGGCCGTCGCAGGCCTCGACGACGTCAAGCTGTCCGGCGTGCTGTCGGTGCTGTCGCTGGACGAGACGCCGTACCCGGACCAGCCCGCCGTGCCCTCCGGCGTCGCCGGAACCCTGCTCCTGCTCCAGGCGCTCGGCGACGCCGCGATCAGCGCCCCGCTGCGCATCCTCACCACCGGCGCCATCGCCACCGGCCTCGGCGAGGCCGTCACCAGCGCCGTGCTGTCCGAGATCTGGGGCCTGGGCCGGGTCATCGCGCTGGAGCACCCGGACCGCTGGGGCGGCCTGATCGACCTGCCCGCGCACCTGGACGACCGGATCGCGCACCGCTTCCGCGGCCTGCTGACCGCCGTCGTGGAGGACCAGATCGCCGTGCGCGGCAGCGGGATCCTGGGCCGCCGCCTGGTCCGCGCCCCGCAGGCGCGCGAGTCCCGGCCGTGGCGTCCCGGCGGCACCGTGCTCGTCACCGGCGGCACCGGCGCGATCGGCGGCCACGTCGGCCGCTGGCTGACCGGCCGCGGCGCCGAGCGGATCGTGCTGACCAGCCGCTCCGGCGCCGAGGCGGACGGGGTGCCGGAGCTGGCCGCGGCGCTGGCCGGGTCGGGGACGGACGTCATGGTGGCCAGCTGCGACACGTCACAGCGTTCGCACATAGCCGGCGTCCTGGAGCGGATCGCCGCCGACGGGCCGCCGCTGTCCAGCGTGATCCACAGCGCCGGCGTCCTGGACGACGGCGTGCTGGACCGGCAGAGCGTCCCGCGCCTGGCCACCACGCTCGGCGCCAAGGCGGCCGGCGCGGCCTGGCTGGACGAGCTGACCCGGGACGCGGACCTGGACGCGTTCGTCGTGTTCTCCTCGGCGGCGGCCACCTTCGGCGGCGGCGGCCAGGGCAACTACGCGGCCGCCAACGCCTACCTGGACGGGCTCGTCGAGAAGCGGCGCGCGGCCGGACTGCCCGGCCTGTCGGTGGCCTGGGGTCCGTGGGCCGGCGGCGGCGTGTCGCAGGCCACTGACGCCGCCCGGGCCCGGCTGCGCCGCAACAAGTGGGAGGTCCTGATGCCGCCCGAGCTCGCGGTGCGGGCGCTGGGCCAGGCCCTGGACCACCCCGACGACGTCACGGTCACCGTGATCGACATCGACTGGGCGCAGCTGTGCACCGCGCCCGCCGCCGCCGAACTGCGCCAGCACCCGATGGTCCGGGACCTGCCGGACGTGGTGCGGAACCTGGCAGGCGGAGCATCCACAGACAGCCGCGGCGGCGCGGCCGAGGGCGATCTCGCCCGCCAGTTGGCCGGCTCGCTTCCCGCCGAGCAGGAACGCCTGCTGACGGACCTGGTCCGGGCCGAGGCCGCCGCGGTGCTGAACTACCCCTCGGCCGAGGCGGTCGAGCCGGACCGGCCGTTCAGCGAGCTCGGTTTCGACTCCCTGACCTCCGTCGAGCTCCGCAACCAGGTCAGCACCGCGACCGGGCTGCGCCTGCCGGCCACGCTGCTGTTCGACTATCCGACGCCGACCGTCCTGGCCGCGTATCTGCGCACTGAGATGGTCGGCGCGATCGCCGGGACCGACGCGCCCGGCGCGCCGGCCGTCGCCGGACCCGCGCTGGACCCGGCCGAACCCCTGGCCATCGTCGGCATGGGCTGCCGCTTCCCCGGCGGCGTGCGCAGCCCCGAGGACCTGTGGCGGCTGCTGGAGACCGGCACCGAGGGCATCTCCCCGCTGCCGGCCGACCGCGGCTGGGACGTCGAAGCCCTCTACCACCCGGACCCGGACCACGCCGGCACCTCCTACGTCCGCGAGGGCGGCTACGTGCAGCGCGCCACCGAGTTCGACCCGGCGTTCTTCGCGATCAGCCCGCGCGAGGCCCTGGCCATGGACCCGCAGCAGCGGCTGCTGCTGGAGACGTCCTGGGAGGCGCTGGAGCGCGCCGGCATCGACCCGCACTCGCTGCGCGGCTCCCGCACCGGCGTGTTCGTCGGCGGCTACGGCTCCGGCTACGAGGCACTGGGCATGGCGGCGGTGCGCGACGGCGCCGAAGGCGTCGAAGGCCACCTGGTCACCGGCAACGCGACCAGCATCCTGTCCGGCCGCGTCTCCTACACCCTGGGGCTGGAGGGACCGGCGGTCACCGTCGACACCGCCTGCTCCTCCTCGCTGGTCGCGATGCACCTGGCCGCGCAGGCGCTGCGCTCCGGCGAATGCCGGCTGGCGCTGGTCAGCGGCGTGACCATCATGGCGACGCCGCGCGAGCTGATCGGCTTCTCCCGGCAGCGCGGCCTGGCCGCCGACGGCCGCTCGAAGGCGTTCTCGGCCGCGGCCGACGGCATGGGCATGGGGGAGGGCGTCGGCACGCTGATCGTCGAACGGCTCTCCGACGCGCGGCGCAACGGGCATCCGGTGCTGGCGGTGGTGCGCGGCAGCGCCGTCAACCAGGACGGCGCGAGCAACGGCCTGACCGCGCCGAACGGTCCGTCGCAGCAGCGCGTCATCCGCGCCGCGCTCGCCAGCGCGCAGTTGGCCCCGGCGGACGTCGACGCGGTCGAGGCGCACGGCACCGGCACGCCGCTCGGCGACCCGATCGAGGCGCAGGCATTGATGGCCGCCTACGGCCGGGACCGCGCCGAGGACAAGCCGCTGTGGCTGGGTTCGGTGAAGTCGAACATCGGCCACGCGCAGGCCGCCGCGGGCGTCGCCGGGATCATGAAGGTGGTGCTGGCGATGCGGCACGAGGTACTGCCGCGGACCCTGCACGTCGAGGAGCCCTCGCCGCACATCGACTGGACCGAGGGCGACGTGCGGCTGCTGGCCGAGCCGGTGCCGTGGCCGGCCGGCGGGAAGGTGCGGCGCGCGGGGGTGTCGGGGTTCGGCATCAGCGGGACCAACGCGCACGTGATCGTGGAAGAGGCGCCCGCCTTCGAGCCGGCCGCCGACCAGGACACGGACGGCGAAGCCATAACCGAGGCGGCACCAGCGAAAACGCCGATACTGGCCGGTTCCGACGTCTCGGCGTGGGTCGTCTCGGGCCGCGGCGCCGAGGGCCTGGCCGGTCAGGCCGGCCGGCTGCGGGAGTTCGTGCTCGCGAACCCGGTCCAGACCGAGGACGTCGCCTATTCGCTGGCCACGACCCGCGCGCGGTTCGACAACCGCGCGGTGGTCGTCGGCCGGACCCGCGAGGAGCTGACCGCGGGGCTGGTGGCGGTCGCGACCAAGCAGTCCGGACCGGTCGTCGGCGTCGCGAAGACCGGCGCCCGGGTCGGGTACCTGTTCTCCGGTCAGGGCGCGCAGCGGGCCGGGATGGGACGCGGCCTCTACGCCGCGTCGCCGGTGTTCGCAGAGTCCTTCGACCGGGTCGCGGCGATCTTGGAGGCCGAGCTCGGGCTGCCGGTCGCCGACGTGGTTCTCGGCCG
>JABFXP010000737.1 GCA_013361685.1 Catenulispora sp.
CGCTGCGAACGGCAAGCCCGCTGCGGATCGTCTCGAGACGGAGAAGGAGGGCGACGCGCCCCGGCCGCAGCAGGGCGGCGCGCTGCGCGGCCCGGCCGCGTTCATGTCCGGCCCGGCGGCGAAGTCCAAGGACTTCAAGGGCTCCGGCCGCCGCCTGCTGGGCTACCTGCGCCCCGAGCGGCCGATCCTGATCACCTCCATGGTGCTGGCGGCCCTCGGCGTGGGCATGACCGTGTGGGGCCCGAAGCTGCTGGGCAAGGCCACCGACCTGATCTTCGCCGGCGTCATCGGCCGCCAGGTGAAGGCCCGGCCGGACGGCACCTACCCGACCAAGGCCGAGGCGGTGCAGCACCTGCGCGACGCCGGCCAGGGCCGGATGGCCGACCTGGTGAAGTCGGTGGACTTCACCCCGGGCAAGGGCATCGACTTCACCGCGGTCGGGCACGTCCTGCTGCTCCTGATGGGCATCTACGTGCTCGTGTTCCTGTGCATGATGGCGCAGTCGCGGCTGGTCATCGTGGTGGTGAACCGCTCGATGGCGCGGCTGCGCACGGACATCGAGGAGAAGCTGACCCGGCTGCCGCTGTCGTACTTCGACAAGCAGCCGCGCGGCGAGGTGCTGTCCCGGGCCACCAACGACATCGACAACCTGGCGCAGTCGATGCAGCAGTCGCTGGCCCAGGCGGTCATGCAGATCTTCACGCTGATCGGCGTGGGCGTGTTCATGTTCTGGACCTCGTGGCTGCTGGGGCTGATCGCGGTGGCCACGGTGCCGCTGTCGGTGTACGTGGCCGGCCGGATCGGCAAGAAGTCCAAGCCGCAGTTCATGAAGCAGTGGGCGGCCACCGGGCGGCTGAACGCGCACATCGAGGAGATGTACACCGGCCACCAGCTGGTGAAGGCGTTCGGCCGGCAGGAGGAGTCGGCGGCGGAGTTCAAGAAGCAGAACGACGCGCTGAACGACGCCAGCTTCCGCGCGCAGTTCATCAGCGGGCTGATCCAGCCGGCGATGATGTTCCTGGGCAACGTCACCTACGTGCTGGTGGCGGTGGTCGGCGGGCTGCGGGTCTCGGCCGGGGCGCTGTCGCTGGGCAGCGTGCAGGCCTCGATCCAGTACACGCGGCAGTTCACGATGCCGCTGTCGCAGGTCGCCGCGATGGCCAACATGATGCAGTCCGGGGTGGCCTCGGCCGAGCGGATCTTCCAGATCCTGGACGCCGAGGAGATGTCGCCGGATCCGGCGCAGCCGGTGGAGCTGGAGCGGGTGCGCGGGCAGGTGGAGTTCCGCGACGTGCAGTTCAGCTACTCGGCCGACCAGCCGCTGATCGAGAACCTGTCGCTGACCGTGCAGCCCGGGCAGACGGTGGCCATCGTCGGGCCGACCGGGGCCGGCAAGACCACCCTGGTCAACCTCCTGATGCGGTTCTACGAGGTGAACTCCGGCGCGATCCTGCTGGACGGGGTGGACACCGCCACCATGTCCCGGGAGTACCTGCGGTCGCAGACCGGCATGGTGCTGCAGGACGCGTGGCTGTTCGGCGGCACCATCGCCGAGAACATCGCCTACGGCACCGCCGGCGCGAGCCAGGAGCAGATCTGCGCGGCCGCCGCGGCCACCCACGTGGACCACTTCGTGCGGACCCTGCCCGACGGCTACGACACGGTGGTCGACGAGGAGGGCTCGAACCTGTCGGCCGGTGAGAAGCAGCTGATCACCATCGCCCGGGCGTTCCTGGCCGAGCCGGCGATCCTGATCCTGGACGAGGCGACGTCCTCGGTCGACACCCGCACCGAGGTGCTGATCCAGCGGGCGATGAACAGGCTGCGGGAGGGGCGGACGTCGTTCGTCATCGCGCACCGGCTGTCCACGATCCGCGATGCGGACATGATCCTGGTGATGGAGAACGGGCGGATAGTGGAGCATGGGAGCCACTCCGAGCTGCTGGCGGCGGAGGGTGCCTACTCGCGGTTGTATGCGGCGCAGTTCTCGCAGGCGCTGGCTGAGGTGGACTGACGGCCCGCTGACCGCCACGGCGACAGGCCTCTGACAACGAGCCGGTCGGCTCCCGTTTCCCGGGAGCCGACCGGCTCGTGCTTTAGCTGTCTTCGGTAATTAAGGTATCGAAGATGGCGTATGAACTCGCGGCGAACCGCTTCCTGAAGCACCTGGACGAGACGCTCGCACCGGGTCTGGTCAGCGGTTTCTACGTCGTGGGGTCGGCGGCGCTGCGGAGTTGGCGTCCTGGGCGCAGCGACCTGGACGCGCTCGTGGTGCTGGATCGGCCGCTGACCGCATCAGAGCTCGAAGACGTCAGGAACATGCACGCGCGGCTGGAGGCCGATCGGGGCCGGGGGCCGCATTCCGACGGGCATTACGTCCTCGCCGAGGAGCTCGGCATGCGGAGCGAGGCGCGCGTGCCGACGGTGGTGGACGGTCAGCTCCTGCCCGACGGGAACACGACCGATCCGGTGCTGTGGGCGGTGCTGGACCGGCACGGCATCACGCTGCGCGGGCGGCCCGCCGCCGAGCTCGGGGCCGGGCCCGATCCGGCGTGGCTGCGACAGTGGAACCATCGGAACCTGGAGTCGTACTGGCGCTCCCACCTCGGCTTCCGTCCGCGACTCGCCGGGCAGCGGCCGGACGAGGCGATGGATCCGTACCTGCTGGCCTGGTTCGTGACCGGGCCGGGACGGCTGCACGCGACGATCGTGACCGGTGAGATCATCTCCAAAGAGGCGGCGGCCGACTACACCGCCGATCTGTTCCCCGAATACGCGGACCTCTGCTCCCGCGCCCTGGCCTACCGGCTCGGAAACCAGACGGTCACGTACACCGCCGCCGAGGCGCTGCGGACGTTGGACCTGATCGAGGCGGTGTGCGACTCGGCAGCGATGTTGCCGTGAAATGCGTGACTTCTCCGGAACTTGCGAGTAGCTTTACCGACCGGTAACCCGGCGGATGTGATCCCTGCCACGTCCGCACCCCCACCACCGGTTCCCCTTGGAGTCAGCATGCGCAAACGCAGATCTCTCCGCGCTCTGTTCACCCTGCTCCTGGCCGCGCCCTTCGTCGCGCTCGCGGCACCGGCGCAGGCCGCCTCGTCCTCGGGGGTCAACGACTTCTCCTGCCGGCCCAGCGCTGACCATCCACGCCCGGTGGTGCTGGTCCACGGCACCTTCGGCAACGCTTGGGACAACTGGCTCGTCGGCGCGCCCTACATCGCCTCCCGCGGCTTCTGCGTGTTCGAACTGGACTACGGCCAGGAGCCGAACGTGCCCCTGTTCCACGGCCTGGCCCCGGTAGCCCAGTCGGCCCAGCAGCTGTCGGACTACGTCAACCAGGTCCTCTCCGCCACCGGCGCCACCCAGGTCGACATCGTCGGCCACAGCCAGGGCGGGATGATGCCCCGCTACTACCTCAAGTTCCTCGGCGGGGCGGCCAAGGTCCACACCCTCGTCGGCCTGGCCCCCTCCAACCACGGCACCACCCTCGACGGCATCGAGACCCTCGCCGCGAACTACTACCCCGGCGCCCTCAGCCTGGTCGGCACAGCCTGCCCAGCATGCGCTGACCAAGTGGTCGGCTCCCCCCTGCTGCAAAGTCTGAACGCAGGCGGCGACACCCTCCCCGGCGTCCACTACACGGTGATCGCCTCCCGCTACGACGAGGTCGTGACGCCGTACCAGTCGCAGTTCCTGTCCGGCACCAACGTCCACAACGTCCTGCTCCAGGACCTGTGCATCACCGACCTGTCCGAGCACGTCGCCATCGGCACCGCCGACAAGATCGCCCTGCATGAGGCGGTCAATGCCCTGGATCCGCTGCACGCGAGCCCCACGGACTGCTGGGCCGCGTTCTCGTAAAATGCACCATGAACGGCCCGCCGGGCGGTGTTGCGGTTCTCGTTGACGCGACACCGTCAGGCGGGCGTCCACGTTTGGGG
>JABFXP010000517.1 GCA_013361685.1 Catenulispora sp.
CTCGAAGTCACCTTGGGCGAACTGGAACGGCGGGCCCGCCGCCGCGCCGCCGCCCGCGCGGCCTGGGAGTCGGCGGCCACCGCCTACGCGGCGGCCGGCTGCGGGCCCTGGCTCCGCTTCGTCCAGGGCCGCCTGGAACGCCTGGACTCCCCGGCCGAACCCCTGAGCGCCACCGAACGCCAGATAGTGGACCTGGTCCGCGCCGGCGCCACCAACCGCCAGATAGCCGCCGCCCTCCAGGTGTCGGTGAAGGCGGTGGAAGGCAACCTGACGCGCTTGTTCCGCCGCTTCGGCGTCAGCAGCCGCGCCGAACTGGCGGGAGCCGAACCGGCCCGCGCCGAGCGGGCCGAGCGCGTCTAGTCTCCTGAGTCGGGAGACCAGGGCTGGTCACAGGGGCTGCGACCCGGGGGTGAACCGCGGAGCCGCCGCGGACGTTCGAGCGTCAAGCGTTCGAGAGTTTGAGCGTTCGAGCTATGTTCCGCGGCAACTTTGCGCCCTCCTGGGAAGGGGAGTTCCATGCGTCGGATCCTCAGAGCTCTGGTTTGGACCGCGGGCCTGGCCGCCGGCACGGCGGCCACCACCGCGGTGGTCGCGACGGTGCCGGTGGCGGCGGTCAGTTCGCCCGGCGGCGTGACCGGCCCGGCGTCGGTGACCGGCGGCGGGCGTTAGAACCAGGTGGGCGCGAACGGCGCGACGGCGGTCCGGAACATGGCGTCGGCGAGCGCCAGGGCACCGGGGCGTTCTTCGACGACCAGTCCGGCGCGGGCCAGGCTGGAGGCCGCGGGGCCGCCGAGGTAGAGCGAGCCGAGCGTCTGCACGGGGAGCGTCAGATCAGGGCTCTCCGTTACCGGAACACACGTTGCGCCTCCGGGACCGCCTTCGACGGCGAAGGTCCCTTCGGCGTAGCCGTCCTTGTCCTGCACCGCCAGGACGAGGCGGCCTTCGCCGGCGTAGGTCCGCGCGGACAGCGCCGAAGGCACGTCCAGGATCCGCACCCACAAGGTGTCGTAGCGGTCGGCCTGCCATACCGCGCGCGGGTTGTGCAGAAACAGCCGCCAGATGTCGTCGGTCGGCTGGGCTATCACCTCCACCTCGACGACCCAGTCCTGCTCCCACAAGAACTGCATGAGCCGAGCCTGCACGGCGGGAGTCGCGGCGAACACGTCGGCCTTGAGCTTCGAGTTCGGCGCGAGTCCCACCCGGTCCCGTTCTTCGACCGTGTACTTCGCGTAGCCCTGCACGGTGCCCGCATCGTCGCGGTGGACGGCGAAGAGCTTGCTCTTGTCGTCCGGCTGCCCCGCCGGGCGCACCAGGCCCGCCGCCCGGTCCCACCACCAGCCGTCCCGGCTGATCGCACCGGGCATCGCCGACCGCAGACGTGCGTAGACCTCGGGCATCTCCCGACGCCATTCTTCGACGCCGACCAACTCGATCGTGCCGGGCAGCGGTTCCAGCAAACCGGCGGCGGCGGCGTCGATCCGCCACATGACCTCCTCGGTGGCGGGCCCGAACCCGTACCGGCCGTAAATCGGCCACTCCGAGGGAATCAGCACCGCGACCGCCTCCCCCAGGTCAGCCGCCTGCCGCAGAGCCTGCGCCATCATGCTCCGCAGAATGCCGCGCCGCCGATGCGTGGCCTGCACGGTCACCGACGTGATCGCCCCGGCGCCGAGACCACCGCCGGGCACCGTCAGCTCGGTGTGGAACGCCCCCAACGTGCCGGCGACCCGTCCCCCGTCGATACCCCCGAGCACCCGCCCCCGACCGATCTCCGCCTCCCACACCGGCCGGCGGAACACTCCCCCGTCGCGGGTCTCGGCATGGTGAAACCCGACAGCGACGGCATCAGACCAGGCAGGGAACTCGGCGTCGACGATGGGCCGGATGTCTATGGTCATGGGTGGATATTAGTTGTAGGCCTTACGCCCGCGCAGGCACTTCCGCCTCCCGGGCGCGGAATACCCGACGGTAGTTCACAGTTGAACCAGCCGTGCGGGCCCGTCCCCCCCGGGGCCCGCACGTTAATACGTGACCGCCACCACAGCGAGGAAGTGAGCCCCCGTGCGCGTCGAGATCTGGTCGGACATCGCCTGCCCGTGGTGCTACGTCGGCAAAGCCCGTTTCGAAGCGGGCCTCGCGGCCTTCGAGCACAACGACCAGATCGAGGTCGTGTACCGCTCCTTCGAGCTGGACCCGCAGCACCCCAAGGACCAGACGGTCCAGGTCCTGCCGATGCTGGCGAAGAAGTACGGCATGAGCCTGGAGCAGGCGCGACAGGCCGAAGCCCGGGTGGCGGCGAACGCCGCGGACGCCGGCCTGGAGTACCTGACCGAGGGCCGCGACACCGGCAACACCTTCGACATCCACCGCCTGCTCCACTTCGCGAAGACCCGCGGCAAGCAACTCGAACTGCTGGACCTGGCCTACGCCGCCAACTTCGCCGACCAGCGCTCGATCTTCGACCCCGAGCGCCTCACCGAACTGGGCACCCAGGCCGGCCTGGACGAAGCCGAAGTCCGCGCCGTCCTAGCCGACGAAACCGCCTTCGCCGACGCGGTCCGCGAGGACGAACGCGAAGCGGCGATGCTCGGCGCCACCGGCGTCCCCTTCTTCGTCCTGGACCGCAAGTTCGGCGTCTCCGGCGGCCAGCCCGCCGAGATCTTCACCGAGGCCCTCCAGGAAGCCTGGGCCGCACGCACCCCCGCCCCGCTGACGGTGGTCGGCGGCGAGGCGCCGGATGGCGCGGTGTGCGGGCCGGATGGGTGTGAGGTTCCGTAGGCTTCGTGCTGCTCACGACGGCGTTTGGCGTCTGCTGCGTCTGGGCGTTCGTGGTTGCTTGCACCGGGTGCGGTCGTGTCGGTCGACGCCTCCGGCAGCATCGTCGGCGGTCCGGCGCTCGAAAGCTGGTTCGCTGCTGATCGCGGCCGAGTTGCCCTTCGCTGGCGGCTCGGCCCCCGTCGTCACGTCACAGAATGTCCTGCTCCCACTCGGCCAGCTCGGCCGGGCTCCCATACCGGACCGGCTACCGGGAGACTCCAGCGGCACAGGTTCCAGGGGTCCGGGGTGAACTCAGCGCTCTAACGCAGCAGATCCCGCGCCGACGCGAACCGCCCGGCCCGCAGATCCTCACACGCCACCGCCAGCGCCCGATCCAGCCCGGCCGGAATCCCAGACCAGCCGCCCCCGGAAGCCGAAGCCGAAGCCGAAGCGGCCGGCCCTTTCACGGCAGCAGCCCCGCCGGTCGCGGTTCGCCGGTGAACCGGTCGACGGTCAGCGGGGTCAGAGCCAGTGGCCCGGTGGTGGCCCGGCGGGTGGCAGGAGCGTCGCCCGGCGGGAGCGGTTCGGTTGTCGGCGGCGACGGGCCGTCGGTCAGTAGCTCAGCGGTCAGCAGGTTGGTCGGCAGCGGCTTGGTCGTTGAGCTATCGCAGGTCTCTGATATCGCGAATGCGGTGTCCGTGAGCAGCTCAGCCGTCAGCAGGTTCGTCGGCAGCGGTCTGGTCGCTGAGCCGTCGCAGGCCTCTGGCATGGCGGATGCGCTGTCCGTGAGCAGGTCGTCCATGAGCAGTGCCGCCGCGTCGGCATCCCAGGCGCCACGCCAGCCGTCACGGTGGGCGGGCGCGGCGGGGGATCCGGGGGCGCCTTCGGCGGGTGTCGCCGAGGTGGTTGTTGAGCGTCTCACGACTGTCGTCCCGATCGGAGCGGAAGAAGCTGATGGGCGGTGACATTCCAGGGAGCGCGGTGCGTCCGGCAGGTGGCGGTACCGGATCGAGGGAGCGTAACAGAGCAATGCACTGAAGTAACAGGTCTTGTTACCTCGCTGTGCGGGGAATAGTGTCTCGCCGGACCCGCTCGTCGTTCGGGGTTCCCGCCCTGGTCGGTCCAGGTCGGCGGGCAGGGATCGTCCGCGCTTCCGCACGCAGCACCGCGACCGTGACCGCGAC
>JABFXP010000972.1 GCA_013361685.1 Catenulispora sp.
CTAGCCGGGCGAGCGCGGCGCGGGAGGCGGCCAGCCGTTCCCGCAGGCTGGGGCCGGAGGCCGGGGGGCCGCGGCGCCGGGCCGGTCATCGGTCTGGGTGTCGTCGTCGATCCATTCGAAGACTTCCTCGCCGTCCTCGACCGGGCCGAAGACGTCGTCGTCCGGCTCGCCGCCGGCCGCGTGTGGGTTCGCGTCCATCCCCGCCCTGTCCTCCGCGCGGTGCCGTGTGCGCCCGCCTGGCTCCCATCCTCGCAGGCAAGTTTTCCAGAAAGTTGGCGTGAAAGGGGTGACAGCCGGGTGCGCTTCTGACACGATGGTCCACGTCGAGGTTGGGGGCAACTATGTCGACCGAAACGCGGGGGCGCTGAGCCGGTATCCGGCACAGGGTTCTGGCCTCAGGGGAAACTCGGGGCGAAACCGCAGGTCAAAAATAGATTGCGGCCCTGAACGGGGATCATCTAACCTTCCGATGCGGGCGAGAACGATCGCCTGCTGCACCACTGTGTGTCAACTCAATAAGCATCAGATGAGATTGTGCGGAGCCGACTGCCATCGGCACAGCCGCACCGAGACGAAGTGAGGAGGCGAGTCCCGTGGAAACCATGACCACTGTCGTGTACGGCGTGCAGGCGAACAGCCCTGCGCCGCTGTTCCGTGTCGGCGGGTCCGTCGTCGCCTCTTGCCGTCCGGTGACCGGGCTGCTGGGGCAGGCCTCCGGCTTGGCCGCCTCGGGTTCGCAGGTGCAGTCCGTCGCCGGCGTGGCGCCGGCCGGCGCGGCCCAGGCGCTGGGTCTGCGCGGCTATGCCGGACTGGTGCGCCTGGCCGAGCAGGCGGTTCGCCTGGTCGAGCAGGCCCGGACCGACCGTCGGCAGGTGCTCCTGGCGCAAATCGACGGCGAGCACGACGGCATCTTCAGCAGCAACGGCAGCGACAACGGCAACACCGACGGCAGCAGCGGCTCCAAGCCGATGACCCCGTGGGGTTACCGCACCTCGAGTCCACCCGGATGAGGAATCCTCTTCAGCCGGCAGGACTTGAGGCCGCGGAACCCGTAATGGGATCCGCGGCCTTCGTGTTTGTCCAGCACGACAGTACGGCCCGGAACGGCAACCCCGTCCCGGGAGCGGTACCGCAAGACCCGGCTTGAAGAACTCACGCCGGGAGGAAATCTCCTGATGAGGTGACTCACAGTGCAGAACGTGTTCGACACCGCAGTCGAGCCGACCGACACCACGACCCTTCCGTGCCGTGCCTACGACCCGGAGGTCTTCTTCGCCGAGACCCCGTCCGACGTCGAGTTCGCCAAGGCGATCTGCGTCGAGTGCCCGGTGAAGGCCGCGTGCCTGGCCGGCGCCCTGGAGCGGCGCGAGCCGTGGGGCGTGTGGGGCGGAGAGCTGTTCGTGCAGGGCGTCGTCGTGGCGCGCAAGCGGCCCCGGGGCCGTCCGCGCAAGGACGCGGCCCTGGTCGAGGCCCAGATCGCCGCCGAGGCCGCCGCCGCGGTCGAGGCCGCCAAGAAGGTCGCGATCCCGGCATGAACAGCAAGGGTTTGAGCCGTCAGCGGCTGATCCGGCCGGCCCACCGGCCCGGCACGGCCACCGAGGGCACGCAGGAACAGCGCGCAGACACCGCGAAGCAGTACCCGAAGACGATGACAGCGACCGCCGAGACCGGCGATCCCACAAGGAGTTTCAAGATGCTATTCCAGTATGAAGAAGCGGCACGCTACCGATCACAGGAGCTGCGTGACCAGGCCGAGCATGCTCGGCTGACCAAGGAGGCGAGTCGGCTGCGCCGGCAGAGCGAGCGCGGTGCGCGCCGCGCTCGGCGCGGGCTGGCGGGCTTGTTTCTGAGCTGAGGGCTGAAGGCCCCGCGCTCACAGCGGATCGAAGGGTCGGTTCCCGGGGATGGGAGCCGGCCCTTCGGCGTGTGCGGGTGTCCTTGTAGCAGAGTGCTGCGATTTGCAGAGTCGTCTCGGATATGAGGAAATCAGCACGGGGAAGGGCTATACGTACCTGATAGTGCGCAGCGGCTGCGTCCTCGTATCGCCGGATCCCAAGGTCAGTTGAGCTCCGGCCTCCGCTCCGGCAGCGGGCTCAGCCCCGGCCACCGCTCCAGCATCGCCCTCCGCAGTCTGGCGGCCAGGCGCGCTGTCTCAGTGAGCTGCCCTCCGTCGCCGCTGAGCGCCGCGACGACGCCGAGGCGGTGCGCGAGGCGTTCCCGCGCGGTCGCCGGGCCCCACTTCCAGTCTTTCTCGAGCAGGCGGGCCAGGTGGTCGGTGGTCTCTCGCTCGGCCTTCGGCACGAGTGCGTCGCCGCGGATCGCCCACGCGGTGCACGCGTCCGCGAGCTCGTCGGCGGTGGGCTGCCGTCCGGATGCCTCCTGATACGCCGCCTCGGCTTCGGCCAGCAGGGCCGGTGCCGGGATGGTGGAGCACCAGCAGGTCGGGAAGCCGATCCGCAGGTAGGCCAGCTCTACGGTGCCGTCGCCGAGGGATGCCTGCTCGAAGTCGATGAACCGGACGCCGTCAGGGGTGTGCAGGTCGTTGCCCGGGCAGGGGTCGCCGTGGAGCAGGTGGCGGCGGTCGGTGCGGGCGGTGAGCCGGGTCGTCAGCGCTTCCAATTCGGCGCCGACTCCGTCGCCCGCAGCTATTCCGAGCTGCGCCGCCAGCTTCAGGAACGCCTCGATGTCCGAGCTGGCCGGTCCGGACCAGGACGGCAGCTGCACGTCGGCGGTCGGCGCCGCGTGCAGCCGGCCCAGGGCGGTTGCGTAAGGGATCTGCCAGTCGGCCGGGGGTGTTTGCTCCTCGACGTATTCGATGACCAGGACCCGCTGTGCCGGATCGACGCCGAGCAGGCGTGGAACCACCGGGGCCGGGGCGTTCGCCGCCGCCCGCAGCGCCGCGACCTCGCGGGCGAAGCGCTCGTCCGCGCCCGCGCCGGCCACCAGCTGTTTGATCACGGCGCGGGTGCCGTCGAACTCGGCCCGCCAGACCTGCGAGCGCGGGCTGCTGGGCAGTTTCCGGACTCCGCGCGGACGGCCCAGCCCGGCCTGCAATTCCTCGCCGACGGGCGCCTTCGACCACATGCTCTCCATGGTGCCATGCGGTAGAAGGGCTTTGATCGTCAAAGCCGGACGGGCTCCGACGTGATCGCGGCGGGCCGCCCGGCCGCTCAGCTGCCCGGGCCGCCCCTCCGCCGCCCGTTCCGCTTACTTCCCCTTACTTCTTCACCGGCGACACGCTCAGCGACATGCCGACCAGTCCGCGGGACCGGCTGGCGAGCTTGTCGGCGATGCCCAGCAGCACCTTCGCGGCCGGGGACTCCGGGTCGGCGACGGTGATCGGCTCGCCGCTGTCGCCGCCGGCGCGCAGGCGGACGTCGATCGGGACCTGGCCGAGCACGGGGACCTTGGCGCCGGTGGCGCGGGTCAGGGCCTCGGCCACGGTCTCGCCGCCGCCGCTGCCGAAGACGTCCACCTGCTCGCCGCAGTGCGGGCACGGCATCCAGGACATGTTCTCGATGACGCCGGTGATGCGCTGGCGGGTCTGGACCGCGATGGTGCCGGCGCGTTCGGCCACCTCGGCGGCGGCCTGCTGGGGGGTGGTGACCACCAGGATCTCGGCGTTGGGGACCAGCTGGGCCACCGAGATCGCGATGTCGCCGGTGCCGGGCGGCAGGTCCAGCAGCAGGACGTCCAGGTCGCCCCAGTAGACGTCGGCCAGGAACTGCTGGATCGCGCGGTGCAGCATCGGGCCGCGCCACACCACCGGGGAGTTGCCGGGGGTGAACATGCCGATGGAGATGACCTTCACGCCGCTGGGCGCGGTGGGGGCCAGGATCATGTCGTCGATCGGGGTGGGCGGCTCGGTGACGCCGAGCATGCGCGGGATGGAGTGGCCGTAGATGTCGGCGTCCACCACGCCCACCTTCAGGCCCTTGGCGGCCAGGGCCGCGGCCAGGTTGACGGTGACCGAGGACTTGCCGACGCCGCCCTTGCCCGAGGCGATGGCGTAGACCCGGGTGAGGCTGCCGGCCTGGGCGAACGGGATCTCCCGGTCCACCTGGCCGCCGCGCAGCTTGGACTTCAGCGCCTCGCGCTGCTCCGAGCTCATCACGTCGAGCTCCACCTCGACCGCGGTGACGCCGGCGATGGCGCCGACCTCGCGCTGGATGTCCGAGGTGAGCCGGTCCTTCATCGGACAGCCGGCCACGGTGAGGAAGATGGCGACCGCGACGGTGCCGTCGGCGGCCACGCGGACCGATTTGACCATGTCCAGCTCGGTGATGGAGCGGTGGATCTCAGGGTCCTGGACCTTCGACAGCGCCGTGTGGATGGCGTCTTCGGTGATCCCGTGCTCGACGGCGATACTCATAACCTCGATGCTACGTCCTCGCGCGCGCGGCACTGAGTGCCGGCCGGTATGCCCTGCGTCACGCGCGGGCGGCGGCAGATCCGCGCCATCGCGTCCAACTGACACTCCATCTCATTACTTGGTGGAAGGCATGAGAGGTACCACACAAGGACTACACTGAGCCGGGTACAGCCCACATCACAGCGTCGTGGATCCGGGCGAATTCACCTCCTGACCTGCGTGAAGGAACTGCTGTCGTGACGAAGCCCGTGGTGTCTGCCAAACCCGTCGTGCTGATCGCCGAGGAGCTGTCGCCGGCCACCGTCGACGCGCTCGGCCCCGATTTCGAGATCCGGCAGTGCAACGGCGCCGACCGCGCCGAGCTGCTGGCCGCCCTGCCCGAGGCCGACGCGCTGCTGGTGCGCTCGGCGACCCAGGTCGACGCCGAGGCGCTCGGTGTCGCGGCGAAGCTGAAGGTGGTGGCCCGGGCCGGGGTGGGCCTGGACAACGTCGACGTCGGCGCCGCCACCAAGGCCGGCGTGATGGTGGTGAACGCCCCCACCTCGAACATCACCTCGGCCGCCGAGCTGGCCATCGCGCTGCTGCTGGCCACCGCCCGGCACATCCCCAAGGCCAACGCCTCGCTGAAGTCCGGCAAGTGGGAGCGCAGCAAGTTCACCGGCGTGGAGCTGGACGACAAGGTCGTCGGCATCATCGGCTTCGGCCGGATCGGGCAGCTGGTCGCGCAGCGGCTGGCGCCGTTCGGCGTGCGGCTGCTGGCCTACGACCCCTACGTGCAGCCGGCCCGGGCCGGGCAGCTGGGCGCGAAGGTGGTCAGCCTGGACGAGCTGCTGGCCGCCTCCGACTTCATCACCATCCACCTGCCGAAGACCCCCGAGACCGTGGGCCTGATCGGCGAGGAGGCGCTGCGCAAGGTCAAGCCGGGCGTGCGGGTGGTCAACGCGGCCCGCGGCGGGATCGTCGACGAGGCGGCGCTGGCCATCGCGATCAAGGAGGGCCGGGTCGGCGGCGCCGGCATCGACGTGTTCGTCACCGAGCCGTGCACCGAGTCCCCGCTGTTCGACCTGGACCAGGTCGTCGTCACCCCGCACCTGGGCGCCTCCACCGACGAGGCCCAGGAGAAGGCCGGTGTGGCGGTCGCCAAGTCGGTGCGCCTGGCGCTGGCCGGCGAGCTGGTGCCGGACGCGGTGAACGTGCAGGGCGGCACCATCGCCGAGGACGTCCGCCCCGGCCTGCCGCTGGCCGAGCGCCTGGGCCGGGTGTTCACCGCCCTGGCCGGCGCCGCGCCGACCCAGCTGGACGTGATCGTCCGCGGCGAGATCACCCAGCACGACGTGAAGGTGCTGGAGCTGGCCGCGCTCAAGGGCGTGTTCGCCGACGTGGTCGAGCACTCGGTGTCCTACGTGAACGCCCCGCTGCTGGCCACCGAGCGCGGCATGGAGGTGCGCCTCACCACCAGCTCCGAGAGCCCGGACTACCGCAACATGACCACGGTCCGCGGCGTCCTGGCCGACGGCACGGTGGTCTCGGTCTCCGGCACCGTCTCCGGCCCCCGCCTGGTCGAGAAGATCGTCGAGGTCGACGGCTTCCAGCTCGACGTCACCATCGCCGAGCACCTGCTGTTCCTGCGCTACACCGACCGTCCCGGCGTCGTCGGCCAGCTCGGCGGCATCCTCGGCGCGGCCGGCGTCAACATCGGCGGCATGCAGGTGGCCCGCGCCGCCCGCGGCGGCGAGGCCCTGGTCGCGCTGACGCTGGACTCGGTGGTGCCCGCCGGCCTGCTGGAGGAGATCCAGACGGCTATCGGCGCCACGGCGGTGCACAGCATCTCGCTGGAGGGCTGAACGCCCGCGGAACACCGAGGACACTGAGGACACTGAGTCAAGCGAATGGCCCCGCCGTCCGGCGGGGCCATTCGTGGTGTGCGGCGCCTACTTGCGCCCCCAAGCCGTGACCAGGGTCAGCGACAGATCGACCACATCAGAGTCCTTCAACAACCGCCGCGCCTCCCGGTACACCTCCTCCTCCAGCTCCATCCGCGGCCACAGCTGGTCCCACGTCCGCAGCCAGAACTCGTTCGGCGGCGTCTGGGCGCGCAGCACCGGCGTGGCGGCGTCGACGCCGATCTCCGTCAGGCCGAGGTCTCGCAGGCGTCCGGGGTAGTCGCGGGCGAAGTGGAAGTCGGTGCCGATGGCGGTGTTCAGCATGCGGCGCATGGCGGCGAAGGTCTGGCGCAGGGGCGGGTGCGGGGAGGAGTGGGTCGCGAAGTCCACGTGGTCGCCGACGATCAGCCAGCCGCCGGGGCGGACCCAGGAGGCCAGGCGGGCGAGCAGGTCCGCGCGCTGGGGGATGTGCATCAGGGTGATGCGGCTGTGGACCAGGTCGAAGGTGCCGGGTTCGGCGCTCAGCGCGTCGGCGTCCAGGGGCAGCAGGTTCGGCGGGTTCTCGAAGGTGCGGAGCAGGCGGGTGTCGCGGTCCAGCGCGGTGACGGTGCCGGCCGGGCCGGTCCTCGCGGCCAGCCAGCGCGCCACGTGGCCGGGGCCGGTGCCGACGTCCAGGCACCGCCATCCGGTGGACACGCCGAGGCCCGTGAGGCAGCGGAAGGTGTCCGGGTCGTGCATGGCGGCCAACGCGGACAGGCGGGGGAGCTCCGCGGCGACGCGTTCGGGGCGGAAAAGACGGTCGCCGTAGCGCTCGCGAGCTGGGGCCGGGCTCATAGTCACTGATTCTCGGCCAAAAGACGCAGTCTCACATCGTAAGAACATCGGGCCGCGCGGCAGACAAGATTTACTTGGATGTCCTAGTGTTTTGATTGCGCCGCAGGCCACCCTCACCGCGGCAGTCCTCCCGCTGTACTCCGGCACCCTTCGGAGTCGTCCTGTCTACGACGACCATCCGCCCCACAGACCCGCGACCCGTGCCAGCGGCACCGGTGATCGCGATCGTGTGGGGACCCGCTGTTTCCACGTCTGGAGTCCGCCATGACCCGCACCCGCCGTCCCCGTCCCGCTTCCACTTCTTCCTCCGAGGCGACCAAGGCCGCCCGGGAGGCCCTGCAGGAGGCGCTGGACCGTCGCAGCCGCTGAGTGTCCATATCGCGGACGCTCATCGCTTGCCTACTGAGACACGGACTAGCGTAGAACCATGACAGCACCCTCCTCCATCCGGTTGGCAGTGATCCCCGGCGACGGCATCGGCGTCGAGGTGACCGCCGAGGCCCTGAAGGTCCTGCAGGCCGCGCTGCCGCAGGACGTCAAGGTGGAGGGCACCGAGTACGACCTCGGGGCCCGCCGCTACCACGCCACGGGGGAGACGCTCCCGGACGAGGTGCTGGCCGAGCTCGAGGGCTACGACGCGATCCTGCTCGGCGCCATCGGCGACCCGAGCGTGCCCTCCGGGGTGCTGGAGCGCGGGCTGCTGCTCAAGCTGCGGTTCGCCTTCGACCACCACGTGAACCTGCGCCCGTCCCGGCTCTACCCCGGCGTCGAGGGGCCGCTGAAGGCCCCCGGCGAGATCGACTTCGTCGTCGTGCGGGAGGGCACCGAGGGCCCGTACACCGGCAACGGCGGCGCCATCCGGGTGGGCACCGAGCACGAGGTGGCCACCGAGGTCAGCCTGAACACCGCCTACGGCATCGAGCGGGTGGTGCGCGACGCCTTCGCCCGCGCGCAGGCCCGGCCGCGCAAGAAGCTGACGCTGGTCCACAAGACCAACGTGCTGGTCTTCGCCGGCTCGCTGTGGAGCCGGGTGTTCGCCGCGGTCGCCGCGGAGTACCCCGAGGTCGCCACCGACTACCTGCACGTCGACGCCGCCACCATCTTCCTGGCCACCCAGCCGGAGCGGTTCGACGTCATCGTCACCGACAACCTGTTCGGCGACATCATCACCGACCTCGCCGCCGCCGTCAGCGGCGGCATCGGGCTGGCGGCCTCCGGGAACCTGGACGTCACCGGCCGGTACCCGTCGATGTTCGAGCCCGTACACGGCTCGGCGCCGGACATCGCCGGCCAGGGCAAAGCCGATCCCACGGCCGCGGTACTGTCCGCCGCCCTGCTCCTGGACCACCTCGGACGGACCAAGGCCCAGCCCGCCCTGTCCGAGGCCGCGCGCAGGATCGAGGCCGCGGTCGAAAGCGACCTGGCCGACCGCGCGCAGAGCCCGGCGCCGCGGACGACCTCCGAGATCGGCGACGCGCTGGCTGCCAAGGCAGCCGGCTGACACCCGCCGCATCAGCACCACCACCACCCGGTCCGGCTCGGCGGCTTCCCGCCGCCGGGCCGGTGCGCGATCGGACGCCGTCCGGCAGGGGAGCCCAGCCCCCGCCGGCCGGTCATGAACCGGCATGAGCCTGACATGAGCCCGCCACGGGCCGCCCGAGTCGTGCGCACCGGCGGCGAGGTATGCCTCGTACCGCCGGTGAGGTAACGTCTCAGATAATGGGATTTTCCCCGCCGACGGGCGTTGCGAGCTGCGCACCTCGGCCGCACACCGGGCCCGAGCAGGCCGACGAGGCCGTCAAGGAGGACGCGCGATGACATCGACCATCGAACTCAAGCCCAGCAGTACCCCGAAGTCCGCCGAGGAGCGCGAGGCCCTCAAAGCGGTCGGCGGGTTCGGCCAGATCTTCACCGACCACATGGTGACGATCCGCTACACCGAGGGCCGCGGGTGGCACGACGCCGTGCTCGAGCCCTACGGCCCGGTGAGCCTGGACCCGGCCGCCTCGGTCTTCCACTACGGCCAGGAGATCTTCGAGGGCCTGAAGGCCTTCCGCACCGTCGACGGCCAGATCGTCTCCTTCCGCCCGGAGGCCAACGCCGCGCGCTTCAACCGCAGCGCCCGCCGGATGGCGATGCCGGAACTGCCCGAGCACCTGTTCCTGGCCGCGATCGACGCGCTGGTGACCCAGGACCGCGAGTGGGTGCCCGAGGCCGAGGGGCACAGCCTGTACCTGCGCCCCTTCATGTTCGCCACGCAGGTCGGCCTCGGCGTGAACTCGCCGAGCAAGGAGTACCTGTTCATGCTCATCGCCGGTCCTGCCGGCTCCTACTTCGCCGGCGGGGTGAAGCCGGTGACGGTGTGGCTGACCGAGGACTTCGTGCGCGCGGTCAAGGGCGGCACCGGCGAGGCCAAGTGCGGCGGCAACTACGCCGCCAGCTTCCTGGCCCAGGCCCAGGCCGTGGAGCAGGGCTGCGACCAGGTGGTGTGGCTCGACGGCCTGGAGCACAAGTACGTCGAGGAGATGGGCAGCAACAACCTCTACTTCGTCTACGGCAGCGGCGACGACGCCCGCCTGATGACCCCGGCACTGACCGGCTCCCTGCTGCCCGGCATCACCCGCGACTCGCTGCTCACCGTCGCCGCCGACCTGGGCATCCCGGCCGAGGAGGGCACGATCACCGTCGAGCAGTGGCGCGACGGCGTGGCCTCCGGCGAGATCACCGAGGTGTTCGGCTGCGGCACCGCCGCGGTCGTGACCCCGCTGGGCACGGTCAAGGGCCGGGACGGCGCGTTCACCATCGGCACCGGCCAGGCCGGCCCGGTGACCCTGCGGATCCGCGAGGCGCTGCTGGGCATCCAGACCGGCAAGGCGCCCGACCTGCACCACTGGCTGCGCAAGATCGCGTGACCGGCGGGCAGTTGATCTAGACCGGGGCGTGGGGCACAGTCGGGGGATGACAGACCTCCTGGCCGGCCCGGCGCCCCGGCGCTCGTTGTGGCGGCACCGCGACTTCCTGCTGTTGTGGGGCGGCCAGGCGGTCAGCGAGGTCGGCAGCGCGATCACCGTGCTGGCCGTGCCGCTGGCCGCGGTGGTGCTGCTGGACTCCAGCACCTTCCAGGTCGGGCTGCTCACCGCCATGAGCACCCTGCCCTTCCTGCTGGTGGCGCTGCCCGCCGGGGCGCTGGTGGACCGGGCCGCCAAACACCGGCTGATGATGTGGTGCGACCTGGGCCGGCTGCTGCTGCTCGGCTCGGTGCCGCTGGCCACGCTGCCCGGGCTGCACCTGACCTACTGGCACCTGCTGCTGGTCGCCCTGCTCACCGGCGTGCTCACCGTGTTCTTCGACGTCGCCTACCAGAGCTACCTGCCGGTCCTGCTGGACCGGGAGGACCTGGTGGACGGCAACGGCAAGCTCGGCACCACCGCGGCGTTCGCGCAGTTCGCCGGCCCCTCGCTCGGCGGCCTGCTGGTGGGCGCGCTGGGCGCCGCGCGCTCGCTGATCGCCGACGCGGCGACATACGCCTTCTCCGCGGCGTCCCTGTTCCTGATCAAGACCCCCGAGCCGCCGCCGCATCCCGGCCACCGCGAGCGCCGCATCCGGGACGACATCAAGGAAGGGCTGCACTTCGTCGTCCGGCATCCGATCCTGCGCCGGATCGTGGGCTGCACCGGGACCGCGAACCTGTTCAACTCCATGATGCTGGCCGTGGAGATCCCCTTCATGGTCCGGGTCCTGCACCTCGAGCCCCGCGGGGTCGGCCTGGTGCTGACGCTCGGCGCGGTGGGCGGCATCGTCGGCGGCGTCATCGCCGCGCCGCTGGCCCGGCGGTTCGGCAGCGCGCGCATCATCTGGCTCTCGCAACTGGTGCTCGGGGTCCCGGCGTTCCTGGCCCCGCTGGCCACGCCCGGGTGGGGCGTGCTCCTGTACGCCGCCGGGCTGGCGTTCTACGGGATGGTGGCGGTCGTCTACAACGTCGCGCAGGTGTCCTACCGCCAGGTGATCACCCCGCACGCGCTGCTGGGCCGGATGAACGCCAGCGTCCGGTTCATCGTCTGGGGCACCATGCCGCTGGGCGCGCTGCTCGGCGGGGTGCTCGGCACCTGGCTGGGCCTGCGGGCCGTGGTGCTGATCGCGGTGGCCGGCAGCTACGCCGCCGTGCTGTGGGTCCTCTTCTCGCCGCTGCGCGGCATGCGCGACGTCCCGACATCCGGTCCCGGATGACGAGACACACTGTCTTGGCCGCGCCCGGTGTGGCAGGGTGAGAAGCATGCAGCAGCAGCCGCAGATCATTACGGCGTGCGCGCCGGCACCGGAGCCGTCCTGACAGGACCGCCCACCGCCAGCGCGCAGACCTCTCGTGGATCCCCACGAGGGGCCTTTTGTTTTTAGGGATAAGCACAGCGTTTTCCAGGACGGCACAGCCAGTTCTCCCATATATGAAGCCGAGGAGCTCCGCCGCATGTCCGTGACCGACGACTTCCACGTCTACGACACCACTCTGCGCGACGGCACACAGCAGGAGGGTCTGTCCCTCGCCGTGGCCGACAAGCTCGCGATCGCCCGACACCTGGACGCGCTGGGAGTCGGCTTCATCGAGGGCGGCTGGCCGGGCGCCGTCCCGAAGGACACAGAGTTCTTCCGGCGGGCTCAGACCGAGCTCGACCTGAAGCACGCGCAGCTCGCCGCGTTCGGCGCGACCCGCCGGGCCGGGGCGAAAGCCGCCGACGACCCCCAGGTGGCGGCGCTGCGGGAGTCCGGGGCGCCGGTCGTCACGCTGGTGGCCAAAAGCCATGTCCGGCATGTCGAGCTGGCGCTCCGGACCACCTTGGCCGAGAACCTGGCGATGATCCGGGACACCGTGGCGCACCTGCGGGCCGAGGGCCGCCGGGTGTTCCTGGACGCCGAGCACTTCTTCGACGGGTACCGGGCCGACGCGGCCTACGCCCTGGAGTGCCTGCGCACCGCCGCCGAGGCCGGGGCCGACGTGGTCGTGCTGTGCGACACCAACGGCGGCATGCTGCCGGCCCGGCTGGCCGACATCGTGCACGAGGTGCGCGAGGCCACCGCGGCCCGGATCGGCATCCACACCCACGACGACGCCTCCTGCGCGGTGGCCAACGCGCTGGCCGCGGTCGACGCCGGCGCCACCCACGTGCAGGGCACGGCCAACGGCTACGGCGAGCGTTCAGGCAACGCGAACCTGTTCAGCGTGGTCGCGAACCTGCAGCTGAAGCTGGGCCGCGAGGTGATCCCGCCGGCCGGGCTGGCCGAGATGACCCGGATCGCGCACGCCGTCGCCGAGGTCACCAACCTGGCGCCGAACCCGCAGGCGCCGTACGTCGGCATGTCGGCCTTCGCGCACAAGGCCGGCCTGCACGCCTCGGCGGTCCGCGTCGACCCGGACCTGTACCAGCACATCGACCCGCAGCTGGTCGGCAACGACATGCGGATGCTGGTCTCGGAGATGGCCGGCCGGGCCTCGGTCGAGCTCAAGGGCAAGGAGCTGGGCTTCGACCTGTCGGCGGACCCGAAGACGCTGAGCCGGGTCACCAACCGGGTCAAGGAGCTGGAGGCGGTCGGGTACTCCTTCGAGGCCGCCGACGCCAGCTTCGAGCTGCTGCTGCGGGCCGAGCTCGGGGCGCCGGCGCGGTTCTTCGACGTGTTGTTCTGGCGCTCGTTCGCCGAGCAGACGACCGACGGCTCGCTGGTCAACCAGGCCACGGTCAAGCTGCGGGTCAAGGGCGAGGAGGTGCTCGCCGCCGGGGAGGGCAACGGCCCGGTGAACGCGCTGGACAACGCGCTGCGCGCGGCGCTGGCCGCGGCGTACCCGGCGCTGGCCGGTCTGGAGCTGATGGACTACAAGGTGCGGATCCTCACCGGCGACCACGGCACCGCCTCCCGGACCAGGGTGCTGATCATCACCGGCGACGGCACCGCCGAGTGGTCCACGGTCGGGGTGGGCGAGAACGTCATCGCAGCGTCTTGGCAGGCGCTGGTCGACGCCGTGACCTATGGACTGCTCGTGAAGGGGGAACCAGTTCTCTGACGGGCGTTGAGAAGTGCGCCGGAAGAGGCGACGGATTGACCCGATCGGTGATGATTCCGGCTCTCATCTCGGTTATCTCCCGCTAATATGACGGTGCGTAAGGGGTCGGTGCCCTAGAGTCAGCCTTCCGTCGATGTCAGCGAGGGTTGGTGACGCACTGCCATGGGACTGGACAGGCGAGGGCCGATTCGGGGGCTGCCCGGGGCGCGCTTTGACAGCGTGCCGCCGGGCTATGCGGCCGCCGCCGTCCTGATCGCCACGCACGCGCTGCTGGCCGCCTCCGGGCTCGGCGGTCCGGTGCCGGCGCTGCTCGGCGACGCCGCGCTGGCCGGCGCCGCGGGCCTGGCGGCGGCGGCCTGCGCCGGCCGCACGGTGCTGATGGTGCGCTTCTACCGCCGGGCCTGTTTCCGCTGCTACTCCTGGCTGCTGGCCGGCCTGTCCTGCCTGGCCGCCGCGGTCGGCAACGCGGTCTGGGCCTGGTACGAACTGGTCCTGGACGTCACCCCGCCCACCCCCTCGGCGGCGGACTGGGCGTTCCTGTTCTTCGGCCCGCTGGCGCTGGCCGCGTTCGTCACCGCGCACGGCGAGGACGTGCGGCTGTCCACCCGGGTCCGGCTGCTGCTGGACACCACGCTGGTGGCCGGCTCGCTGTTCGTGGTGGCCTGGGTGCTGGCGCTGGCGCTGGCCATCGAGCGGGTGGACTCCCCGGTGCGCACCTTCCTGGTCCTCGGCTACCCGGCCTTCGACCTGGTGCTGGTCAGCCTGTTGCTGGCGTTGCGGGCCCGCACCCCCGGCGAGCGCGGCGGGATCGGCACCGGGGTGCGGGTCGGCTATCTGATGATCGTGGTCTGCGACTCCATCTTCACCATGCCGGCGGTCCGGGACGGCTACCGGTCCGGCGGGGTCCTGGACACCGGCTGGTTCGCCGGGTACCTGGTGATCGCGGTGGCGGCCTGGTACGGCGACGGGTTCCGGCCGGAGCGGGCGGCCGCGGCGGCGGTCCGGCCGGCCGCGGGACGCCGGGGCCGCCTGGACTGCCGGGACTGTCTGGACTGCCGGAACTGTGCGCGCTGCGCCGACCGCGGATCCTGCGCGCCCTGCGGCGCCGACGGGAGTGGCGCCGCGGAGGCGTTCCACGACTGCGACCCCGGCT
>JABFXP010000666.1 GCA_013361685.1 Catenulispora sp.
CGGCGCGGCGCTGTGTGCGGTCGATCGCGACTGTCAGGCAGGGGTAGTGCAGCGCGTCGGGTTCTTCGACGCGGGCCAGCGGGGTCAGGGCGATGCCCTTGGCGTCGGCGGCGTTCGGCGCGGCGCGGTGGGAGCGGTTCACTGCTTCGGCGGCGAGACGCGCCACTTCGGCGGGGAAGCGCGCGGGGGCGGCGATCGTGTCCACGAGACCCCACTCCAGCGCGGTGGCGCCGCGGAAGCCCTCGGTCTTGGTCGCGAACACGTCGGCGCGGTCGCGGCGCACGTGGCGCTTGTCGGTGAGCCTGGTCAGGCCGCCGGTGCCGGGCAGCACGCCGAGCAGCGGCACCTCCGGCAGCGAGACGGTGGTGGAGCCGTCGTCGACCAGGACGATGTGGTCGCAGGCCAGCGCCAGTTCGTAGCCGCCGCCGGCGGCCGGGCCGTTGACGGCGGCGATCCAGGTCTGGCCGGAGTGCCCGGTGGCGTCCTCGATGCCGCAGCGGGTCTCGTTGGTGAACTTGCAGAAGTTGACCTTCCAGGCGTGGGAGGACTGCGCCAGCATCCTGATGTTGGCCCCGGCGCAGAACATCCGGTCCGGGCCGCCGGTGAGGACGACCGCGCGCACCTGCGGGTGCTCGAACCGGAGGCGCTGGACGGCGTCGTAGAGCTCGATGTCGACGCCGAGGTCGTAGGAGTTCAGCTTCAGCGGGTAGCCGGGGACCAGGCCGCCGTCCTCGGCGACCGCCAGGCGCAGCGTCGCGACCGGGCCCTCGGTCTCCAGGCGCCAGTGCCGGTAGCGGTCCGGCGCGGTGTCGAAGTCGACGCGGGTCATCCGATGCCCTCCTCGGCCAGGTGGACGTAGTCGAAGGCGACAGGCTGGTCGTTGATGCCGGTGCGGGGCGGGGCGATCCACGCGGCGAAGCGTCCGGGTTCGTATTCGGGGTGCATGAGCGAGGCGACGGCGGCGCGGTCTTCGGGGGTCGGCAGCCAGTCGCGGGCCCGGGCCTGCCAGGTGGCGGCGTCGAGGACGTCGCCTGCGGGGCTCAGATGGTGGCCGGCGTAGGCGCCGACTTTGCGGTGGAAGCCCTCGTGCGGGAGGTCGAGGCGCTGCGGGAGGCCGGCTTCGGCGAGGACCTGGTTCCAGCGCTTCACGCCGCGGGCGCAGTCGGCTATGTACTGGTCGCGCAGGTCCAGGTTCAGGGCGTTGAGGAGTGGGACGGTCCGGGTGGTGAGGCGGCCGTCCGCAACCACGGTCATAGGCCGTTCGGCGCCGATGAGGATGTGGTCGTCGTCGCGGCGGGTCTCCTGCCAGCGGCCTTTCACACCGGCGCTGTAGTAGGTGCCGGCGTTGGTGGACTGCTCGGAGCCGAACAGGTCCAGCGACACCGAGAACTGGAAGTTCAGGTAGCGCTGGATGATCGGCAGGGGGATGCCGCCGTGCGCCAGCACGTCTTCGGTGTCGTGCTCGGCCATGAGCTGCGCGGTGCGTTCGACGATGCGCTGGACGCCGGTGGTGCCGACGAACATGTGGTGCGCTTCCTCTTTGAGCATGAACTCACAGGTGCGGGCCAGGGGGTCGAAGCCTGATTCCTTGAGGGTGCCGAGCTGGTACTTGCCGTCGCGGTCGGTGAAGTAGGTGAACATGAAGAATTGGAGCCAGTCGGTGGTCTGCTCGTTGAACGCGCCGAGAATGCGGGGGCTGTCATGGTCGCCGGAGTGGCGCAGCAGCAGTTGTTCGGCCTCCTCCCGGCCCTCGCGGCCGAAGAAGGCGTGCAGGAGGTAGACCATCGCCCACAGGTGGCGGCCCTCCTCGACGTTGACCTGGAAGAGGTTGCGCAGATCGTACAAACTCGGGGCGGTGCGGCCCAGGACACGCTGCTGCTCGACCGAGGCCGGCTCGGTGTCGCCCTGGATGACGATCAGGCGTTGCAGGACGGCGCGGTGCTCGCCGGGGACCTGCTGCCACGCCGGTTCGCCCCGGTGCCGGCCGAAGCCGACGGCGCGGTCGGGGTCGCGTTCGGCGAGGAAGATGCCCCAGCGGTACTGCTCCATCGGGACGTGGGCGAAGTGCGCCCAGCCGTCGCGGCCGACGGCGACGGCGGTGCGCAGGTAGACGTCCTTGGTGGGCAGGGCCGGGCCCAGATCGCGCCACCAGTCGAGGAACTTGGGCTGCCAGCTTTCCAAAGCGCGCTGGAGGCGGCGGTCGCCGGCCAGGCCGACGTTGTTGGGGATGCGTTCGCTGTAGTCGATCGGAACGGGGTTCCGACCAGGGCTCGGATCAGGACTCGGATCAGAACTTGGAGCAGAGTCCGGGCCAGGCTTCGGTGCGGTGCTCGGCACAGTATTCGGCACGGTCACAGTGCCCTCCTTCGCGGCGCGGGCCGGGGTCCACGGAGGACCCTGTAAACGTTCTACACTTCTCGCGCGCGACTGCAAACATGCTGTCGAATATCGTTGTCCACTACCATTCTCCAGATCTTTACGAGCGGGGGGACACGGATGGGCGGCGATGGCTAGCGAGCAGAGCACCGTTCAGACGACGGCGAAGATCCTGGTCGCCGGCGGGTTCGGCGTGGGCAAGACGACACTGGTCGGCTCGGTCTCCGAGATCGAGCCGCTCACCACCGAGGCGGAGATGACCTCGGTCGGGCGCGGCATCGACGACACGGTCGGCGTGCCCGCCAAAACCGCGACCACCGTCGCCTTCGACTTCGGCCGCCTGTCCCTGGCCGACGACCTGATCCTCTACCTGTTCGGCACCCCCGGCCAGGAACGCTTCTGGTTCCTGTGGGAGGAACTGGCCCGCGGCGCCGTCGGCGCGGTGGTGCTGGCCGACGTCCGCCGCCTGGCCGACGCCTTCGCCGCGATCGACTTCTTCGAACACCGCGGCATGCCCCACGTGGTCGCGGTGAACCAGTTCGACGGAGCCCGCACGTACAGCGAGGACGCGCTACGCGAGGCCCTGGCGATCCCGGCCAGCACCCCGGTGCTGATCTGCGACGCGCGGCGACGCGACTCGACGGTCACGGTGCTGCTGGCACTGGTGGAGCATGCGATGAAGTGGGGTTCGGCGAGCGGGCAGCAGTAGCGAGCCTGGTGGCGGCGGCCCCGATAGCCGCGAGCCGTGGCGGCAACCCTGCGCTCATGCCCTGGCGGATTCCGGCCTTGTCGGACCGCCCCTCTACGATGAGCCGTGTGCAAGATCTGGTGACAGGCGAGGACGGCCTGACCCGCTGCGGCTGGGCCGGCACCGGCGGCGACTACGCGGCGTACCACGACGACGAATGGGGCCGCACGCTCCACGGCGACGACGCCATGTTCGAACGACTGTCCCTGGAGGGCTTCCAAGCCGGCCTGGCCTGGATCACCGTCCTCCGCAAACGCGAAGCCTTCCGCACCGCGTTCAAAGGCTTCGTGATCACCGAAGTCGCGGCCCTGAACCCCGCCGACGTCGACCGCCTGCTGACCGACCCCGGCATCATCCGCAGCCGCGCCAAAATCGAGTCCGCGATCCACAACGCCCGCGTGGTCCAGACCCTCGACGGCGGCCTGGACGCCTTCCTGTGGTCCTTCGCCCCCACCACCCCCCGCCCCACCCGCCTCAAGAGCTTCACCGAGGCCCCCACCGTCACCCCCGAATCCACAGCCATGGCCAAGGCCCTGAAGAAGGCCGGCGTGAAGTTCATCGGGCCCACCTCCGCCTACGCCCTGATGCAGGCCACCGGCATGGTCGACGACCACCTGGCCGGCTGCCACCGCGCCGGAACGTGAGCCCCACCAGCCCCACGCGCATGGTCATGGACACCCCTGCGGATCTGCTAATGTTTCACCCGTCAACGCGACACCGGCAAGATCCAGCGCCGCTAGCTCAATAGGCAGAGCAGCGGACTCTTAATCCGCGGGTTCGGGGTTCAAGTCCCTGGCGGCGCACCCGTA
>JABFXP010000440.1 GCA_013361685.1 Catenulispora sp.
CAACGATCTGCTTCTGCGGTACGTCAACGAGCGGCCGATCGACGATCTGGCGTCCCGCCCGCCGGGGTCGGTCCCGGTCAGCTTCACCACGATCACTGTGCCGATGTCGTCGCCGCCGGAGCCACCCCAGCCACCCCAGCCGCCGCCGCAGTCGCAGCCGCAGTCGCAGCCGCCGCAGGGCGGTTGATATGAGCGGGCTGCGGCAGTTGTCGCGGCGAGGCGACCTGCTGCTGGTGCTGGCAGCGGGCCTGGTGTCGACCACCGGCGACTGGATCCTGGTGACCGGCCTGGCCTACAGCGTCTATGCGTTGACCGGCTCCACGGTCGTCTCGGCGGTGGCGGTCATGGCGACGTTCGCCCCGCAGGTGCTGCTCGGCCCGGTCGCCGGCGTCTTCGCCGACCGGTGGGACCGCAAACGGACCATGGTCGCCACCAACCTGCTGCTGGCGTTGGGGCTGCTTCCGCTGGCGGTGGTGCGGCACGCGGACCAGATGTGGATCGTCGTGGCGGTGCTGGTGTGGGAAGGCGCTGTGCGCCAGTTCTTCGCCCCGGCCGAGCAAGCGCTGCTTCCGCGACTGGTCGGCGACGACGAACTGGTGACCGCCAACGCTCTGGTCGCGCAGTCCCGGGATCTGTCCCGGCTCGTGGGTGCCGCGGCCGGCGGCGTGATCGCCGCCGCGGGAGGCATCGGCGCCCTGGCACTCACCGACGCCGCAAGCTTCACCGCCGCCGCCATCCTCGTCAGGTTCATACGCGCCACCGGCCAGGCACAGCAGCAGCTCTCACGCCGCCTCGCCGACGTCCTGCGAGAACTTGCCGACGGCCTGCGGTTCGTCGCCAGCCGGAACATCCTGCGAACCCTCATGGTGTTCGCGCTGCTGACCAGCGTCGGCGAAGGCATCATGGGCACCCTGTTCGCACCGTTCGTCCGCCGCGTACTACACGGCGACAGCCAGGCATACGGTCTGATCGCAGCGGTCCAGGCAATCGGCGGGATCCTCGGCGGGCTGGCCGTCGCAGCGCTCGGCTCACGCATTCCGCCACAACGCATGCTCGCCTTCGGCGCCATCATGTTCGGAATCTGCGACCTGGCGATCTTCCTCTACCCGCTCGTCTACACCGCGGTGTGGCCTGCCGCCGCCGGCATGGTCATCGCCGGACTTCCCGGCGCACTGACCCTCGCGGGCCTGTTCACCCTCTTCCAGCAACACACCACCGACGCCTACCGCGGCCGCGCCTTCGGCGCACTGGCCAGCGTGGAAGGGGTCTGCCAACTCGCCGCGACCTTCGCAGCGGGCTATGCGAGCCAGGCGCTGGGCATCATCCCGGTCATCGTCGTCCAAGGCGTCTGCTACGTCGCGGCCGGATTCGCTGTTCTGCTCGCCATACCTGTTCAGCGTGGCCGGACTTCCCAGGACGGGTGTTGCGGCCAGTCGTTGTGCACGACGATGTCGGCGTGTTCATCGGGGCGGGCTTCGGCGGTGTAAAGCTGCTGAGCAGGCAGGTAGCGCTCACGATAACGCCGCCGGACCTCGGCGGCGGATCCGAGCAGCGCAAGGTCCCTGCCAAGCGCGCGCCGGAGCGTCTCCTCGGCGGTGACCGTGACGAACACCCGTAAGTCCCACACGTCGGCCAGTTCCGGACGCAGCAGGAACACCCCGTCGAACAGCAGTACCGCGTCCGCCGATGCGGTCGTGGCCGGTGCGCACACCGCGTTGTCTGTTCGGTGGTCGAACACCGCTGGCTGGTAACGCCGGTCACCGTCTGGGCCGAGCGGGTCGAGCAGGACGCGGCGCAGCGCCTGGTAGTCGAACGTGTCGTGGTAGCAGCCTTCGGGACTGTACTGGCCACGCCGGTAGCGCTGGACCCGAGGACGGTGGAAGCTGTCGATCGAGGCACGGATGACCTCGCGGCCCCGCGCCCGCAGGACGACCGCCAGCTCATCAGCCAACGTGGTCTTGCCGGCGGCATCCGGCCCGTCGACCGCGATCCGGACCGGATGCGCGGACCTCACGGACTCGATCGCGGCCGCCAGCAGATCCAGAACCTCACCACGCGCACCCGCGCCGCCCACGCTCGGCGACCCTCGGCCGACAGCGATGTCAGAGGCCTTCACGCAGATACAAGTCCCGCAACAGACCGATCTCGCCGCCATGATGCGCAACCTCGTCCAGAGCATGCAGAGCAAGCTTCAAGTAGGTGTCGTTCGACCAAGGCTCCGGGCCCACACCCATCGGCGCCACCAGCCGCCGGTCACCCAGAGCCGCGATCCGGGAGACGAACCGATCCCAATCCTCGGCCAGCGCCTCGACACCCGCCTTCGCCGTGCCCGGCCAGGCTTCGCGGTCGCCGAAGTCGGGAACGTCCTCGAAGAAGTGGATCACATAGCCGCGCAGGCAAAAGGTACCGATGTGCGCGATACGCCAGGCGATCGTCGTGACCGGATCCGGCTTGCCCGGAACCGGCTCCGGCACCATGTCCTCAACGCGGAAAATCCCGTCGGCACCCGCCCGAACACTGAGGCTGTCACCGACCGGCTCCCACAGATACTCGGCATCCGTCAGCCCCTCAAGCCGCCCGAACAACCGGCGACGCACGTCCTCAATGGTCGCCAGCACATCACGAGAGACAGGGTCAGACACAGACCCCGACGCGGACACAGGCAGCTCAGCCATCTCAAGCCCCACACTTCAGCAGTAACAGCGTGATCAGATGACACGCCACCGTACCGCCCCACGACGACAACCACGCCGAAACCCGCCGCCGGCCACCAGCCCAAGGCACGCCCCCAAGCCCTTTCAGCTGCCGCAACGCCCCGAACCACGCGCAACAACCAACCCGTTGTCGTACGCCGCAATGACAAGCTGCGCCCGATCACGAGCCCGCAACTTCGTCAACAACCGCCCGATATGAGTCTTCACCGTCGACGAACTCACATGCAGCCCCAGCGCGATCTCAGCATTCGACAAACCCTGACCGATCAACGTCAACACCTCACGCTCACGATCAGTAATCCCCTCCAACTCCGCAGCAGCCGCCACCACCAGCGGATCAGGACGACGCGTGAACTCCTCGATCAGCCGACGCGTCGCACTGGGAGCAAGCAGCGCCTCACCAGCGGCAACCACCCGGACCGCGGCCAACAACTCAGCCGGCGGCGTGTCCTTCAACAGAAAACCGCTGGCACCGGCACGCAACGCCGCGAACACGTACTCATCAACATCGAACGTCGTCAGAATAAGAACCTTCACCCCGGCGCTCGCCGGATCGGCGATGATCCGGCCGGTGGCCTCGATGCCGTCCATGCCCGGCATCCGCACATCCATCAACACCACGTCGGGCACCTCGGCGCGCGCCAGCGCCACCGCCTCGGCGCCGCTGCCGGCCTCCCCGACCGCCGCCAGATCCGGCGCCGAATCCACCAGGAGCCGGAAACTCCCCCGGACCAGCGCTTGATCGTCGGCGACCACGACACGGATCATCACAGCTCCGAGCTCTCGCCCGCCACCAGCGGGAACACCATCGCGACACAGAACCCGCCCGTGTCGGGGACCGGCCCGGCATCGAAGCGGCCACCATACATCCCCACCCGCTCCCGCATCCCCAGCAGCCCGTGACCGTTTTCCGCCCCCGCGGCGGCCACCGCGTCACGATCCCGACCAGAGCCGGGGCCGGGGTCCGTGACGGTCACCCCCAGCCGGTCACCGCCGTACTCGACCTCGACCCGACACGAATCAGCACCAGAATGCTTGATCACATTAGTGACTGCCTCCTGCACGACCCGATAGGCCGCCAGCTCCAAACCCGCGGGCAACTCCACCGGCCGCCCACTCACGACCACCTCTACCCGCACCCCGGCCTCAGCCGCCCGGGCCACCACGTCACCCAGGTCAGTCAGCCCCGGAGCCGGAGCCAACCCGCCGCTGTCCCGCAGCACCCCCAGCAGAGCCCGCATCTCCCGCAACGCCCCCCGGCTCATCTGCTCGATCGACCCCAACGCCCGAACCGCCTCCTGAGGCTGGTCCGCGGCGACGAAGTGGGCAACACCGGCCTGCACGGCGATGACGCTCATCGCATGCGCCACCACATCGTGCAGCTCCCGGGCAATCTGCAGCCGCTGCGCGTTGTGCGCCCGCTGCGCCTCGGCAAGCCGCCGCTCGACAGCTTCCGCAGCCCGGTGTTCGGCCAGCCGCCGTTCAGCGGCGGCATGAGCCCGCTGCTGCCGACTCGCCCACCCCAGCGTGAAAGCACCACCGACACCCGCGACGCTGCCGATGAGCGCCGGGATCGGGCTGTGCGCGGGCGCCCGATACGGCGGCGGCGACAACACCAGAACCCCCACCACCATCACCGCGACCGTTCCGACGAGCAGCCGCACCGCCGCACGGCTCTCAAACCGCAACGGAATCACATACGTGACATAGACAGCAGCCAGCGCCGGGGCAGGCTCGGCACTGCCCGCGATCGCCGCCGTGCCGGCCAGCGTCACGACCACCAGCACCGCCCCGGGCCAGCGGCGCCGCAACCCCGCCGGCAGCGTCGAGAACGCGACGAGCACCGCGCCGACAGCACGCGGCCCGTGCATCCCGGCCAGCTCCCGCCAACCCAGCGTCGCCAGCAGCGCAAGCAGCACCGCCACCGCCCAGTCCAGCAGGACCCAGCCCTTGGGCCCCAGCCGCGCCGCCGCCAACGCCGAGACCCGGGCCGCAACCGCGGCCGGAGCCGGAGTGTCGCTCATCTCTGAACCGTAACCGCGCAGGCCCACCGCCCGCGTCAGACCAGGGTCCGACAACCACATGGCACCCCGGTCCCCCACGACCGCCTCCGATCCGGCCTCCCAGTCCGACGCGCCGCACCACCCCCGGCGGCCACGGTGAACCCATGACCACATCAACGGCGCCCGTGCTCCAAGCCGAAAACCTGGGCAAGCGCTACCGCAACCGCAACCGCTGGGCCCTGAGCGACTGCACCCTGTCGATCCCCGCCGGCCGCATCGTCGGCCTGGTCGGCCCCAACGGCGCAGGCAAAACCACCCTGCTGAACCTGGCCGCCGGCCTGCTACGCCCGGACACCGGGCACATCCGCGTCCTCGGCGCCGCACCGGCCGCCGACGCCGCACACCTGGCCCGCGTCGGCTACGTCGCACAGGACGCCCCGCTCTACGCACAGCTCAGCGTCGCCGACCACCTCCAACTCGGCGCCCACCTGAACCCAGGATGGGACGCCGCCTGGGCCACCGCCCGGATCACCGCCGCCGGGCTGCCGCCGAAAGCGAAAACACGCACCCTGTCCGGCGGGCAACGCGCTCAACTCGCCGTGACCCTGGCCGTGGCCAAACGGCCCGAACTGCTCATCCTCGACGAACCGGCAGCCGCACTGGACCCGCTGGCCCGCCGCGAATTCCTCGACGCCCTGGCCGACGCCGTGACCGGGAGTGGAGCAGGCACTGGGACTGGAACAGGGGTTGGGCCTGGGGCTGGGGTCGGCATGAGCGTCGTACTGTCCTCACACCTGCTCACAGACCTCGAACGCGTCTGCGACCACCTGATCATCCTCACCGCCGGCCGCGTCCAAGCCAACGGCGCCATCACCGACCTGCTGGCCGCACACCGCGCCCGCACAAAACCCGACGCCGACGTCGAAGACATGGTCCTGACCTACCTCAGCCGCGGACACCACACCCAGGAGGAAACCCGATGATGTGGCTCGCCTGGCGACAGTTCCGCACCGCCGCCCTCACCATGTCCGCACTGACCCTGGCCATCCTGCTGCCCCTGGCCGCCACCGGCCCACACCTCAACCACCTGTTCACCACACAACACCTGAACCACTGCGGCACACCACAAACCTGCACACCAGCACGCGAAGCATTCTTCACCGCAATCAAAGCCGACACCTCGATCCTGGTGATCTACTTCACCGCCATCGTGATGCTCTACCTCCTACCAGCCCTCCTCGGCCTGTTCTGGGGCGCACCACTGGCAAGCCGCGAAACAGAAACCGGCACACTACGCCTGGCCTGGACCCAAAGCGTCACCCGCCACCGCTGGCTCACAGTGAAACTCGCCGCCGGCGCCACCGCCGCCACCATCCTCACAGGCCTGCTGAGCTGGGCAGTCACCTGGTGGTCCACCCCGATCGACCAGGCCGCACACCTAGCCGGCGGCGAACAAGGCGCACTGCCCAACCACTTCAACCCCGTGGTATTCGGCGCGCGCGGCATCGCCCCCGTAGCCGTCGCAGTGTTCGGCTACCTCATCGGGGTCACAGCCGGACTGCTCCTGCGGCGCACGCTGCCCGCGCTGGCCGCGACCCTGGTAGTGCTGGCGGCGGTGCAGATAGCCGTGCCGGTTGCGGTACGCCAGCACTACGCCGCCCCGGAACGCACCAGCGTGCCGCTGATCGTGGACGCCCACCACCCCGGGCTGGAACTCAGCGTCGACGGCCCCACACTGCACGTCCAGACGCCGGTGGACGTCCCAGGAGCCTGGGTCTTCTCCGTCCACCTGACCGACGCCACCGGCGCCCCGTTCCACGCCCCGGCACCCCAAGCCTGCCAGACGATGACGGACGACCCCACCGCATGCTTCGCCGCGATCAACGCCCTGCATCTCCGCCAAACCGCCGACTACCAACCCGGCACACGATTCGCCCAGTTCCAAGCCGAAGAAACCGCGCTCTACCTCCTGCTGAGCCTCGCCCTGGCAGGCGTGTGCCTGCGCCGAGTCCGCACAATGGCACCGGCCTGACAACAGGGCCACGCGGACCAGCCAGAACCCTGGGACAGCACGCCGAGCCGTAGGGCATGATGCAGCCTGTGTCGACGACAACCACAGGCCTGACATGCCCCGACTGCGCAGAGCGGCTGTACCGAGTGGACAACGGCCCGAGCTGGTGCCCGGCCTGTGAATGGAACCTCGGAAACCTCGGCGAGGCCCTCACCGCCCCCCGCGGCTGGGGCTGGCTCGTCCGACGCTCCCACCGCACCGCGTTCCGGCTCGATCAGGAGCAGTTCACCAAGTACTCGGCCCGGCGACCCGACGGCCCCGAACCCAGCACAGTAGGCAGGATCCTGCTCGCGGTATCGCTGCTGCTGATCGCCGTGGTCGCCGCGACCGCCGCCTACGGCGTCGTGCTCATCACCCACGGCGGACTGGCGTTCGTCGGCGGCGCCGCACTGATCCTGGTAGCAGTGGTGCTGCGACCACGGCTGGGCAAGCTCCCCAAAAGAGGCCACAGACTCAAACGCACCGACTACCCCGCACTGTATTCGCTCGTCGACCAGGTAGCCCAGGCAGCAGGCGCCCACGCACCAGACGTCATCGCCGTCGACTTCGCCTTCAACGCCTCCACCTGGCGCGCCGGCATCAGACAACGCCGCGTCCTGAACCTGGGACTGCCACTATGGCTAGTCCTGGAACCACAACAGCACGTCGCACTACTCGCCCACGAAATAGGCCACCAAGTCAACGGCGACCCCATGCGCAGCCTCCTCGTCCAACCCGCAATGCGCACCTTCGGCGCCCTCGCCCGCTACACCCACGTATCCCAACGCTCCTTCGACCGCGTCATGTACGGCTCCCCACGAGCCGCCGGCCGCGGCGCCTTGCTGGAACTACTCATCATGCTCGCGATGAAACTGTTCAGCTCGATATGCCTGCTGATCCACGCCGCCCTGAACGCCCTCGGATTCCGCGACCGGCAACGCGCCGAATACCTCGCCGACGGCATCGCCGTCGACATCGCCGGCAGCACCGCCATGATCGGCCTGGCCGACCGCCTCATCCTGATGCCGCAAATCGCCAACATCATCGGCTACAACGCCGAGACCCAACGCGTCTCCCAATGGCGCGCGCTGGCCGACACCCTCTCCACCAGCCGCGCCGAACAACTGCCGCTGCTCCGCCAACTCACCGCCCGCAACACCACCCTGTGGGCACAACACCCGCCGGCAGGCCTGCGCGCCCGCATGGCCGAGGCCTGGCCCGCGACCGAACCACGCGTGAGCCTCACCGCGCAGGAATCCACCGCGATCAACGCCGAACTGCGGGACTGGTTCAAAGCCACACACGCGAAAATCCTCGGCTCACGCTCCTTCCGGGGCCGCAACTGATTCAACCCTCGATCCGCTCGAACAGGACCGTACTGGCAGGCAGCGTCCCGCCAATCGGAGTGCAGCGAATCTTGATCAGCTCCGCCGCACCGGGCAGGAACGGCACCAGGACCGTCGCCAGGGTCACGCATGCGTGGTGCAGCCCGGCCAGGACGGCGTCGAGCTGCTCGGCCGCTTGCTGGTCGCCACCTTGTTCGGCCTTGGCGAGCTGCCAGGGGCGGGTGACGTCGATCGCGCGGTTCGCTTCCTCGACGATCGACCACACCGCCGAGGTGGCGCGGCGGAAATCAAAAGCCTCCAACGCCGCGTCCACCGCCGCCGGCACCGCCGCACAAACCTGCTCCAAGGCCGTGGTCTGCGACGTCGGACGCACCGGAAGCACCGGAAGCGTTGCGCGCGACGTCCCCGGAACCCCGCCCCCGCGATAGCGATGAATCATGGTGACAGTACGGTGCACCAGATTCCCTAATCCACCCGCCAGATCACTGTTCGCGCGGTCAACGAGCCGATCGACCGTGAAGTCCGCGTCGCCGACACGCGGCACCTCACGCAGCAACCACCACCGGACCGCATCAGTTCCGAACTGCGCCACCAACTCCGCGGGATCGGCGGTGACACCGCTGGACTTGCTGATCTTCCTACCCTCAATCGTCAAATAATCGTGCACGAAGATATCGGTAGGCAACGCCAACCCAGCCGACAAAAGCATCGCAGGCCAATAAACCGCATGGAAACGAATGACACCCTTACCGACCAGATGAACACGCCGACCGCTACCCGCCCACCAAGCAGCCAAATCCTGACCGCCAGTGCCATAACCGAGACTCGTGACATAGTTACCCAGCGCATCCCACCACACGTAGATCACCTGACCCGGATCGCCAGGCACCGGAATACCCCAGCCACGAGCACGCGCCGCAGACCGCGAAATCGAGAAATCGCGCAGACCACCCTCGATCAGCGCCAGAATCTCGTTACGCCGCACCACCGGCTCAATCCGCAACCGCCCACTACGAACCACATCAAGCAACTGACCACCGTACCGCGACAAACGAAAAAACCAGTTCTCCTCCGAAACCAACTGCGGCACCGTACCATGCTCCGGACAACACCCACCCACCAAATCCTCAGCCGCATAAAACCCCTCACAACCAACGCAATAAAGCCCCTCATAATGCTTCCGATACAAATCACCAGCCTCAGCACAACGCCGCCACAACTTCTCCACCCCAACACGATGACGCGGATCACTACTCGTACGAATAAAATCATCAAACGACAACGCCAACGGACCACCCAACGCCGCAAACGCCGCAGCATTACGATCCACAAGATCCCGCACAGCCACACCCTCGGCGCTCGCGGCAAGCACGTTCTTCAGGGAATTGTCGTCAGTGCCGGTCACAGCCCGGACGAGACCGCCACGCTGCCGGGCGTGCCGAGCCAGGACGTCAGCCTGAACCAACTCAAGAGCGAAGCCCAGGTGAGGCCGGGCATTCACATAGGGAATGGTGGTGGTGATGTACGTACGGTTCGCGGTCATCGGCTTCGCTCCATCTCATCGAAGTCAACTGCGGTGAGGCGGAGCCTGGGATGCAAACGCGAAAGGCCCCGTCACCGGGGCCTGAAAGTCGAAAAACTCCGCGCGTCAGCAGCCCCGTGGACGGGGCATCATGTACGCGCAGAACGAGGTCATGAACTCAGCGTAACGCTCCGGCTGCCAGCGCGCCGAACTATTTAGCCCCGCCAGGCCGGTCCACGAACCTCACTCGGTTCGCTTACTGGCCTGCTCCTGCTGCCAGCGGCGGAACTCGCGCATCCGCTCGGCGGTATCCCGCTCGGTCAGGACCCCCACCAGCGTCGACAAGCCACTCTCCTCGACGTAGCACTCCACGTGGACCAACCGGTCCGGCGTCCCCCGAAGATCCTCCACGAACGGCACCCAGTGCGATTTCACGGCGTCGCCGTCTCGCGCCCGGGACGACGAAACGGCCGGTCCACCGGGGTCGATCCCCCTATCGCACAACGGGCAGATAAGACCCCGGTCATACCTGCCACGCATCGCCATCTCCTCACCCCGCCTGACGACGAGCTGCCCCGCGCCTCTCAGATCAGTACATCAGACCAGCCACAGCCCAGGGCCAGCTGACCGACTCGGTGCGCCTCACGCCGTTCGACCACCCACCGCTCCACCTGATCCGCAGACTCCGCAACAGGCTGGCCGGTAGTGTCGAGCAGGTCAGTGCGCCACCGCGGGTCCTCGGCGGTCCACCCTGTCCAACGGTGCCAGGCCATCGCCGACATGCCGCTGTCGATGATGACGTCGGGCCGGTAGCGGGGATCCCGCGCATGCCCACGGTGCCAAGCAGCCCAATTGAGGAACGCATCAACGGCCGAGGCATCCCACCGGCCCGCGTCACGCACGCTGAGCCGTTCACGCCGGACCTCGTCGGCGACATCGACCAGACACACCGCGATCCCATCCAGCAGCGGAGCCGAGGGCGCCGCCAGAACCTCGCCCAGCGGTGACTGCCCGGTCAGCAGGAGGTCGATCCCACGACTTTGATACTCCAGCGCGCGGCGCACCCACAGCTCGGTCATACGGTGACGCCAATGACGATCGGCACGCGCCGGCACACCGACCTCATCGAAGTCGTGCACGGCGATCCGCTGCAGGCGGTCTGCCACGGCAAAAGCGAGCGTGGACTTGCCGGAACAGCTGGATCCGGTCAGCTTGAGCAGCATGCGGTCAGGGTGGCAGCCCACTGTGGCATTCTCGACCGGATTTCCCGGGGATCCGGCACCAGCCGTGTCTGAAACCGGCCCTAAGACGCCTCGCTCAGCAGGTCACGCCGGAACCACACCCCCTCGTTGCCCCCGATGTCCGCGGGATCGGCCGGTCCCACCAAAACGAATCCCGCCTTCACCAGCACCCGCTGCGACGCCGCGTTCGTATGCGCCACCGCCGCCCGCAACGACCGCAACCCGAACTGCACCCGCGCCACCTCACACAACTCCCGAACCGCCGCGGTCGCCACACCTCGCCCCGTCGCCCGCTCCGCAACCCGGTAACCCAACACCGCACTGCCATCCTCGATATCAACCATGTTGAACCTGCCCAGCACCGAACCATCGTCATCGATCAGCACCGAAAACACGCACACACCGGCCGCCTGCTCGGCCAACAAGGCATCAAAACCCTCAGCGAACCGCTCAAAATAGGCATCGCCACGATCAGAGATCGACCTTGCGAAGAACGCACGATTCTCCACCTCGAACGCCAGCACTGCCTTGGCATGCCCCGCACCCAAACGCACCAGCTCAGCCATCGATCAACCCTTCCCAGAACCTTGAAACCCGCCGTCACCTTAGTAGGACGACCAGCCTGAAGGCTCGTGACTTACAGGGCGGCGAGCCACTGGTGCTCGGGGTATCCGCGCACGATCAGATCGGCCAGCGTCGCACGCCGGCCGGGGCTCAGGTGCGGGAGCGCAGTCTCGAAGTCGGCCTGGTCCTTGGGCCGGACATTCTTGGCTTTGAACAGCAAGACCAGTTCCGGAGCCAGGAACGGGATGCCGTCGGCGGTGCGGAGGATGATGTCCGCGTACGGCAGCCGGATCGCCGGATTGTGCCGGCAGATCCACGTATCGCCGTCGTGCGGCTCCCGGAACACGTCGAACAAGTAGTCACCGCTCGCAGAATCACGCAGCCACGTTTGGTGCGTGGCCGCAAGCACTTCGGGCGCCGCGTCGTACCAAAGGCAGCCGCTGCTCACGGCATCGAACACGTACTCGTCGAAACGTGCGCGGATCTGCGGGAACGCTGCCGCCGGAACCGCGATCTCCAAGTCGCTGTGCCTGCGGGTCGGGGCACCGCAAAACAACTCCAGGGCCCAGCCGGCGGCTACGCACCACGGCGCGTCGACGCCGGCGAGCCGCTGCGCGACCTGCGGCGGAGTCCAGTGGCGGGCCCACAGAGCGTCAAGGCCCTCGATCTCAGAAGGCGAAAGCTTGTGACCGCGGTGATCGCCGATAAGAGGCTGCTCGCTCATTGGAGGGAATCTAGCGCCACGACCTCCATGGTCAGTACACCCAGGTCAGTACACCTGGCCAGTACACCTAGGACAGCGCCTCACCAACCGCTCCCGGCGCAGCCGCAGTGCCTTCTTCGCCGACGGCCCGCATGGGAACCAGACCGGCTGCCACCAACAGCACAGCCCCGACATAGAACGGCGCGCGAAGCCCGAACGCGCTGGCAACAAAGCCCCCCGCAGCCGCGCCAAGTGTGGTGGCGCCACCGATAGCCATCTGGAACGCCATGGCGACCCGCCCCAGCAAGTCGGCAGGCACAAGCGACTGACGTAGCGATATCGCCGTGATGTTCCACACCAGACTCGTCGCCCCATACAGCGCGATACACGCTCCAGCCACAAGCCCCGACGCCGTGGCACCGGCACCTACGGCGGCGATGGCCGTGGTCGCGGCAGCCAGTCTCAGGACGCGGTCATTGCCGAACCGTGCGGTCAGGCGGGACGTCGCGGCGGCTCCGGCCATCCCGCCGAGCGCGAAGGAGGCGATGAGGAACGCGAAGCCGAGGCTGCCCAGCCCCAGGACCTGCCGGGCGTAGAGGACCAGCACGGCGATCAGGGCGGCGGCGACGAGATTCATGATCGCCGATGCCAAGCACAGTCGGCGCAGCAGGCGGTGCCGCCAAAGCCAGCGCAGCCCGTACGCCATGTCGCTGCGCAGCGTCTCCCGGCGAGCCGCCGTCGGCGAGGGCTGCGGCCGGAAGTTCCCCTGAAGCAGGAAAGCCAGTGCGGCGGCCGCAGCGAACGACCCTGCGTCGACCGCGAACGGAAGCGCCGCCGTGATGCCGAACAGCATCGCGCCGAGCGGCGTTCCCAACAGCGTGTCGGTGACCAGCGAGCCCGCCTGCAGACGGGCGTTGGCCCGGGTGAAATTCTCCGGCGCCACCATTGTCGGCACCAGGCCCGACCAGGCGCCGTTGTAGACGGTCTGCCCGAGGCCGAGCAGGAAGCTGACACCCACCAGCAGCTGGATCGTCAGCGCGTGGGACGCCACCGCGGCGGCGAGTGCCCCGACGGTCAGGGCTCGGGCAGCGTCCACCAGCCAGAGGATGCGGCGGCGGTCGGCGCGGTCCGCCACCGCGCCGGCGAGCAGGCCGAACAGGAGCAAGGGCAGCTGTTCGGCCACATACACCGCCGCGATCTGCCGCGGGTCGGTGGTGAGGCGCGCCGCGAGGAGCGGCAGGGCGACGAAGCGCATGCCGTCCCCGAGGCTCGATACGGTGATCGAGGCCCAGATCCGATGGAAGTCGGGCCCGAGGCCGGCGTGTGGATTCCCCCTGAACGTAAACACGAACTAGACTCTGGTTCAGGTTTTGGAAAGTGTCAAGGAGCCCGATGGCAGAGCAGACCGCACCGCAGCAGCAACGCAGCCGGGAGAAGGTGTCCCGGATCCAGGAGGCGACCGCGACACTGCTGGAAACCACCAGCTACGAAGACCTGGGCACCAAGATGATCGCCGCCGAGGCCGGAGTCTCCGTCGGCGTGCTCTACCGCTACTTCGCCGACAAGGAGGCCATCGTCGCCTCCCTGGTCCGCCGCTGGCTGGAAAGCGACGTCGACGTCATCGAGCAGGTCACCACCCAACCCCTGCCGGCCAGCTCCCAAGACTTCGCCGCGAAACTGATCACCGCCATCGCCGACGCCTTCCGCACCGAACCCGGCCGCCGCAACATCTGGTACCACGGCCCCAACATGCCCACGCTCAAGACCACCGTCGAACAATCCGACCTGGCGATCGCCGAACTGATCCACGCCGCCCTGGTCCGGGGCTATGCCATGCCGGACACCCCGGAATCCCGCCGCCGAGTCCGCCTCGCCGTCGAAATCGCCAGCCACCTGCTCGAAGTCGCATTCCGCGACAACTACGAAGGCGACGCCGACGTCCTCGCCGACGCCGCGCTGATCGTCGACCGGTACCTTTTCGCCCCGCCGACGTCACGAGCGGCAGCCTCGTCGACCTGAAAGGCGGACGGAGCCCATGAGCAACCCGCACCTGGCCACCGGCAGTATCTGGCGTCTGCATCACGACGGGCAGGAGATCGCCCGGCTGACCGTCACCGGCACCGAGATGTTCT
>JABFXP010000047.1 GCA_013361685.1 Catenulispora sp.
TCGTCGCCACCGAACCGGTCGACACCACCTCCCGGCACATCGCCGAGGTGGTCCGGCGCCTGATGCGGGACCTGACAACGACCTAGAAACGGAAGGTGCCCCGGTGTCCACCCACGACCTTTACACCCTGCCGGCGGAGCACGAGACCTGGGACGTGGCCGAAACCGGCTACGCCCGTTTCACCTGGGAGTACGACGACGGGCGCGACCGCCTCCTGAACCTGTACCAGAAGGGGAAGGACAAGCAGTGGGACCAGGTCACACGGATCGACTGGTCGCTGCCGGTGGACCCGATGGACATCCTGGGGTTCCCGCACGAGATGTCCCCGCTGTTCGGCACCGACATCTGGGAGCGGATGACGCCGGACGAGCACGACGAGCTGGGGCGGCACCAGATCGCGTGGCAGTTCTCGAACTTCCTGCACGGGGAGCAGGGCGCGATGATCTGCTCGGCCCGGATCGTGGAGTCGGTGCCGAACCTGGACGCCAAGTTCTACGCCGCCACGCAGACCATGGACGAGGCGCGGCACGCCGAGGTCTACTCGCGGTTCCTGAAGGAGAAGGTCGGGCTGTTCTACCCGATCAACGACCAGTTGAAGGCCCTGCTGGACGACACGCTGTCCGACTCCCGGTGGGACATGCCCTACCTGGGCATGCAAGTGCTGATCGAGGGGCTGGCGCTGGCCGCGTTCGGGGTCATGCGGGATCTGACCACGATGCCGCTGCCGAAGCAGATCCTCGCGTATGTGATGCAGGACGAGGCGCGGCACGTCGCGTTCGGCAGGCTGGCGCTGCGCGACTACTACAAGGAGTTGACGCAGGCCGAGCGCGACGAGCGCGAGGAATTCGTGGTCGAGGGCTGCTATCTGATGCGCGACCGGATCAACGGGCGTGAGGTGTACGAGCGCCTGGGGCTGCCGGTGGACCGCTGCATGGAGCTCAACGAGCACTCCGACTACTACACGGCGTTCCGGAACCTGTTGTTTACACGGATCGTGCCGACAGTGAAGGACATCGGGCTGTGGGGGCCCCGGGTGCGCAAGGCGTACGCCGACATGGGCGTGCTCGACCACGCCGCCGCGGACGTCGAGGACCTGATGAAGGCCGACGAGGACCTGGCCGAGCGGCTGGACCGGGAGAAGCGGTTCGCCGCGGAGGAGGCGGCGCGGGCCGCGGACGTCGCGGCGGTGATCGAGTCGGGCCGCTGACCGACGCGGAGCCAGTGGTTCAGCCGTGCCGGAACTCGTCGATGGTCCGCGAGAAAAGTGGTTCACGTTTGAACGCAGAGGCGGGTGTCGTACGTTTAGGTGACCCCACAGGCATCTGACGGAGGCACATCGGTGGACTACAAGATCTTCGGCCTGCCCACCCACGTCCTGGTGATCCACCTGATGGTCGTGGGCATCCCGGTGGCGGCGCTGGCCACGGTCGCCATGGCGGTGCGTCCCCAGTGGCGCGCCGGCAAGATCGGCTTCGCGATCGTCGGAATCGATGCCCTGGCCGTGGTCGGGACCTGGATAGCCCGGCTCACCGGACTCGCGTTCTTCAACAGCTTCTCCGGCTTCTCCCAGCTCAAGCCGGTCATCGACCACAAGAACCTCGGGCTGACGCTGATCTGGTACGTGCTCGGGCTGCTGGTCGCCGCGATCCTGCTGGTGCTCGCTGAGAAGTACGAGCGCCCGCCGCTGACCACCATCTTCGCGGTCATCGCGACGGCGGCGGCGGTCGCCGCCGTGGTGCAGACGATCCGGGTCGGCGATGCGGGGGCTCGGGCGACGTGGTCGGGCTACATCAGATAGCCGCGAGCAATAGCGCGACGGAATCGCCCGGCGCTCCGCTCACCTCAAGAAGCTCACCTCGAAAGCTTCAGTGCCCCATGCGGCGCGCCCAGAACTCGGCCTGGGCGTCGGCGGTGTCGTTGAAGAACTCGAGAACCGTCTGTGAGGAGAACGGTCTCGGCTGCACCGGTGCGCGTTCGGGCAGCGCCGGTGTGCCGGGGAGAAGCGCGGCGGTCTCGACCCCGGACGGTTCCAGGACCTCCACGCCGCGCCCCAGCAGGCGCATGTCCGCGATGAAGCAGGTCACCCCGCCGGCGGCGTCACGGCCGATCCACACCGGGTACGAGCCGTCGCCACGGCCGCTGGGGTACGTCAGCAGCTCCGCCGGTTCCTCGCCGGTCGGGATCGTCGCCTCGGCCTGTTCGGCGTCATCGGCGTCCTGATAAGCGGCCAGCGCCGTGGTCGCGGCGGCGTCCAGGAACGCGCCGGTGCCGGAGTCCACCGTGAAGCCGTAGTACTCCGACGCGCCGAGCAGGCGGGGATCCTGGCCCGGGCGCAGCGCCAGCTCCCAGGTGGCCGTCGCCGCGTCGCCGACCCGCAGCCGGGCCGCCGCGACCGTCTCGCGGTCGCGGCCCGCGGTGCGGACCACCGCCGTCTCCACCGGATACACCCCCGGCGGCACCGCGACCGTGTAGGGCTCCGTGGCGAGGTCGCCCTCAAGCTCGACGGTCGCCGGGTCGGCGGAGACCAGGCGGCCGGTGGCCAGGCGCAGGCGGCCCACCGGGCGCACCGCGCTCACTTCGAACACCTCGCCGTGGCCGTTGCGGATGCGGGCGCCCGGTATGAACAGCGCCTCCAAGGCGATGGGGCGCGCGCTCTCGGGCGCGCTCCACAACGCGCGGAACCGGCCTGTCTCCTCCTGCTCCGGGTCCGGGGCGGTCTCGAACTCCAGGGGTTCGAAGGCGCCGAGCAGCCAGCCGTCCACCGGCCAGGTGCCGAACTCCAGCGGCGGGATCTGGTGCAGGGGAGAGGGGAGGTTGGCGAAGGCGGTGAAGTGGCCGCGGCGGGTGTCGTCCAGGGCGGTGCGGACCGGTTCGTCGGGCCAGAAGCGGAAGGTGATGCGCAGGTCGGCGCCGAACTCCGGCTCGTCGTCGTCGGCGTGCCGCCAGGCCTTCAGCTCGCGGAGCATCAGGTGGTCGCCGAGGTCCCGGTAGGAGAACTTCAGAGAGCGCCGGCCGGCGAGGTCGAAGCCGAACACGCCGAGGTAGCCGGCGCCGGTGTCGACCTGGACCAGCGCGCGGGGTTCGGCGTCGACGCTGAGCAGGACCGCGTAGCGTTCCCCGGCCGCGTGGCGGGCGCGGGCGGTGCCCTCCTTCAACAGGCGGAACGCGGTGTGCGCGGTGGCGTCCCAGCCTTCGCAATACGCGACTTCGACGCGCGTCGGCTCCATCGTCCCGTCCCGTTCTGCCCTGTCCGCCGGGCCGTCGTGCCGTTCCGGCCCGGCGTCGCCGGCGGCTGTGTGCGGTCCTGTCTTCTTCCGTTCCGGTGCCGCCGTGCTGCCGTGCCGGCCGCTGATCCAGTGCCTTCCCTGCTGTGGGTTCCTGCTTAGTTCGTTTTAGTCGCCTACGTCCAGCTCAGTCCAGCTCGGCAGGGTGACGTCCGGTTACTCAGCGGCCTTACGGAGCGCCCCCACCAGCAGCGACAGGTCCGTCGGGCCGCTGTCCGCATCGCGGCGCGCCCGGACGGCGCGGACCGGCTCGCCGAGTTCGTGCCAGTCCTGGATCCGGACCGTGGGACGGCTCGACGGGGTCGCCGAGGACGCCATCGGCACACCGATGCCGGCGGCCTGGAACGGCACCACCGCCCCGCTCGGCAGCTTGGCCTGGGCCCGGCCGGGCAGGTCCGGGCCGCCCGGCGCCGTGGTGCCGGTGGCACCGGCACCCAGGATCAGCCGCACCGCCTCCGGGTTCGAGGCGCGCATCGCCACCCGCAGATCGGCGGCCAGGCACACCGGCGTGCTCAGGGCGGTCACGAACGCCCGCTCGCCGGTGGCGGTGCCCGGGGCGCCGTAGCCGGCCGTCTCGATCAGCGAGGCGCCCAGCACCATCCGCAGGCCGAACCGGCGGCCGCGGTCGGCCAGGCCGGCCAGCGCCT
>JABFXP010000144.1 GCA_013361685.1 Catenulispora sp.
CTCGCTGGCGTCGGTCAGCTCCACCACGCCGATCACCGAGGCCAGCGACGAGGTCTTCAGCATGCTGATGGTCTCGTTGCCGGTCGGCGGGATGATGACCCGCATCGCCTGCGGCAGCACGATCCGCCGCATGATCCGGTCCCGCCGCATCCCCAGCGAGGCCGCGGCCTCGGTCTGGCCCTCGTCCACCGACAGGATGCCGGCCCGGACGATCTCGGACATGTACGCGGCCTCGTTCAGGCCCAGCGCGAGCACCGCGGCGATGAACTTGGTGATGGTGGCGTTGGTGTCCACGTGGAAGAAGGCCGGGCCGAACGGGATCCCGATGCTGATCTGCCGGCCGACCAGCTTGGCGATGTTGTTCCAGAACAGCAGCTGCACCAGGACCGGGGTGCCCCGGAAGAACCAGGTGTACAGCCAGGCCACGCCGCCGGAGATCGGGTTCTCCGAGAGCCTCATCACCGCCAGCAGCACGCCGCCGACGACGCCGATGAGCATCGCGAAGAAGGTCAGCTGCAGGGTGACCCACGCGCCGTTGACGATGGTGTGCCAGCGCACCCACTGCCAGACCAGGTCCCAGCGGAAGGTCCCGTTGAACATCAACATGTTGCCGAGCATGGCCAGCAGCACCAGCAGGATCGCCGCACTGATCCACCGGCCCGGGTGGCGCACCGGCACCGCGCGGATGGCGGCGGGTCGCGGAGCCGCCGCGGCGGGCGCGTCGTCCGCGCCCGCCGCCGGGTTGTTCTCACTCAAGGTCGGCTCAGCTCTGTGCCTGGTTCAGGCCCGGGTTCGTCTGGTCGCCCGACTGGATGCCGTACTTGGTGGTCAGCTGGTGGTAGGTGCCGTCGGCCACCAGGTCCTTCAGCGCGGCCTGGACCGCCTGCGAGAGCCCGTTGTTGGTCTTGGCGATGGCGATGCCGTACGGGGCGCCGGCGTAGATGTCGCCGACCGCGTCGAAGTTGCCGCTCTTGGCGTAGTAGTCCACGACCGGGGAGTCGGCCAGCACCGCGTCGCAGCGGTTCGCGCCCAGCGACTCGTTGATCTGGTCCTGGGTGTCCTGCGAGAGGGTCTTGATCTCCTTCTTGCCCGCCGCCTTGCACGCCTTGTTGCGGTTCGGGATGTCGTCGGTCTCCTGGACCGTGCCCTTCTCCACGCCGACGGTCAGGCCGCACAGCGACAGGTCGGTCGGGCCGTTGCCGGTCAGCTTCTCCGGGTTGCCCTTGAGGACCATCAGCTTGGTGCCGGCGTTGAAGTACGTCACGAAGTCGTCGACGCCCTCGCGGGTCTTGTTGTCGGTGATCGAGGACATGCCGGCGTCGTACTTGCCGGTGGAGATGCCGGTGACGATGTCGTCGAACTTGGCCTCCTGGAAGTCCGCCTTCAGGCCGAGCTTGGCGGCGATGGCGTTGCCCAGGTCGATGTCCCAGCCGACGATCTTGCCGTTGGCGTCCTTGGACTCGTTCGGCGGGTAGCTGGGGTCGGTGGCGATCGCCAGCGTGCCCTTGCTCTTGATCGCGGCCGGGACCAGCGCCGCGGCGGAGCTGTCGACGCCGCCGGCGGCGGCCGGTGAGGAACTGGAGGCCGAGGCCGAAGAGGAGGACGAGCTCGAGGCCGGCGCCGAACTCGAGGCGCTGGACGTGGTGTCGCCCGCGGTGCTGGTGGGGGCGCTGCCGCCCGGCTTGCTGCCGCTGCCGCAGCCGGCGACGGTCAGGGCCAGCGCGATCCCCGCGACCCCGGTTATGACGGCCTTGGGAGTTCTCCCGGCTCGCATGTGTTTCTCCTCCTCGTGGGTGGTCGCACCCCGCTCCAGCCACCTTCATGGGGTACGGTGCTGGAATCCTTGCACCGGCAAAGTGCTGTTGAACATAGGCAGCCATGTAAAAATCGCATCACGGGCGAACCCCGCTTCGTCGATGCGACAGCGTCGATGTGGATTCATCCGCGGCAGGCGGAGCGCGGTACGGACGACCATCCGACTGCAGCACCGCCGCGCGGCGAACCTCCCCTCACCCCTCAACAGGTTCACCGCTTCTCGTCCCCCGTTTCCCTCAACACGCCGCCCAGCGGCAGCTAGGGGTCAGCCATGTCAGGGCAGCTCATCCCCTCCCAGATCCTCGACGACCAGCTCGCGGCGCAGGTCCCGGCACCGGCCGAAGCCCCGGTCTTCACCCTGCACCGCGGCGGCAAGATGGAGGTCCGCGCCACCGTCCCGCTGCGCGACCGCGCCGACCTGTCGCTGGCCTACACGCCGGGCGTGGCGCAGGTCTGCACCGCCATCGCCGACCAGCCGGAGCTGGCGATGGACTACACCTGGAAGTCCAACACCGTGGCCGTGGTCACCGACGGCACCGCGGTGCTGGGCCTGGGCGACATCGGCCCGCTGGCCGCCTTGCCGGTGATGGAGGGCAAGGCGGTGCTGTTCAAGCAGTTCGGCGGGGTGGACGCGGTGCCGCTGTGCCTGGACTGCACCGACGTGGACGCGCTGGTGGAGACCGTGGCCCGGCTGGCGCCCGGTTTCGGCGGCATCAACCTGGAGGACATCTCGGCCCCGCGCTGCTTCGAGGTGGAGCGCCGGCTCCAGGAGCGCCTGGACATCCCGGTCTTCCACGACGACCAGCACGGCACCGCGATCGTGCTGCTGGCCGCGCTGCGCAACGCCGCGGTGGTGGTGGGCCGCGAACTGTCCGCGCTGCGCGCGGTCATCTCCGGCGCCGGAGCGGCCGGGGTGGCGATCGCCAAGATCCTGCTGGACGCCGGGATCGGCGACCTGACCGTGGTCGACTCCCGGGGGATCGTCTCGGCCGACCGGGCCGACCTGGCGTCGAACCCGGTGAAGGCCGAACTGGCCGCGCTCACCAACCGGGGCGGGCTCACCGGCGGGCTGGCCGAGGCGATGCGCGGCGCGGACGTCTTCATCGGCGTGTCCTCCGGCAGCGTGCCGGAGGAGGTGGTGGCCACCATGGCCCCGGACGCGATCATCGCGGCGATGGCCAATCCGAACCCCGAGATCCACCCCGACGTGGCCCACAAGTACGCCGCCGTGGTCGCCACCGGCCGCTCGGACTTCCCCAACCAGATCAACAACGTGCTCGCCTTCCCCGGCGTCTTCGCCGGGGCGCTGTCGGTGCGGGCCTCGCGCATCACCGAGGGCATGAAGCTGGCCGCCGCCGAGGCGCTGGCCGCGGTGGTGGCCGGTGAGCTGGCCGCGGACAAGGTGATCCCCAGCCCGTTCGACGAGCGGGTGGCCCCGGCGGTGACCGCCGCGGTCGCCGACGCCGCCCGGCGTGACGGAGTCGCGCGCCTGTAATAGGGTCTGGCGCACCGGTGCCCGGCAGCTGCTCAGGAGCTGCCGGGCACCGGCGTGTCCGCCCGGCGCGGCCCCGGCGTGTCCTGGCGGCCCGGGGGCGGTTTCGGATGATCTGCGCCCTGATACCCCGCGGGGGTCTGTCCCGGTTCGCCCGGTTCGGTGACACTCACCGAAACAGGACGGGCCGGCGGCCCGGTGGAGGGGACGGCGCTCATGGGGACCTTCGACGGCTGGCTGGGGGTGGCGCTGATCGCCGCCGCCACATTGTTCGGGGCCGACCTGGGGCGGCGCTCGCCCCGGGCTTCGGCGGTGCCGCTGGCGGCGTCCTGCGGGGCGCTGATCGCGGTGGTGGTCGCGGATCTGGGCCCGGACGTGGCCGGGGACGTGCGCCAGACCGGGGTCGGCTGGCCCGCGGTGCTGCTGGCCGGGGCGCTGGGGTACGTCGCCTCCGGGGTGCTGATGAAGCGCGGCTGCCCGTGCGAACCGGGCCTGGCCGGCGGTGTCGGCACGGCCGCGGCGCTGGGCGTGCACCGCGCGCTGGAGGGCTCGGCGCTGGCCGTGGCCGCCTCCGCGCCGCTGGTGCTGGCGCTCGTGGTGCACGCCGCGAGCGAGGGCTTCGC
>JABFXP010000146.1 GCA_013361685.1 Catenulispora sp.
CCCCTGCCGGCGCCGATACCTCCGAGAACTCACACAGTCGCAGGCAGCCGCCAGTCGATCGGCTCCTGACCGAACCCGGCCAGCGCGTCGTTCACCGCGGAGAACGGCTTCGAGCCGAAGAACAGCTTCGCCGACAGCGGCGAAGGGTGCGCGCCCTGCACGATCGCGTGCCGCGAGGTGTCGATCAGCTTCGCCTTCTTCTTGGCGTGCGCGCCCCAGAGCACGAACACCACCGGCTTCTCCCGCGCCGAGACGTCCTTGATGACGGCGTCGGTGAACTTCTCCCAGCCGCGGTCCTTGTGCGAGGCGGGCTCGTGCGCGCGCACCGTCAGCACCGTGTTGAGCAGCAGCACACCCTGGTCGGCCCAGGCTTGCAGGTAGCCGTGGCCGACCGGCGGGATGCCCAGGTCCGATTCCAGTTCCTTGTACATGTTGCGCAGCGACGGCGGGATCCGGACTCCGGGCCGCACCGAGAAGCACATGCCGTGGGCCTGGCCGTCGTCGTGGTACGGGTCCTGACCGATGAGCACGACCTTCACGTCCTCGTAAGGCGTCGCGTTCAGCGCCGCGAACACCTCGTCCTCGGGCGGGAACACCTGGTGCTCGGCGCGCTCGGTCTTAAGGAAGGCCTCCAGGTCGGCGAAATACGGCTGCTCGGTCTCGGCGGCAAGTACCGGCGCCCAGGAGGCGGGGATGAGTTCACGCATGGGTAGAACCTATCCGCAGCGTGTGACAGGGCCGGCGGCTTCGGCGGAAACGGGGGCCCGAAAACTTCCGCGAAAAAAGTTCGGGCCGGATGTATCAGGGGCGCATCAGGCGGCTCTTGTAAGTGAGCGGGTCGGGGGGCCCGCAGGTGTGGTCCACGTCGGTGCGATCTCTAAGGGGGGACGTGCCGCCGACCAGGCCGGGTGGAAGTGGTGTGCCGTGACGCCGGGGGGTGGGTGCGGCACACCACTACCGGGCAGGGTGAGGACCGCACTGGCAAGAAAGGTAAGAGGGGGCCTGGGGGGGCACGGGGATGCACCACCGAGGGGGGAGCTTGGGGGAGCTCGGAAAGCACGGCCCGGGGGGGTCCACGGGGGACCGCACCATCGGGAGGGGGCCGCAGGCGGGACTGGGACGGGGGTCCAGTTCCGCCTGCGGGCATTGACGGTGCAGCATGGCTGCAGACAGCGAAGTTTTCTAGGGAGGGCAGATGAGGAACCACGCGGACCGCCTGGCTCGGCTGCTGGAGACACACCCCGACGTCGTCCGGGTTGAGGGCGCCGAGGCGCTGATCAAGAAGGACGAGTTGCTGGTGCTCGGCGCCCACGCCGACGCGGTGCACGAGTCCGCGCGGCAGTGGGTCGACTCCCGGGAGGACTTCGCCGAGCTCGGGGTCGCGCGCCTGCGGCTGCGGTCCGGGGCCGGGGTGGACGCGGCGACGCTGGTGCACGATCTGCGGGGCGGCGCGGGGGCGCACCGACGGATGAGTGTCACGCCGAACCACGTGCTGCGGGGCGCGCCGGATGTCACCGGCGGACCGTTCGGGGCGCCGGTGCCCTCCGCGCGGCTGAGCGCTCCGGCCGCCGAGCCGCAGACCGGTCGCCGCGCCGTGGTCGGGATCCTGGACACCGGCATCGACCCGCACCCGTGGTTCACCGACTCGCCGTGGTACCAGGCCTGCACCGCCGACGAGTACGAGATCCTGGACGAGCAGGCCGACTGGGACCTGGACTCCGAGACCGGGCACGGCACCTTCATCGCCGGGGTGGTCCTGCAGCAGGCCCCGAACGCGTTCCTGCGGGTGGAACGGGTGCTGGGCACCGACGGCGTCGCCGACGAGCTGGAGCTGCTGCGCGGGCTGGCGCGGATCCAGGCCCGGTGCGCGGCCGCCGCGGACCGGCTGGACGTCGTGAACTTGTCGCTGGGCTGCTTCACCTTCGACGACCGGCCCTCCCCGGTGCTGAGTCACACCGTGGCGCACCTGGCGCGGCACTCCGTAATCGTGGCCGCGGCCGGGAACGACGACTCGGACCGGCCCTACTGGCCCGCCGCGCTCAAGGACGTGGTGGCGGTCGCGGCGCTGGCCCGGACGGACGGTGCCGGCGGCCCGGAGCGGGCCTCGTTCTCCAACTACGGTTGGTGGGTGGACGCCGCCGCCCCCGGCGAGAAGGTGGCCAGCAGCTTCCTGACCCACGGCCGGGAGAACGGCGAGGACTTCCACGGCTACGCCACGTGGAGCGGGACCAGCTTCGCCGCCCCCTACGTCGCCGGGCGGATCGCGGCCCTGATGTCCGACAAGGACATGACGGCGCACGACGCGGCCCGCGAGGTGCTGGACCCGGCCGCCGGAGTCCGGCTGCCGGACCTGGGCGTCGTGGTGTCGGCAGGCAGCTGATCAGACCACTTCCACCCCCCACCGGCGAAGACAGTGAGAAGGCACGACATGGACCGCTCCCCCGCGCTGCTGCTCAAGGCGGCGGCGGACGGCGACTCCCAGGCTTGGCACCAGATCGTCGACGACTACCACCGCCTGGTGTGGTCGGTGGCGCGCGGGTTCCGGCTCTCGGCCGCCGACGCCGCCGACGTCAGCCAGACCACCTGGCTGCGCCTGGTGGAGAACCTGGACCGGATCCAGAATCCGGACCAGCTCGCGGGGTGGCTGGCCACCACGGCCCGGAGGGAGTCGCTGCGCCTGCTGCGCAAGGCGCGGCGGGAGATCCCGGACTCGGAGGAGACCGACCAGAACGCCTCGTTCTTCGGTGACGCCGACGACGACGGCGATCCGGAGACGGCCCTGGTCGCCGAGCAGGATCGCAGCGACCTGTGGGACGCGTTCGCCACCTTGTCCGAACGCTGCCGCAACCTGCTGCGGGTGGTCGCGGTGACACCGCTGGAGAGCTACGCGGCGGTCGCCGAGGCCCTGGGCATGCGGGTGGGGTCGATCGGGCCGACCCGCTCGCGCTGCCTGGAGCACCTCAAACGGGCCCTGAAGGCCCTGACCAGCGTGCCGGAGACAGCCGGACCGTGAACACCCTAGATGCGAACACCAGCACCCGACGTGCGTACCGAACCCAGGGGGAAGAACGATGCCGAAGTTGACGAACGAGGCCTCAGCGGAGGACATCGGACTGCTCGCCGCCGTGGGTGAGATGTTCGACGAGGTGGACCCGGTGCCGCCGGACGTCGTGCGAGCCGGCTACGCGGCCTTCACCTGGCGCACCATCGACGCCGAACTCGCCGAGCTGGCCGAGGACTCCCGGCTGGCCGGGGCCGGCTCGGTGCGCGGCGCCGACACCAGGCTGCTGACGTTCGAGGCGCCGAGTGTGAACGTGGTGGTGGAGGTCACCGAGATCGGCGACCGGCGCAAACTGGTCGGGCAGCTGATCCCGGCGTGTTCGGACACGCTGCGGATCGAGCACCCGGCCGGGGCGACCACCGTCGCCGTGGACGAGCAGGGGCTGTTCAGCGCCGAGGCGCTGCCGGCCGGTCCGGCCCGGGTGGCGCTGACCACGCCCGGCGGCGGTGCCGTGGTCACCAGCTGGGTGACCGTCTAGACCCGGCCGCGACCGCGACTTCCCCCGCGGTTGCCGCCGAACCCTGATCACCGCCGCGCGGTCCGCGCGGCGGTGATACCTCATGCGGCGCGGGTGTGAGGTTTCGCGCGGGATTTGAGACAGTGTCCGCATGTCATCTTCCGCCGACCGGCTGTCGCGTGCCCGGGAAGCCCTCGACCAGGTGCTGGCACAGCCGGCCGCGGGCCGGGCCACGGCCCAGGCCGTGCTGACCGAGCGCGGCGACGACGAAGCGGCCGCCATCGCCTGGCGCGCCGTGGGCCTGTCCTGGAAGGAGAACGGCGACCTGGCCCGGGCCGCGCGCGGCCTGCAACGCGCCATCGCGGTGGCCGAGGCGGCCGGT
>JABFXP010000327.1 GCA_013361685.1 Catenulispora sp.
GACCAGCCCGGCCTCGGCGCACACCAGGGCGGCGGCTTCCGCCCCCGCGCTCCACAACGTGGCGCTGACCGCCGCCGACGCGAGCGCCGCGGCCGTCAGCGCCGGGGCGGCCCGGCCGGCCGGGAACCGCTGGGCGTGGGAATGGGGAGTACGCACTGGCCTCCTCGGCTAGTCGTTCACGGGAGCGGTACCAATGCCTATCCCACATTCCGGCGAACGGACCCGGCAAACTCCGCCACGCCAGGCTTCGCCACCCTTAACGCCAGGTCGGAGCAGGCATGGACGGGACTTTCAGAGGACCTGCGCCGCATCGTCACCCGCCGCGCGCCCGGCGCGGGGAGGGTGTTCGCCAACGAAGGCGGTGAAGAGTGCCAGAACGGAAGAAGACCGGTCGACCGGAACCGGAACCAGGCGCCCCGGCCTCCCGCAGGCCGGCCGCCGCGCGCGCCACCACCACCGGGACCGCGGGCCGGTCCGGCCGGTCCGCGACCGGAAAACGCGCCCGCACCACGTCAGGCCGATTCACAAAGGAGCAGACCATGTCAATGAGCGTAGACGCCGTGCTGAAGGAGGCCATGACCTTGGAGGGCGCCATCGGCGCCGCCCTGGTGGATTACGGCAGCGGCATGACCCTGGGCGAGATATCCGCCTCCAAGGAACTCGACCTGACGGTCGCGGCCGCGGGCAACACCGAGGTGGTGCGCGCCAAGATGCGCACGATGGACCTGCTGAAGATGAACGACTCGATCGAGGACATCCTGATCTCCCTCGGTCGCCAGTACCACCTGATCAGGCCGCTGACCTCGCGTTCCGGCAACGGCCTGTTCATCTATCTGGCGCTGGACCGCGCCCGGGCGAACCTCGCCCTGGCACGGCACCAGTTACGGACGCTGGCGGACAACGTCGAGCTCTAGGCAAGGCGTCGAGCCCTGACGAGCCCGGACAAGCCCCGGCGAACGCCGACGAGCTCCGACGAGCCGTGACCGGGCTCGCGGAGCTCGGCATCCGCCAGGCCGGCGCCTACCGCTCGGCGGTGGGCGCTGCCATTCCCGACGGCTTGCCGGAGGGCATTTCCATCCCTGCCGGCTTGCCGGTGGCAGGCATTTCCATCCCTGCCGGCTTGGCACCGGAGGCGGCCATCCCTGAGGGCTTGGCGGCGGACGCGGCCATCCCCGAGGGCTTGGCCCGGGAAGCCGCCATCGCGGAGGGCTTGGCGGCGGACTCCGTCCCGTCCGACATGTCGACCAGCTGAGCCGCCGCGGCGTTGCTGCGGATCGACTCGATGCCGTTCATCACCGCCGTCTTGGACTCGTAGGCCTCGCCGACGGCGATGATCTGCCCGTTGCCGGCTTTGAGCCGGAACCGGAACTTGCCCGCTTTGTCTTTGTACACCTCGAACTTGCCGGCCATCTCGCGCCCTTTCGCTGAGCCGAACCGGCCCCGGCGGGGCCACGGACGCTCCCAGTCTCGGCGCGGCCCGGCCGGCCCGCACCAGGACAGGTCCGGATGTGGGACGCGCAGCCGACGCCGGCGACCATCACCGCGGCGACGGCTCCACCGGGCTGCCGCGGGGGCTGCCCGTGCGGCCGAGCAGCGCGCCGTAGAACCGGTGGCAGTCGTCGATGTGTTCGAAGAGTGCCGCCCACCGCTCCCCGGCGGCACCGTGTCGTCGACCGTCCGGGTCAGCGCCGCCACGGCCTCGTCGCTTGCGGGTACGGCGCGCACATCCTCCGGCTGAGACACTTTCCGCTCCCTGTCCCGTTCTGGACACCCGCGCCTTCTTGCTCCTTGAGGGCCGGTACGACGTCCGGCGAACATCTTGTCCCATGCGAGTGATCAGAGTTCGGGAGTTCGGCGACCCCTCGGTGTTGAAGCTGGAAGAGACGCCCGATCCGGTTCCGGGTGCGGGCCAGGCGGTGATCGACGTGGAGATCGCCGGCGTGGTCTTCGGAGACACCATCGTGCGCAGCGGCCGGTACCCGTTTCCGCTCCCCTACGTGCCGGGTTTGGAGGTGGGCGGCCTCGTGCGCGCGGTGGGCCCGGACGTGGACTCCGCGCTGGTCGGCCGGCGCGTCGTGGCGGCCACGCCGAAGATGGTCGGCGGTTACGCCGACCAAGCGGCCGTCGACGCCGCGGCGCTGTGCGAAGTCCCCGAAGGCGTCGCCATCGAGCGAGCGGTGCCGGTCTTCCAGGCCGGAGCGATGGCCCTGGGCCTGCTGGACGCCATGCAGGTCAAGACCGGCGAGACCATCCTGATCACCGCCGCCGCCGGACGCATCGGCACGCTGCTGGTCCAGGCCGCCAAGAACGCCCGGATGATCGTGGTCGCCGCCGTCGGCGGGCCGGACAAGGCCGAGGCCGTTTCGGGCGCGGACGTCGTGGTCGACTATTCGAAGCCGGACTGGGTGGACCGGGTCGTGGCGGCGACCGGCGGCGGCGTCGACGTGGCGCTGGACGCGGTCGGCGGCGAGGTGGGCGCGGGCGTGCTGGCCGCGCTGCGCGACGGCGCGGGCCGGTTCGGCACGTACGGCTTCGCCAGCGGCGAGTGGACCGCGTTCGACGCCGCCACCGTCGGCCGCCGCGGCCTGACGATCGTCGGCGCGGCCGGCGTCACGTTCCACAAACCGGCCAGCCTCCAGCGCGCCGACACCGTCCGCGCGCTGCGCGAACTCGCCTCGGGCCGCCTCACCCCGCGAATCCACGCGGTGTGGGCCCTGGCGGACGCCGCCGAGGCCCACACCGCGCTGGCCGACCGCCGCACCATCGGGGCGGTCCTGCTCAAACCCGGCCTCAGCTGACCGTGACCACATCCAGGTCCGGCGCGTAAGCCGAGTCGTTGTGGAACGTGATCGAGTTCGATCCGGCGTTCAGATCCACCGTGACGCTCGCGGTCACCGGCGTCGAGAAACTCGTACCGGTCAGGTTCTCCACGATGTCCGGCCCGCCGTTGACGCTGATATGGAAGCTGCGGCTGCCGTTCAAGAGATACGTGAACGTCAGCGTGCGGCTTCCGGCGGACGGCTCGGTGATCCCGTTGATCGTCAGGTAGTTCGCGGCGCCGTTGCCGATGTAGCCGACCTTGTGGCCGCCGGAGCAGGCCGAACAGCTGGCGACACGGGCCGCGCCGGCGATCGTGTTGCCCGCCGCCTCGGCCTCGACCCGCACAGCGCCGCCGCTGGGCACCGCCTTGATCAGCTTCACCGCGCCGGCTCCGAGGCTGACGCTGTAGGTCCCGCTGATCGTGCCGAGCGAGGCGCCGCTCCACAGGTCGGTGGCCGTGGCGGTCCCGGAGATGCCGGCCGCGGACAACGCGACACTGACCGTGGTCGACCCGGACCCCGAGTAGTTGAAGAGGCCGATGATGACGCTGCCGTCCGGCTCAGTCTTGCTGTAGACCTGCTGGTTGCCGTTGTTGACGATGCGGGCGGCGTCGATCGCGTCCTGGTCCACGGCCAGCACGCGGGCGTTCTTCAAATAGCCGAGTTCCGTGGCGTTCAGGGCGGTCAGATCGGTGCCGAGAATCAGGGGGCTGGCAGCCAGAGCCCACAGGCTCATCTGCGACTGCTGCTCGGCGTCGGTCAGTCCGGTCTTGGAACCGTTCCCGACCTCCAGCGAGTCGTAGTCGTTGAACCCGCCCGGCCCGCCGTAGGGCTGCCACGAGGCGACCTGGCCGAACCGGCTCTGCACGTGCGGCCAGTCGGTCAGCGTCCCGGCGGTCGTGCAGTTGCTGTAGCACTCGATGTCACCGCCGGTGCGCCAGCCGTTCGAGTACTGCTTCCAGGTCGCGGCCCCGCTGATCGCGAGATTGTTGGACAGTTCCAGGTGGATCGGCCGCCCGGTCTGCTGCAACGCCTTCGACCACGCCTGGATGTCCGCGACGTCCGAGGTGCCGACGCCGTCGATCTTCACGTAGTCCACGCCCCACGCGGCGAACTCGTCCGCCCAGGAGTTCACGAACTCCTGGGCGCCGGGCTTGGTGTAGTCGATCCCGACCATGCCCTTGCAGTTGTAGTTCTTCTCAGCGGTCGTGGTCGCGATGTCCTTCACGTGGTAGGACGTGCCGAGGATCGCGCTGTTCTGCGAAACGGCCTGGCTGGAGACGCCGGGCGTCACGTAGAGGCCGAACCGCAGGCCGTCGGCGTGCACATGGTCGGCGACCACCTTGATGCCGTCGCTGCCGCCGGAGGAGGGGAACTTGGCGGTGTCGGTGACCCAGCGGCCGTCGGCATCGACGTTCGGCCCTTGGCTGCCAGGGCACTGATACCAGAAGTCGTCGACGTTGACGTACTGGAACCCGGCAGCGGCCAGCCCGGACGACTTCATGGCGTCGGCCTGCGCCTCGATCTTCGCGGCGGTCGGGCTCCGGCGGACGGAGCTCCAGCTCGACCAGCCCAGCGCCGGGCTGAGCCCGACCCCGTTGTTCTCGGCGTGCGCCGAGGGCGCCCCGGCCGGCGGCAGCACCAGCGCAGTGAGCGCCAGGCCGGCGGCGCCGGCCCAGGTGGCGATCCCTCGCAGACGTACCCTCATCACGGACCCCTTGGTGAGTAAAGTTTGTTAACACCCTCCCTTGCTTTCTAAGACATCGGATGAATGATCGCAACCGTCGCGGCTGTTTCGGAAAAAACACCCGCGATGGTTGCTGGGTGCTCCGATGTTTGCTTCACTGCGCCCCATGAAGCCCCCCATGAAGCGGAGCAAGCGCAGCAAAAGCCTGATCCACCCCCGGTCCGTTCTCGGCGCGGCGTGCGCCGCCGTGCTCGGCGCCGCGGCGTTCGTGACCCTCGGCCCGGCCGGTGGCGCGGCCTCGGCCGCGCCGGCGTCCCTCGCCCCGGGGGCGATCACCGGCGACGTCTACGTCTCCCCCGCCGGCAGCGACGGCAATCCGGGGACCCGGGCCGCCCCGGTGCAGACGATCGGCAGGGCACAGGCGCTCGTCAGGGCCCTGAACCAGAACATGGCCGCGGACGTCACCGTGGTGCTGGAAGACGGCTTCTACCGGATGAGCAGCCCCCTGACCCTCACCGCCGCCGACTCCGGGACCAACGGCCACGACGTCGTCTGGACCGCCGACACCGGCGCCCGGCCGGTGCTCGCCGGATCGGCGCAGCTCACCGGCTGGCGGCCGATGAGCTCGGGCAGCCCGATCTGGGTCGCGCAGGCCCCGGCCGGATCGCAGACCCGGCAGCTGTACGTCAACGGGGTGCGCGCGATCCGGGCCACCGGCGCGCTGCCGAACGCGCTCACCGGGCAGGACGCCACCGGCTACAGCGGCGGCGGCACCGCGATGGCCGCCTGGCGCAATCCCAGCGGCGCCAAGCCGCAGCTGGAGTTCGTCTATCGCGGCGGCCTCGGCGCCTGGACCGAGCCGCGCTGCCCGGTGGCGTCGTTCAGCGGCGACGCGGTGACGATGGCGCAGCCGTGCTGGACCAACTCCACGGCGCGCGCCGGGTCGTTCCCCGACGGGCGCGCCTACAACCTGGTGGGCCGCAGCTCCATCACCGAGCAGCCGACCAGTGTGGAGAACGCCTTCCAGTTCCTGGGCGCGAACACTCCGGGCCAGTGGTTCCTGGACCAGGGTGACAGCAAGCTGTATTACGTTCCGCGGCCCGGGGAGGACTTGGCGACCGCCGATGTCGAGGCGCCGGTGCTGGAGAAGCTGATCACCGGCGGCGGCAGCGCGTCGGCGCCGTTGCACAACGTGGTGTTCAACGGCCTCCAGTTCTCCTACGCGACCTGGCTCGGTCCGCAGTTCCACACCCAGGGCACCAGCGACGGCTTCTCCGAGATCCAGGCGAACTACCAGGTGACCGGCGCGACCGGCGCTGCGTCCCAAGGGCTCTGCCACATCCCACCGCCGACGTACACGCTCGGCACCTGCCCGTACGCCGCGTGGACGCAGATCCCCGGCAACGTCTCGCTGACCTACGACCAGCGGATCCAGTTCACCGACGACGCGTTCGTCCACCTCGGCGCGGCCGGCCTGGCCCTGGGCGACGGCTCACAGAACGACGTGGTGAAGGGCGACGTGGTCACCGACGTCTCCGGCAACGGGATCCAGGTCGGCAACGTCGACATGCCGACCGCGAGCGGGGCGTCGCAGACCTCTGGCAACGCGGTCACCGACAACCACGTGTTCAACGTCCCGGTGGAGTTCCGCGGCGGGATCGGCATCGATTCGGGATACACCGCGAACGACTCGGTCAGCCACAACCAGATCGACCACACGCCGTACACGGCGATCTCGCAGGGCTGGGGCGGCTGGCCGGACAAGGAGAAGGAGGCCCCGCAGGCCAACTTCTCGCACGGCAACGCCATTGCGGACAACCTGATCTTCGATCACATGAGCCTGCTGAACGACGGCGGCGCGATCTACACGCAGGGCATCACCGGTACCTCGCTGAGCACCGGCGAGCACGTCACCGGCAACCTGATCCACGACCAGACCGGCAGCGGCCACGTCATCTACACCGACAACGGCTGCACGTTCGAGACGATCACCGGCAACGCCGTCTACAACAACACCAGCGCGCAAGCGTGGGCGTCCCGGCACAACGACTACGCGCCGGGTGCGACGACCACCTACGACCCGACTGACGTGGAGAACAACTACTTCCAGAATCCGTCCGGGTACACCACCGGCGGCGGGGTGACGGTGGCGAACAACACGACGATCAGCGGAGCGTCGGGAGTTCCGGCGGCGATCACGGCGAACGCCGGGATCGAGGCGGCGTACCAGGGGGTGCTGCGTTGGGTGCAGGCGCCGCTGCCGCCGGTGCCGGGCGTCACGCGGCTGGCGCTGTCGAACCTGACGGTGAGCGACCCGGCCAACGCCGCCGACTGGTCGGTGCAGACCAATCTGCAGGTCGGCGTGCCGATCTACGGTGACCGCACCTACACGCTCGCCACACTGCCGCCGGCGCTGGCCGGCGCCGCCTGGGTGCGGGTGGCGAACGACTCCAAGACGGTGACGGCGAACCCGCTGGTGTCCTTCACGATCAGCCGGGCGGCGACAGTGTATCTGGCTATTGATACCCGCACCGGTAAGCGGCCGTGGATGGACGCGTCGTGGAGCGACACCGGGACCGCGCTCACCGACGACGAGAACGGCACGGCGCGGACGTTCGAGGTCTACGGCAAGGCCTTCGCCGCCGGGACGGTGGCGCTCGGCCCGAACGGCGCCAGCAACGACGGTTACGACATCGCAGTGGTCTGATCACCGGCGGCCCGGCCGACGTCCGCGGCGACGCGGTAGCCCGCGCCGCTCACCGTCTCGATCACCTCGGGCGGCCCCAGTTTGCGCCGGAGCCGCCCGACGGTGACCGAGACGGTGCGGGTGAAGGGGTCGGCGTTCTCGTCCCACACCTTCTCCAGCAGCTGTTCGGCGCTCAACGGGATCGGCGCCGCCTCCAGCAGGGCCGCGAGCAGCTCGAACTCCTTCGGGGACAAGCGCAGCGGGATGCCGTGCCGGGTGGCGGTGCGCAGCGCCGGGTCCAGTTCGATGCCGCCGTGGCGCAGGATCCTGGGTTTGGCCGACGGACGGCGCCGGGCCAGGGCCCTGATCCGCAGCACCAGCTCCGGGAAGTGGAACGGCTTGGCCAGGTAGTCGTCGGCGCCCAGCCGCAGGCCCGCGACCCGCTCCCCGGGCGAGCCGGCGGCGGTGAGCATGATGACCATGGCCGGGTCCGCGGACTCGCCGATCTGCCGGCACAGCAGGTCGCCGGACAGGCCGGGCAGGTCCCGGTCCAGGACCACGACGTCGTACCCGGTGCAGGCGGCCTTCTCCGAGGCGGTGAGCCCGTCGTAGGCGACGTCCACCGCCATCCCCTGGTCCCGCAGCCCCTCGGCGATGTCGTCGGCCAGCCGCCGGACGTCCTCCACCACCAGCACTCTCACAGTTCCGCCACTCTCACAGTCTCACCATTCTCACAGTTCCACCTCGACTCGGAGCCCGCCTTCGGGACGCGCGTACAGCAGGAGCCTGCCCCGGTGCGCGGCGGCGATCGCCGCAGCGATCGACAGGCCCAGGCCCGTGCCCTCGCGCGAGGTGCGGTCGGCGCCCAGTCGCTGGAAGGGCTGGCCGAGCAGGGCGACGCGGTCCTGGCCCAGCACCGGCCCGCCGTTCTCGACCGTGAGCCGGACCGGTTGATACGGGCCGCGGGGCTGCGCCGTGATCCGCAGGAAGCCGGCCGGCTCGTTGTGCCGGACGGCGTTGTCCACCAAGTTGTCGACCAGGCAGGCCAGCAGGGTCGGGTTGCCCCACACCATCAAGGGATCCGCCAAGGGATCGGCGCCGGTCTGCGTCGGGTACTCCACGGTCAGCCGCTTCTCGGCGGCCGCCGCCGAGCGCGCCTGGACAGCTGACGCGGCCAGATACGCCACCGGCACCCAGTCGGCCTCGGCGCGGCCGTCGTTCTGGGCCCGGGCCAGCAGGAGCAGGCCTTCCAGCAGCCGGTCGGCGGCGTCCAGGCCCTCGCGCAGTTTGCCGGCCAGCACGTCCACCTCGCCCGGCCGGCCGGGCTTGCCGACCGCCACGTCCACCGAGGTGCGCATCATCGCCAGCGGGGTGCGCAGCTCGTGCGAGGCGTTGGCGATGAACCGGCGCTGCGCCTCGAACGCCGACTCCAGCCGGGCCAGCAGGCCGTCCACGGTGTCGGACAGCTCGGTCAGCTCGTCCTTGGGACCGGTCAGGGCCAGGCGCTCGTGCAGGTTGTGCTCGGAGATCGCCCGCGCCTTGGCGGTCATCGTCCGCAGCGGGCTGAGCACCCAGCCGGCGACGGTCCAGCCCAGGACCGCCGAGCCGGCACCCATCACGGTCAGGACGATCGCGGACTGGGTGATGGCCGCGCGCAGCGTGTCCCAGGTCGGGGAGACCCGGACGTAGTCCGGGAGGGGCCCGCCCGGGAGGGGTCCGAGCGCATCGTCGGGCGCCGGCGGGTCCGGGGCGAACGTGGCCAGGATCGGCTGGCGGAACACCAGGAACAGCACGAGGCAGACCAGCATCAGTCCCGAAGTCAGGAACAGCACCGTGTAGAGCAGTGTCAGCCGCATCCGGACGGTGCGCGGGCGCCAGATCCCCATGGGCCAAGTATCAGGGCTCGACGTCAACAACCGGGCAACAGCCTCCGTGCGGCCGGTGTTGCCGCCGGCCGCCTAGACCTTGATGCGGGAACCACCCGATCGGCGAGTTCGAGGAGGGAATTGATGAGATTCGGCAAACGGGCCGCCGCGCTGGCGTGCGGAGTGGGATTCGGTGCCGCCGGCGTCGGCGTCGCCGGGACGGCGCAGGCCGCGCAGGGGGTGCCGGACGACGGGGCGTCGGTCATGTCGACGGTCGTCTGGCAGGCGTGTCCGCAGTACTCCGACGACGTGCTGGCCACGATGTTCCGGCCGGAGGACTACGCGGCGTTCCGCGCGATCTGGGCCCGCACGGAGTGCGGGACGGTCAGCGTCCCGCTGGACTACCGGGACCCGCGCGGGCAGCACATCACCATCGCGCTCACCCGGGTCAAGGCGCAGGACACCGCGCACCGGCGCGGCATCATGTTCATGAACCCCGGCGGCCCCGGCGGCAGCGGGTACCTGATGCCGGCCCGGCTGATGCTGGAGAGCTCCACCAACGCGCAGCTGAACCAGGACTTCGACCTCGTCGGGTTCGACCCGCGGGGCATCGGCTACAGCACCTCCTACGACTGCCCGGACGGCGGCGGCGAAGACGCCGCGACCCCCGACGGCGGTCCGCCGCCCGGTCCGCTGACCGAGGCCGACGCGCGGGACTACTACGACCAGAACTCCGCCGCCAACGCCGCGTGCTCCTCGTCGAACCCGACGTTCCTGCGGCAGCTGACGACCGCGAACGTGGCCCGCGACCTGGACACCGTCCGCCGCGCCCTGAACGAGCGGCGGGCCAGCTACTTCGGCGCGTCCTGGGGCACGCAGCTGGGCGCCGTCTACCGCAGCATGTATCCGGAGACCATCGACCGGATGTGGCTCGACAGCGTCGTCTCGCCCATGGCCTACAAGCTCTCCTACCGTTTCGACGGCTCGGCGAAGGCCACCGAGGGCGACTTCCACCAGTTCGCCCCGTGGCTGGCCGCGCACAACGGCACCTACGGGCTCGGCGACACCGCGGCGAAGGTCGAGGCGAAGGTGCTGGCGATGCGCGAGCAGGCGGACGCCCAGCCGTGGAAGTTCAGCGACCTCGACGCCGTCTTGGACGGCACCTTCATCGGCTTCCTGGCCGCCGCCCCGAACGTGAGCTGGGACCAGGCGGCGGCGGTGCTCCAGGCCATGACCACCGCGGTGGCCGGCGGCCCGGCCCCGCAGGCGGTCAAGGACGTCGTCGGCGGCGACCGGCAGCCCCCGCCCCCGCCGCCGGCCGGCGCCCCGGCCGACTTCAACGGGACCGCGAACCAGGCGTTCCTGTGCAACGAGGACACCAGCGACCAGAGCTTCGACGCGCTGTGGAGCGAGTACCAGCACAACGTGGCGGTGAACCCGGTCACCGGCGAGTTCACCGGCCTGCGCCCGACCTGCGCCGGCTGGACGCTGCCGCCGCAGCCGTTCACGCTGCGCTGGAGCCCCGGCTCGCTCCAGATGTCAGGACACTTGTACGAGACCGCGACGCCCTACCCGTGGGTGTGGCAGATGCAGGCCACGATCGGCGGCACCGTCCTGACCGTGCCGGACTTCATCCACGCCTCGGTGGGCCACGTGCCGGAGTGCGCGGCGCACATGGTCGCCTACTTCGAGACCGGGCGGCCGGACAACGGGACGTGCCCCGGGGTGCAGCCGGACCCGGAGCCGTCGGGGGGCACTGCCGCGGCCACCACGACGGCGAAGACCGCTGCCCCGGCGGCCCGCGACGCTGCTCAGCCGCTGGTCTATCGGGGGACGAAGCAGTACTCGTTCAAGTAGCCGGACCTGGAGACGGAAGATCGTGACGGCTGTCAGGCGGTGCCTTCGGGGCCGCCTGACAGCTTTCAGCGCCGGAGGAGGCCTCGCCGCCCGGCCCTACGGCGCCCGCCGCACCAGCGCCTCGGCCTGCTCCCCGCTCATCGGCCGGCCGAACAGCCACCCCTGGCCCAGGTCCACGCCCATCGCCTGGACCCGGCGGCACTGCGTCTCGCTCTCGATGCCCTCGGCGACGATGTTCAGGCCCAGCGCGCGGCTGATGTCGACGATGCCTTCGATCAGGGCGGTCTGGCGGGCGTCGACGCCGACTTCGGCGGTGAAGCCCTTGTCGATCTTCAGGCTGGTGACCGGCAGGTCGCGCAGGTAACGCAGAGAGCTGTAGCCGGTGCCGAAGTCGTCCAGGGCCAGGCGGACGCCCTGCTCGCGGACGGCGCGCAGGTTGGCGTGGGCCTTGTCGGCGTGGTCGATCAGGGAGCTCTCGGTCGCCTCCAGGATCAGCAGCTCCGGGGCCAGACCGGAGGCGGTGAGGGCGTCGGCGACGGTGCGGGGGAAGGCCGGGGCGCGGAGTTCGTGGGCTGAGACGTTGACGGTGACGCACACCGGAGGGCGGCCGGCCGCCGCGCGGTGCCGGTTCCAGGCGGCGGCGCGGGCGGTGGCGGTGCGCAGGATCCACCGGCCCAGCGGCACGATGTGGCCGGTGGCCTCGGCCAGGCCGATGAACTCGTCCGGCATCACCACGGTGCCGTCCGGGCGGGGCCAGCGGATCAGCGACTCGAACGCGGCCAGCGAGCGGTCGGCCAGCCACACGATCGGCTGATACACCATGGTGAACTGGCCCTCGGCCAGGGCCCGGTCCAGGCCGGCCCGGCGCTCGGCGACCCGGGCCAGCTCGGCGCGCATCGCCGGCTCGTAGCGGCGCCAGCTGCGGGGGCGGCGGGCCTCCAGGGCGGCGTGCTGGGCGATCTCGGCGTCGGCCATCAGCTGCGCGCCGGTGGTGCCCGGGCCGGCCTCGACCAGCGCGCCGCTGGTGGTGACCACCGCCGGCCCGACGGCGAAGGACTCGGTCTCGCCCGGGACGCCGAGCGGGAAGCCCGGCGGCTCGGCGTCCGGCCGGACCCGCAGCACCGCGAACTCGTCACCACCGACCCGGGCCAGCACGTCGCCCGGGGCCAGGGCCCGGCCGAGCCGGTCGGCGGTGGCGCGCAGCACCTCGTCGCCGACGGCCCGGCCGTGGAAGTCGTTGATCTCCCGGAAGTTGTCCACGTCCACCAGCACCAGGCTGACGTGCGCGGCCGAGCCGGCCAGCTCCAGGGCGTCGTCCAGACCGGCCAGGAACGCCGCCCGGTTCGGCAGCCCGGTCAGCGGGTCGCGGTAGGCCTGCCGTTGCAGCGCCCGCTCCATCTCCCGGGCGGCGGTGACGTCGCGCAGCGAGAGCACCAGGCCGTTGACGGTGGGCTCGTCCCGCAGGTCGCTGATGGTGGCCTCGACCTCCCGCCGGACCCCCGAGGGGCATTCCAGGACCCAGTCCCGGCGCTGCGAGGTCCGCCGGGCCTCGTCGGCCAGCCGGGCGGCGAGCTCCCGGGCGTTGGGCGCCCCGATCACCTCCGCGGCCGGCCGGCCCGGCAGGTCCGACGAGCCGAGCACGGCCTCGGCCGAGGGACTGGCGTAGCGGACGCGGGAGTCGGTGTCGACGATGAGGATGGCGTCGGAGTCGTTCTGGACCAGCGCCTGGAAGTAGCGCTCGCCGTCCCGGCGGGCGATCTCGGTGCCGAGCGCCAGGCGTTGCAGGCTCAGCGCGCCCTGCCCGGTGAGGATCTCCAGCGGTGCGGCCATGGTCTGCAACGCGCGCTCGGGGGCGGCGGCGGCCAGGACGCCGGCCGCCCAGACGTCCTCGCGCCAGGCTTCGGTGCCGAGGGGGAGGACGAGGGCGTGGTCGAAGCCGGCGAGGGCGTCGGCGAGGGCCGGCGGCAGGTCGGCGGTGCGGAGCAGGCCGGGGGTGGGGCCGGCGTCGGTGCCGGGGGCAGCCCGGTCGAGCGCGGAGAACGTCTGGCGCCACGTGTCGTAGTCGGGTGCGGTGCCGGGCCTCGGCGTCTCCGGCGTCTCCGGCGTCGTCTCCCGCGACTCCGGCGTCGTGTCCGGTCCGGCCGGCACCCCGGCGGCGGCGACGTGGAACCGGAGCCCGTCCTCGACGACCACCGCCACCCGGTGCGGAACCCCCGGCCCGGCCAGCCGGGTCGCGGTCGAGGTGAGCACGGCGGCGATCTCCGCCACCCCGGCCGCCGCCACCAGCGGGCCGGTGGCCGAGACCAGGATCCGCTCCCGCCGCAGCGCGCGCCGGTGGTCCGACAGCACCAGCGAGAACCGCACCATGATCAGGACGATGATCGTGGTCTCCAGCAGCGGCCCGAACACGCCCAGGTGGTAGTCGTTGCGGCCCAGCAGCACCATCGCCACGGCCGGCTCGGCCAGCGCCGCCAGCGTCAGCAGCACGATCCGCGCCGGCAGCACCGCCGGCCCCGGCGCCGGAATCGGCTCGGTGTTCCGCCGCATGTCCGCGGGCAGCGCCGACGCGCCCCACAACAGATTGAAGGCGAGCCACCCGACCTCGATCACCCGCCGCCCGGCACTCGTCCCGAACCACGGCGCGGCGCCCAGCTGCAACAGCCCCTGCCCCACATCGCACGCCGCGCACACGACCACCCCGGCGGTCAGCAGCCACAACGACACCCCCCGCGCGGCCGGCGCGGCGAGCAGCCGCAGCAGCAGCCCGAGCAACAGCAGGTCCCCGATCGGCGGCAGGATCGCCTCCAGCCGCGCCGCCGACCACTCCTCACCCCGGACATACGGCTCGACCAGGAACACCCACGTCGGGATGAGCAACGCGGCGGTCCCGACCGCGGCGTCCAGGAACCCGGCCACATCCCGCCCGCCCGACCGCAGCCGGATCATGGTCGACAACGCCAGCACGGCCAGCGGATAACCCAGGAACGAGAACCAGTCGGTCCACTGCGGCGTCAGCGTCTGACGATGCAGGTCGCCGAAGTCGGAGCACTGGAAGGTGAGCACAGCCGCGGCGAGCAACGCCCACACCGACTTCTTCGGCGGATCGTAGATGCGGACGCCGTACGCGATCGCCGCCACCGCCACAAAGGCCGCGACGAACCGCAGCTGCACCGAGATCCCGGGCAGGAACAGGGTCCCGGCCACGAGCAGCACCGCCGCCCCGGCGAACGCCGACAGGACACGCCGCCGCTCCCCCGGACGCGGAGCCGCTCCCGCCGCCAGTGGCCTCACCCGACGACACAACCACGGCGCGCGGCCGACGGCATCCGGA
>JABFXP010000681.1 GCA_013361685.1 Catenulispora sp.
GCCCCCCGTCCGCCACCGCAACCCCGTCGCGCGCGCCGCCGCGGCGGTGGGCCGCAGCTTCGTCCAGGACATGATCACCTTCTTCTCGGTGCCGGTCCTGCGGGTGCGCCGGCGTCACCTGCTGGCGATCCCGGCGACGCTGGTGTGCGTGGGGCTGATCGGCCTGCTGTGGATCCTGGAGATGAACCGGCCGGGCGGGCTGGCGTTCGTGCAGCACATCGCCGGGGTGCGGCAGGGCGAGCCGCTGTGGCAGTTGCTGCCGCAGCTGCCGCTGTCGCTGTTCGCACCGGCCCCGGACCTGCCGGCCTGGGGCGCGATGACGCAGGTGCTGGTGGCGTTCGGGATCTCGGAGTGCTGGCTGGGCTGGAAGAAGGCGCTGGCCATCGCGATGATCACCAGTGCGGTGACGTCGATGGCGGCCCGGGTGATGGTGTACGCGAGCAACTGGCTGCACATAGGGACGCCGCAGATCGACAACTTCCAGGTCGACACCGGTCCGTCGGTGGCGGTGGTGGCGCTGCTGATCTATCTGGCGCTGCGGCTGCGCACGTACTGGGTGGTGGCGCTGACCGCGGTGTCGATGGGCGGCGAGGCGGCGATCCTGCCGAACCTGGCCGGGCGTGAGCACCTGGTGGCGATCAGCTTGGGCATCGTCACCTATTTCCTGCTGGACCGCTGGTGGCCGGCCTATCAGCGGCACAAGATCGAGCGGTCGACGTCGGACTGAGCCGACCGGGTCCGCCGTCCGCCCGCGCACATTAATAAGATCTCTGCGTTATGAACTGGTATCCAGAATCCGAGGAGACGCTGCTCTATCGGGGCCGCGTCAGTTTCGCCACCGGCCGCGCCGCCAAGGTGGAGGGCATGCGGTGGTTCCGCGACGAAGGCGGCCGGGACATAGCCGCCGAGCTGCCCGGCTGGCCGCGGGGCCCGGTCTACACGCCGCGCAGCGACGTCGTGGCCGCCACCAACAAGGTGGCCGGAGGCCTGGTCAAGGGGGTCGCCGCGGCCCTGGCGGTCGCGATCAGCGCCGTCAGCAGCGCCAACCCGGACCTGCCGGGCGGGGGCGGGCACGCCACCGACCCGGCGCACGAGGTCGAGGACTTCCCGGTGCTGGTCGCGGCCCCGGGCACGATCGCGCGCACGCTGCCGTACCAGCTGGACCCGGACCGGCGGCCGAGGGAGCAGCTCACCGAGCTGGTGGTGACCGACCGCCGGCTGCTGGTGCTGGGCGTGGACGCGCTGGGCGGGCTGGGCGGCGTCGAGGTGCTGTGGGAGGTGCCGCGCACGGCGGTGGCCTCGGTGGTGAAGCACGCCTTCGGCGGCGGCGACCTGACGCTGGTGTTCGCCGACGGCTCGCGGGCCCGGCTGGACGTCAAGGACGGCGTCAACACCGCGATCCAGCTCACCTGGGAGTTGTGTCCGGCCAAGCGGGTCGAGCTGGGCGAGCTGGCGTTGAAGAAGCTGAAGCTGCGGGCCGCGAAGTTCGAGGGCTTCTGGGAGTCCGTGGTGCGTGACGACGGGGTGGCGGTGGCGCATCAGGTGAAGGTGATCAACGGCAAGCAGTACCGCACTTCCATCATCTTCTACGTGACGAAGTGGGTGGAGCTGCCTAACGCCTGATCCGGCGGGGGTTCAGGCGCAGGCCGCGGATCGAGGCGTCGATGATCTCGATCGGGTGTACGACGGGGACTGATTCCTTCGGGCTCCCGGCGGCCTGCGCGGCCCCGGAGCCCTCGGGGCCCGCGGAGCTCTCGGGGCCCTCGTCGAGATACCGCTGGATCTGGAGCAGGCATCCGGGGTTGCCGGTGGCGACCAGGTCGGGGTCGGTGGCCCGGATCCGCTCGGCCTTGCGGCGGCCGAGCTGCTCGGCGGCCGCCGGCCGGACGAGGTTGTGGATGCCCGCCGAACCGCAGCAGAAAGCGGCCTCGGCGGGCTCAAGGATCTTGAGGTCCGGGACGCCGGCGAGCAGTGCGCGGGGCTGCGCGCGGACCCCTTGGCCGTGCGCGAGGTGGCAGGCGTCGTGGTAGGCGACGCGCGCCGGGACCGGATGGCGCTCGGCGACCGGCTCGAGGTCGGTCAGCACTTCGGAGACGTCGCGGACGCGGGCGGCGAAGGCGGCGGCGCGCTCGGCGTAGGCGGGGTCGTCGGCCAGGAGGGTGCCGTACTCCTTCAGGGTCGAGCCGCAGCCCGCGACGTTGACGACGATCGCGTCGAGCGCGTTCCCGCCGCCGTCCCGGTCCTCGCCGGCCCGTTCGAACGCGTCGATCATCCGCCGCGCGTACCGTTTGGCCTCGTCCTCGCGGCCGGCGTGCAGCGACAGCGCTCCGCAGCAGCCCTGGGCCGGGATCTCGACGTCGCAGCCTTCGGCCTGGAGCACGCGGACGGTGGCGGCGTTGACGTCGCCGAAGAAGACCCGCTGCACGCAGCCGGCGATCAGGCCGACGGTCCGGCGGCGTTCCCCGCGGGCCGGGTTGTGCGCGGGCTGCGACCGCCAGGCTTTGCGGACGGTGGTGGGCGGCATCAGCGCCTCCATGGCGCCGAGCCGGGGGAAGCGGCGCAGAAGACCACTGGAACGGACCAGAGCCGCTCCACCCGTTCGGCGGTACGCGACGGCGCCGAGGGCCGCTATGCGCAGCCGCAGCGGGTGCGGGAAGAGTGCGAACACCAGGCGCCGGAAGAGGCGGTCGCCGCGCGGTTCGGCATAGGTCTGCTCGATCTGGGGGCGGAACTCCTCGATGATCCGGTCGTACTGGACGCCGGACGGGCAGGCGCTGACGCAGGACAGGCAGCCGAGGCAGGAGTCGACGTGTTCGGCGACGGCGGTGTCGAGGTCGGCTTGTCCGGTGATCACCTGTCGCATCAGATGGATGCGGCCGCGCGGGGAGTCGTTCTCGTCGCCGGACAGGGCGTAGGTGGGGCAGGCCGGCAGGCAGAAGCCGCAGTGGACACAGTCCGACGTCAGATCGTTCAAGTTCGCGCCCATGGCGGGCAGTGTACTGACGCGGCGCAAAAGAAGATCGGCCCCCGTTCTCGCACCGCGAGATCAGAGACCGATCCGAAGAGGGTGGCCGACGGGGCTCGAACCCGCGACAACTGGGATCACAACCCAGGACTCTACCAACTGAGCTACGGCCACCATGTGCCCCCCGCGTCGCCGACCTCCCGTTCACCGGTGTCCCGCGCCGCGCTGGCACCGCCAAGCATACATGGATCGGGCAGTGCTCCGCACAACCCTTTCCGTAGGGGCTCTCACCGCACTTTGCGGAGGTCAGGCGCCCCCGGCGGCCTCGGCTTCGATCCGGGCCGCGAGCGCCCGCGCGGTGTCCGAATCCGGGCCGGGCTGCGGCACGAAGACGGCCTCGCGGTAGTAGCGCAGCTCGGCGATCGAGTCGCGGATGTCGCCCAGGGCGCGGTGGTTGCCGGTCTTCTTCGGGGCGTTGAAGTAGACGCGCGGGTACCAGCGGCGGGCCAGCTCCTTGATCGAGGAGACGTCGACGATCCGGTAGTGCAGGTGCTGCTCCAGTTCCGGCATGTCGCGGGCCAGGAAGCCGCGGTCGGTGCCGACCGAGTTGCCGGCCAGCTGCGCCTTGCCGGCCTCCGGCACGTGCTCGCGGACGTAGGCCAGCACCTGCTGTTCGGCCTCGGCCAGCGGGATGCCGCCGGCCAGCTCCTCCAGCAGGCCGGAGGCGGTGTGCATCTCGCGCACCACGTCGACCATGCCCGCGAGCAGGCCCGGCAGCAGGTCGGCCGGCGGGGCGACGACCACGTCGACTCCGTCGCCCAGGACGTTCAGCTCGGAGTCGGTGACCAGGACCGCCACCTCGATCAGGGCGTCCTTGTCCAGGTCGAGCCCGGTCATCTCGCAGTCGATCCACACCAGCCTGTCGCTCATGAGGCCACCCTAG
>JABFXP010000547.1 GCA_013361685.1 Catenulispora sp.
GGTCGCGGCGGCAGGCCTGTCCAAACACGACGGGCCGGGGAAGTCAAGGCGGAGCGTTTCCGCCAGCCATCAAACCAGCAGCTACGTTCCCTGCCTTGACTTCCCCGGACCGGCGTGTTTCCGCTTGCGGTGACGACGCGACCGAGGGGGTCCCGAACCGCCCACCCCCCAAACCGCCACCCCGCCCGCAAACCCGACCACGACGCTGACCCGGGCGGGTCCCCCGAGGGAAGCGGGTCGGGCCCGCCACGGTTTTGACCTTCCCCCTTTGAACGCGACGCAGTCGCTAACCCCGAGCAAACCACCCAACCGCCAGCCGCCAACGCAACTCCCCCAAAACCACAGCCGCAGCGCACCTCAAAACATCGACCGCACGCCCTCACCCCCACCTACCCCTCCATCCCCCTCCCCGACTCCACCGGCAACCCAGCCCCCGCCCAATCCTCAATCCCCTCCCGATACTTCCGCACATCCGTATACCCCAACCGCTCCAACTTCGTCGCAACATCCTGACTGTTCCGACAAGCCACATTGCTGCAATACGTCACTATCAACGCATCGCGATCCGGCAGCAGCTCCGCATGCACCCTCTCCACATCATCAGCATGCAGCGGCACAGCCCCCGGCAAATGCTGCTTCTCCCAATACTCACCAGCCAACGCATCAAGAACAACAACCGCCCCACCAGCGATCGCAGCCTGAAGCTCGTCACGAGTAATGAGCGTGGTCATACCGCACCTCCAGTCCAATCACAGTCACCAACCATCCGGACCGCAGTCCGCTTACCACTCCCCACACTATGCGGACCCAAGTCCGCTTGTCTACACTGAACCCATGGAGGACCTCCCACTGCTCGACCAACCCCCTCGCGAACGCGCCGACGCCGCCCGCAACAGAGCCCTGGTCCTCCAAGCGGCATGGCGCCTCTACACCTCCGGCGGCGTCGAAGCCCTCACCACCGACGCAGTAGCCCAAGAAGCAGGCGTCGGCAAAGGCACCGTCTACCGCCGCTTCCGCGACAAAAGCGGCCTGGTCTCAGCCCTCCTCGACGACAAGGAAAAAGAACTCCAACTCGCGATGATCTCCGGCCCGGCCCCCCTCGGCCCCGACGCGCCTCCCACCGAACGCCGCATAGCCTTCGTCCACGCCTACCTCGACTACGTCCAGTCCCACCTGGACCTCCTCCTGGCCTCCGAAACCGCAGCCCCCGGCGCGCGTTACCGCCTCGGCGCCTACAGGTTCTGGAAAACCCACCTAACGCTCCTCTTCACCCACCCCACCCCACCCACAACCCCACCAACCCCAACCATCAAAACCACCCCACCCCCAACCCCAAAAACCACCCCACCCCCCCAACCCCCCGACCCCGAATTCCGCGCCCACACCCTCCTCTCCCTCCTCGACGCAGCCCTCATCAACCACCTCCGCACCGAAGGCTGGTCCTGGACCCGCATCCGCACCGGCATCGACCAGGAAGCACGCCGATGAACCGCGAACTCACCGTCCTAGGCACCGCCTCCCAAGTCCCGACCCGCTACCGCAACCACAACGGCTACTTCCTCCGCTTCGACACCCACGGCATCCTCTTCGACCCCGGCGAGGGCACCCAACGCCAAATGCAACTCGCAGGCTTATCAGCCACCGACATCACCCACATCTGCATCACCCACTTCCACGGCGACCACGCCCTCGGCCTCCCCGGCGTCCTCCAGCGCATCTCCCTGGACGACGTCCCCCACGAAATCACCTGCCACTTCCCCGCCGAGCACGAGGAATACTTCGAACGCCTCCGCTTCGCGACCCCCTACTGGGCCCGCGGGAAAATCGCGACCCGCCCATCCACCGGCGACCGCGAATACGAACTCACCACCCCCGGCGGCCTGAAACTCACCGTCGCACCCCTGGACCACGGCATCCCCTGCCAGGGCTACCGCCTCGACGAGCCCGACAGCGTCCGCATGCTGCCCGACAAGCTCGCCGCCGCCGGCATCAAAGGCCCCGACATCTCCCGCCTCCAGCAAGAAGGCCGCCTCGGCACCGTCACCCTCGCCGACGTCAGCGCTCCCCGCCCCGGCCAGAGCTTCGCGTTCCTCATGGACACCCGCCGCTGCGAAGGCGCCGAACGCCTCGCGGCCGGCGTCGACCTCCTCGTCGTCGAGGCGACGTTCCTCGACACCGAGGCCGAACTCGCCGAATCCTTCGGCCACCTCACCGCGCGCCAGGCCGCCCGCCTCGCCGCCGACGTGGGCGTCCGCGAACTGGTCCTGACCCACTTCTCCCAGCGCTACCCCGTCGACGAAGCCCGCTCCCGCTACCTCGCCGAGGCCTCAGCCGAGTTCGACGGTCAGATCCACATCGCCGAAGACCTCGCGCGCATCCCGTTCCCCAAACGCCTCACTCCCACCGCCTCGCAGACACACACCTAAATCAAGCCCACCAAGCGAACCCATTAAGAAGCGCCAACCCATCCCAGCCCCACAAATCAGCACTCAACCACCGCAAAAGCCTTCCCCTCCAAGGGCATATCCCCCAGCTCCCCCGCCAACCCAACCGCCTCATACACATGCGCCGCGACATCAACATGCCGCAGCACCCCCATCTCCACCCCAGCCCCGATCCCCGGCCCACAAGCCGCGATCCAAGCAGTCCGCTCCACCTCACTGTCCCCGCCGTGCCCACCCTCGTCGACGTGCCCATGGTCGGTCACCACGATCACCGTCCAAACCTCAGCTTCTTCTGTCCCCCGCGCCCGCAAAGCCCCCACCAACCGTCCCACCCGCCCATCAGCCCGCTCCACCGCCGCCCTGTACTCCACCCCGACCCCAACCTCGTGCCCCGTCTCGTCCACATCCCCCAAGTACACGAACGCCACGTCATAATCCCCGCCAACCAACTCCCTCTCCGCATCAACCGTCGCCGCCTCATCCCCCCGCTCACAATCAACCCCGAACGACGTGAACGTCACCCGATCCGGCGCCGCAAACAACGGCCCCCCACAAGCCCCCGTAGCCAACGGCTCCCAACTCCCCACCGACAAATACGTCCGCTTCCCCGCCAACGACGCGATCGTCAAAAAGTCCGGATACTCCGCAAGTCTGTGCCCGGTGAACACGTTGTGCATGATCCCATGCCTCGCCGCCGAAACCCCCGTCGCGACCGTGGCCCAACAGGGCCCCGACCACGTCGGCGTCCCATCCTCAATCCACACCGGCGCCAGAAACCCATCCCGAGCTATCGCATCGATATGCGGCGTCGCAGCCCCCTGCAACACATCAAGCCGAACGCCGTCGATCCCAATCACCAGAACACGCGAGCGCACCTACCGAACCCCCCGGATCTTATATATACAAACAGCTCCAGCAACCGAAGCCACCGCCGACCCCCAAAACAACGCAGCATACCCACCCGCAAACTTGATCAACAACGCGGCAATCGGCGGCACCAGCGCAAACGGAATGATCGTCATCAAATTAGCGAACCCCATATCCCGCCCCCGATCCGCCCCCGACGGCAACGTCTGCGTCACCAACGCCCCGTCCACACTCAAATAGACCCCATACCCCAACCCCAACACCGCCCCAGCAGCCAACATCATCCCCCAACTCTGATGCACCGCGATCATCGCCGCCGCAACCGCCATCACCGCCGACCCCCCACACACCAACGGCTTCCGCCGCCCCCACCGGTCCGACAACCACCCCGCCACAACCACCAAAGCCACCGTCGACACGCTGTTCACCGCAACCACAATCAACAAGTGACTGTCGTTGCTCTTATCATCCCCAACGTTCTTGAACCCCAGCACATCGTCCAAGAAGTACGGCGTATACAACGTCCCCAACCCATACCCCAACACCATCAAAAACCGAGTCGCCAACGCCCACCCGAAATCAGGAAACTGTCTTACCTGTATCCGATAGTTGGCCAGATAAGCCTGAAAACTGAACGCCTCCCGCCGCTCCCTCGGCATCGCCGGATCCCCGACCCGCCACGCGAACAACACCACGAACACCATCAACCCGGCCAACGCCGCGTACTGCCCCACATACCCCTTCGACAACGACACCAGCACCCCACCCACAATCAGCGCCGCCGCCTGCGGCACCCCGCCCCATCCCAGCACCACACCCCGCTGCCCGGCCGGCACCCGGTCCGGAACGATCGTCACCATCCCCGCCGCCAACGCCGCCACGAACACGGTCTGCAGCAGATACCCCACCCCGACGCCCCACACCGACTTCTGCGTCCCACTGAAAACCAGCGCAGCGGCCGCCGCTATACCGCCGAACGCGATCCAAGGCCGCCGCCGCCCGAACCGCGACACCGTCCGGTCCGACAGCATCCCGAACAGCGGCCCCAGGAACAGGATCGACAACGTCCCGATCGAGTTCACCCACGCGAAGTCCGCGACGTGCCCACCCGGATCGATGTCCTTGATCTGCTGAGGCACCGTGAACGTGCTCGGCACCTGACTCGCCACCTGCCACCCGAGCCCGGCGAACACGAACCCGGTGATCCACGGCGCCCGCACCCGGGACGTCGGCTCCGCGCCGAACGCGGACGACGGAACAGTGCCGGGGTCGTGCGAAGTCTCCACAGACAAAGCGCGCTCCATCCAGCCTCGGCCTTCAGCCTTCAGCCACAACTCCAGACCCCACCACATACATGAATGATCTTCATGTTCTCGATGTGGCCTCATAGTAGGCGCGCAAAAGCCATCCAACAAGAGGCGATGCCATCCCCACTCACCCCCCGACCACCGCCGCATCCCGCAACCGGCGACTCGTCCGGCCACTCATCCGGGCGCCGCCTCCCGCTCCCAGCCCGCCGCCCAAGCAGCGCACCGAGCACGGGTATGAGTTACTGACCGCATGGACGCCGCGCAGCTCACCGCCACAGTCGACAAACTGATGCCGCAGATCACCGAGGACCTGAAGCGCTTGGCCGCGATCCCCTCAATCGCCTTCCCGGGCTACCCGGAAGAGAAAATCGCCGAGTGCCACGACCTCCTGGTCGAACTCCTGCGCGACACCGGCGTACAAGACCTGCATGACCTGAACCTGCCAGACACGTCCCCGATCATCACCGGCCACATCCCGCCGCCCTCACCCGACGCCCCGACCGTGCTGCTGTACGGACACTACGACGTCCAGCCACCCGGCGACGAGAAAGCCTGGGTCTCACCTCCCTTCACCCCGACGGAGTACACCGACCCGGAACACGGCCTGGCCGTCCGAGGCCGCGGCATCGCCGACGACAAGTCCAACCTGGCCGTGCACCTCGGCGCCCTACGGGCGTTCGGCGGCCGCCCGCCGGTGGGCATCCGGCTCGTCCTCGAAGGGCAGGAGGAGTACGGCAGCATCCTCGACGACTACCCGCCGCAGAACCCCGAAGCCTTCGCCTGCGACGCGATGGTCATCGCAGACATGGGCAACATCCGCCCCGGCACCCCGACCCTGACCACCGCGCTGCGCGGCGACACCGAAGTCGAAGTCGAAGTAAGGACCCTGAGGGAAGCCCGCCACAGCGGCCTCTACGGAGGCGCGGCGCCAGACGCACTCCTAACCCTGATCGCCGCACTGGCGACCCTGCACGACGACAAAGGCGACGTCGCCGTCCCAGGCCTCCGCCGCGAGCCGTGGGCCGGCACCGCCTACACCGACGACGAGTTCCGCACCCTGGCCACCGTCGAACCCGACGTGCCGCTCCTCGGCACCGGCGGCCTCGGGGAACGACTCTGGAGCGGACCGGCGATCACGGTCGTAGGCCTGGACGCCCCGGCAGTCGACACCGCGGCCCTGGCTGTCGTGCCCTACGCCAGGGCTCTGATCAACCTGCGCATCCATCCGCAACAAGACCCGAAGGAAGCGCAGCGGGCCCTGATCAACCATCTGGAAGGCTTGAAGCCGTTCGGCGTCACGCTGAAGGTGACCCCGCAGGACGCCGGCCCCGGGTTCGCTGCCGCCACCGGCGGCCCGGCGTACCAGGCGGCGTCAAAAGCACTGAAAGCGGCGTGGGGTTCAGACCCGGTCCAGGCCGCCAGCGGCGGCGCGATCCCGCTGGTGAACGGACTGGCCAAAGCGGTTCCGAACGCCGAGATCCTCTTGTTCGGCGCCGAGGACGCAGCATGTCGCCTGCACGGCCCGAACGAACGCGTCCTGCTTTCCGAGCTGCGCAACTCGGTGGTGGCGGAGGCGGCGTTCTTCCAGGCCTACGCAGACAGCTACATGGCCGACCGTGCCAAGCTCTAGCCATGAGCACCGAACCGAGTTACGAACCGCGCACGGACCGCACGAACCACACCGCGACGCCCGTACTCGCTGTCACGTATGAGCGCTACGGGGATCCTCGGGGGATCCCCGTAGTACTCCTACACGGCTTCCCCTACGACATCCGCGCATACGACGAAGTCGCCGCCGCGCTGGCCGCCACCGGCGGTTTCGACGTCTACGTGCCCTTCCTCCGAGGCTTCGGCGCGACCCACTTCGCGTCCGGATCGGACCCGCGCTCCGGCCAGCAGGGCGCGCTGGGTCAGGACCTGCTGGACTTCATCGACGTCCTCGGCCTGGACCGGCCGGTCGTCGCCGGCTACGACTGGGGCGGCCGCGCGGCGTGCATCGTGGCGGCGCTGTGGCCGGAGCGGGTGCGGGGGCTGGTGTCGGTGGGCGGCTACAACATCCAGGACATCGCGCGCGCCGCGGTGGAGCCGACGAAGCCGGAGTGGGAGGCGACGTACTGGTATCAGTACTACTTCCACAGCGAGCGGGGACGGCGCGGGCTGGAGCAGAACCGCGAGGAGTTGTGCGAGCTGCTGTGGCGCACGTGGTCTCCGGAGTGGACAGGAGCCTCGGAGGCGTTCAAGGCGAGCGCGATGAGCCTGCACAACCCGGCGTTCGTGGACGTGGTGGTGCACTCCTATCGGCACCGGTACGGCTTGGCCGAGGGAGACCCGCGGTACCAGGGGATCGAGGACCGGTTGGCCGCGGCGCCCCCGATCGGCGTGCCGACCGTGGTGCTGGATTCTGGAGCAGACGGAGTCGGCGGGCCGACGTTCGCGGAATCCGGCGACCGGGAGTCGTTCACGGGGTGGCTCGAGGTGCGGCACCTGCCGGGCATCGGCCACAACGTGCCGCAAGAGGCGCCGGAGGCGTTCGCGGAGGCGGTGCGGGCAGTGGCGCGGGCCAGTACAACTGGCACAGCCGACTCAGCCGACTAAGCCCTCACAGCCAGTACAGCCGACTCAGCCGATCCAGCCGCTACCGACACCCCTTGATCACGACTCGGCGTCACCTCCTCAACGTCTAAGGACAAACCCGCACTTCGCTCATTACCATCGGCGACGTGACCAGCACCCTCAACCGCTCCACCGCTGGCGTCCTGTTCGGCGTCACCTCCTCGGTGGCCTTCGGCGCCGGCGGACCGTTCGCCAAGGCCTTGATCGAGGCCGGCTTCAGTCCGCTGCAAGCGGTGTGGCTGCGGCTGATCGGCACGTTCGCGGTGCTGGTGGCGATGTGCCTGGTGCTGCGGCGGCCGGGCCAGCTGGCGACGATCGCGCGCAACCGCGGGGCGATCGCGGTCTACGGGCTGGTCGCGGTGGCGGCGTGCCAGGTGCTGTACTTCGTCGCGGCGTCGCGGCTGCCGGTGGGGATCGCCATCCTGCTGGAGTTCACCGGTCCGGTGCTGGTCGTCGCATGGGAGAAGCTGGTACGGCACACGCATGTGCCCGCGGTGTCGGTCATCGGCGTCGCGGTCGCGATGGTGGGGCTGGCGATCGTGGTGCAGATCTGGTCCGGGCTGCGGCTGGACGCGGCCGGCCTGGCCGCCGGGCTCGGTGCGGCGGCCGGCAATGCCACCTACTTCCTGCTGATCGACCGCCTGGCCGGCAGCGTCGACCCGCTAACCCTGACCGTCGGCGGCATGGCGGTCGGCGTGGTCCTGCTGCTCCCGCTGGCCGCGCCGTGGTCGGCGCCGTGGGGCGTGCTCGGCGCCGCGGTGCCGATGGGCCCGCACCACGCGCCGGGCTGGACGCTGGCCGCCTTCATGGTGCTGGCCAGCACGGTGCTGGCGTACCTGACCGGTGCCGCGGCCATCCAGCGCCTGTCGGCCACCGTGGCAGCCGGCCTGGCCTACGTCGAGCCGGCGGCGGCGACCACGCTGGCCTGGATCGTCCTCGGCGAGCGCCTGACCGCGACCCAGATCGCCGGCGGCGCCGTCGTGCTGGCCGGGGCGTTCCTGGCCCAGCGCGGCATCGGCTCAGGCCAGACGCAAGAAGCGGTATCACCGACGCCTATTGTGGGAACCACGTTTCAAGCGGAAGCGTTGATCCCGTAATACGGGAGCACCGAAGGGGGCAGGGAGCGTCCATGAGCGGCGTCATGAAACGGATGAAGCTGGTCGTCGAGGCGAAGGCCAACGCGGCCATGGAACGCCGTGAGAACCCGGTCGAGATGCTCGACCTGTCCTACGAGAAACAGCTGCAACTCCTGCAGCAGGTCCGGCGCGGTGTGGCGGACGTGGCCACCAGCCGCAAGCGCCTGGAGATCCAGATGGGCAAGCTCCAGGCCGACGCGGACAAGCGCTCCGTCCAGGCCCGCCGCGCCCTCGAGATCGGCCGCGAGGACCTGGCCCGCGAGGCGCTGGTCCGCCGCGCCCCGATCCAGCAGCAGATCGACGACATGTCCACGCAGTACCAGGCCCTCCAGGCCGACGAGGAGCGCCTGCTCCGCGCCTCCCAGAACCTCCAGCAGCGGGTGGACGCCTTCCGCACGAAGAAGGAGACCATCAAGGCCACCTACGCCGCCGCCCAGGCCACGACCCAGATCGGCGAGGCCTTCAGCGGCATCTCCGAGGAGATGGCGGACGTGAACCTGGCGATCGAACGCGCCGAGGACAAGACGGCCCAGCTCCAGGCCCGGGGCGCCGCCCTGGACGAGCTGACCGCCTCCGGGATCCTGGACGACCCCACCGGCACCGGCAAGGACGACATCACCCGCGAACTCGAGGCGCTGTCGGCCGGCTCCGGCGTGGAGAACGAGATGGCGCGTCTGCGCAACGAGATCGCGGACACGGCGGCGAAGAAGCAGCTCGGGCCGGGAGCCGGGGCTTAGGCGGGAAGCAGGGCTTAAAAACGAGACCGAGCTGCGGCGTGCATCGGCTGCGTGCCGCAGCTCGGCATTCACCGTGCGCTTGGTCCGCTTGGGGCCATTGACGGAACAGCCCCTCACCACACAGCCGCTGCGCTAAATCCCGCGCCCCATCTGCGAAGCTCAGCACATGGCGACCAACTCCAGCACCCGCGGCTGGACCGCACGGCGGCCGGCGGCGGCCCTCGCGCGCGCTCTCCGGGACTACCCGCGCCGCAATCCCCTGACGTTCGTCTACCTCGTCGCGGTATGCATCGGCCTGCTCGTACTCGGTCGCCTGCTCCCCGGCCACACCGCCGACCAGCTCAAAATCGCCATCAGCACCAACCCGCACAACATGGCGCACCGTCCCATCCTCGTGCTCTTGGCCAGCCCACTGTTCGCCGCGACCGACAGCGGCCTGGTCTCCCACCTTCTGATCATCGGAGGCGGCGTCGGCATCTGCATGGCCGCCTTGGAGCGCCGTTTCGGCGCCCTCCGCACCGTGGCGGTGTTCCTGCTCGCCAACGCCGTCGCCACAGCCGTGGCCACCTCCGTCGCCGCCGCAGCGATCCACTCCGGCCGCTACCCGGCGCAGTGGTGGGACGGCTACGACTACGGAATCAGCTACGGAGTGCTGGCGGTAGCGGCAGCGGCGACCCCGTTGGTGCCGGGTCCGGCCGTGGCGCGGTGGCTCTGGGCGCTGGCAGTGTTCGCATATCCCTTCGCCAGCGCGGACTGGTTCGGGCTCGTGCCGAACTTCGCGACCATCGGCCACGAAACAGCGGCGGCGTTCGGGCTCGCGGCCGGATACCACCTGGAGCTGAAAACGGTCAGTCGGCAGGCCGCCGCATGGCGACCGTCAGCACGTGCGTCGAATTCATGATCCGTTCGTACTTCTCCGCGTCCACAACGTCCCGCAGCGCCTCCACCGGCCGCGGCTCCAACAGCCGCTCCAACACGAACCCGCCGTCCAGCAGCTCGTTGACGAACCGCTCGACGGTCATCCGCTCGAAGTTGATCGTGTACTCACCCACCGGCGCGTCCACCCGGCCACCCTCGTAATACGACCCGCCCAACCACCGCTGCTCCCCCACCGGATGCGTCGTCGACACCAGCAACCGCGCCCCCGGCCGCAACACCCGCCGCAACTCGCGCAGCAACTGCTCCCGGTCATACACGTGCCCGTAGACCAGCGCCATCACCGCGAGATCGAACGCGGCGTCCGCGAACGGCAGCGGCTGCTCCAGATCGTGCCGCACGAACGTGGCCCGCCCCCCGCAGGCCTTCTCGGCGTACCGCAGCAACGTCTCGCTCCCGTCGATCCCCGTCACCCGCGCCCCCCGCTCGACCATCGCCGCGCTGTAGAAGCCAGACCCGCACCCCACATCGAGCACGTCGAGGCCGGCGACGTCACCGATGAGGGCGAGCATCGCCGGCCGGTCGATGTAGGCGTTGGTCGGATGCGCCGAACTCCACTGCGCGAAATGGTCTCCGAGCGCGCCGTGATAGGCGGTGTCAGAAGGCATCCGCCCAGCGTGTCACGGAACGAACGCCCCCGGGAACTGGGATTTCGGCGCCCAGGTGATCGGCCAGGAGGCGCAGTAGCCCTTCGGGTCCGCCGGGAGGACGAACTTGGACTCTTCGATCACCTTCAGATCGGGGCCGTAGACGCGGTAGAGCGGGCTGTGGCCGGTGTTCGACATCTTCCATCCGGGCTTGCCGGCATCCTTGTCCACCTCGTCGATGGCGATCGTGATCTCGTTGTCCCCGGTCCACGCCAGGTAATAGGAGCGCGTCGGATCCAGATCGGGCTGCGACGTGGCGATCCGGCGACCGCCGGCCTGCAGGTCGAAGGTCGCGACGGTGGTGTCGTTCGCCTCGGCCAGATACCGGCCGTCCGAGGAGACCTCGGCCTTCAGCATCGGGTTCATGCTCCTGGTGGTGGCGGCCAGTCCGTTCTGCACCGTCAGCGTCCGCGTGACCTTCCCGCCGGCGTCCAGCCATTCCATGCGGTCACCGGAAGCGCTCACCATGGGGAAGAGCACCGAGTCGTGATCGCCTTCCCAGTCCTGGAGGGTCCACTGGCCGCTCGTGACCCGGTCGATGACGGCCTGCGGAACGGGAACCGTCCACTTGCCGCCGGTCGCCGGGTTGAAGAACTCGAGCGTCTTGCTCTTCATGTCGGGCTTTCCGTCCCTGCCCGGCGAATCGGCCCACATCAGCGCGGCGGCCACTTCCTTGCCGTCCGCGCTCCAGCGCATCCCCTGCAAGCCGTCTGGGATCTCCTGGTAGGTCATTCGCCCCGCGACGGCGTCGTCCCAATCCGCCACACCCCATCGCAGGTTCGGGTAGGCCGTCTGCACCACCAGCGCGCGCTTACCGTCCGGCGACGGCGTGAACGCCGTGTACACGTTGCTGTCCACCGCGCGGTACTGCTGCGAACCGGGGTCCCATACCCAATCCATCGCCATTTTCGGTGCGCTCTTGCCGCCGACGCACTCCACCTCGAAGTCCAGCAACGCCGACTTCGATTCCGGGTTCGCCAGTGTCTGCGGCGCGTTCGACGACGTCACCCGCTCACCGCCGCTCCCGCCGCTCCCCCCGCCCAGCGCCAGCACCCCGAACGTCCCCGCCACCACGAACGCCGTCCCGACCGCCACCCCCGGCGCGTACCGCACCCACCGCCGCTGCCCGCGCCCTCGTGCGTCCGCCAGCGCGCGATCGGACAAGCCGAGTGTGTACGCATCCGCCGCCGGGTCGTCGGCAGCGTTCCGCAGTACGCTGCGAAGCTCATCTTCAGTGATCATGCCACCTCCGCCTCTCTCGTCGAATTCGGTGAAACCGTCACGCGCAGTGCTTTCAGAGCCTTGTGATGCTGGCTGCGCACCGTCCCGGGCGCGATCCCGAGCACCTCGGCGATCTCGGCGTCGCTGCGGTCCTCGAAATAGCGCAGCACCACGACCGCGCGCTGACCCGGCGGCAGCCTGCGCAGCGCCGCCATGACCTCCTCGCGGTTCGCCACGGTGTCGGCGGGGTCGGCGTCCGGGGACGGCGTCTCCGGCACCGCCGCCGTCGTTCGCTCCCGCCGCCACGCCAGGCGCCGTGTCTTGTCGATGTGCGCGTGGTAGACCGCTTTGCGGGCGTAGGCCTCGGCGCGTTGCGGATCAGTGAGCTGACCCCATCGCCGCGCCAGCGACGCCAGCGCACCCTGCACCAGGTCGCGGCTGTGTTCCCAGTCGCCGGTCAGCAGATACGCGGTCTGCAACAGCGCCTTGGATCTGGCTCCGACGAACTCGCGGAACCGGGTCTCGTCTTCGATGTCCATGCCCCTCCTCGCCCTAGTACACGAGGCGAGGGCTGGAAACTACTGCCGCGGGCCGCAGGGAACTTGTCCGCGTCCGTACTGGCCGCCCTCATCAAGGTCTATTGTCTGCGGCGTGGACGCAGAAGCCGATCAGATCTCGCTGTACGCGTGCACCGAGAACCAGCACATCGACCGGGCCCGGTTGATCCCCGTGGTGGCGCAGCGCCGGGCGATGGTGGCGGTTTGCCTGCAAGGCGGGTTGTCTTCGCCGAGGGGTCCCAAGGAACTCGTCGTCCCGCCGTACTGGTCGGAGGTGTTCCTGTACGACATCCACGCCGCGCGCCGACACCAGCAGTTGCCGATCCTCACCACCCCGTGGGAGTTCATGGCCTCCCCCGGACCGGGGATCGTCGCCGGCCTGTCGTTCATCGTCCCCGGGCAGTTCGCCGGGCCCCGGGCGAAAGGGCAGGCGCAGGCGATGATCAGCGCCGACTTGTCGTATCCCCAGCCGATCTACAGCTACCCGGTGCCCATCCCGGCCGTGAAGAACGTCCGTTTCGAGGAAGCGGTCGATCTGCACGGCCTCGGCCATCCCGGGATCGCGCTGGCCAGTTCGAACCGACCGCCGATGATCCGCGACCGGCACTCCGGCTGGCGGATGCTGGACGGCCGCCTGCGACCGCATCGCCTGTACGCGGCGCGGCCGAACATCCTCATCGGCCTGGGCACCACGGCCTCCGGGGCCGGCGCCGCGGTCGCATGGCGCATCGACAGCCCGTTCGTCCTGCACGCGTTCGGCCGCCCCGAAGGCGTGACGCACGCCGCCGTCTCCACCTCCGGCGACCTGGTCGCGCTCGGCGGGCCGGACGGCGTCAGCGTGCACCGCGTGACCGGCGAGGAGGTGACGCGGCGCATCCCGGTGCAGGGGCGGCTCGACGGCGTGCTCATCGACGACACGGGCACGGGTATCCACGTGTTCTGTGTCACCGAGCACGGGATCGCGATGTGGGAAGCCACCCGGAACGCCGTCATCGCGGACTTCCCGGCGGCGGACGAGCCCGTGATCGAATGCCGGCTCGCACCGATGATCACCCGGACGAAGATCCTCCTGGCGACCCGGCACCGGGTGCTCATCAGGGAGCTGGATTAGCCCGCGTCCGCCGATGGCGTCCCCAGCCCCGCACGCCACGCACCCCGACCGTCTCACGCCGAAACCGCCTGCGCTCATCCACCATGTGGGTGAGCGGAGTAGCCGCTGTCAGTGCCGTAGCGGACGATTACCCTCATGCGCTTGTCGGATCTGGCGGACACGTCCACCGCGGTCACCGAGGCCTCGGCCCGCACCGCGAAGATAGCCCTCCTGGCCGACCTGCTGCGCGCGGCCGGGCCGGACGAAGTGCCGATCGCGGTCCACTACCTGTCCGGCGAGCTGCCGCAACGGCAGATCGGCGTCGGCTGGGCCACGCTGCGGGAGCTGCCCGCGCCGGCCGCCGATCCACTGTCCGGGCTGGAGCTGGCCGAGGTCGACCGGATCCTGGCCGAGGTCGGCACCACGGTCGGCACGGGGTCGCAGGCCCGCCGCCGCGCCCTGCTGGCCGGTCTGTTCGCCCGCGCCACCGCCGGGGAGCAGGCGTTCCTGCGCGGGCTGCTCACCGGCGAACTGCGCCAGGGCGCGCTGGACGGCGTGATGGCCGACGCGGTCGCCAAGGCGGCGCAGGTGCCCGCCGCCGAGGTGCGGCGGGCGGCGATGCTCGGCGGCGACCTGAGATCGGAA
>JABFXP010000257.1 GCA_013361685.1 Catenulispora sp.
ACGGTGGCGGCCAGGACGTGGATCCGGGCCTGGGCGTCCCGCGGTGCGGACGCCCCCCACAGCAGCCGGCCGAGCCGGTCGTCGCCGAGCGGTTCGCCGCCGGCCAGGACCAGGGCGGCCAGCATCGTGCGCGGTTCGGCGCCCCCGAGGTCGTCCTCGGCGCCGCCGGCGTGGACCCGGACGGGTCCCAGGATCCGGATCCGGACCCGCGGCGCGGGTGGCGGATCAGCGTCGGCGGCGGCGCCGGCCGGGGTGTCCATCATCGAACCCTTAGTTCCAGCCCTGGTCGCCGGGGCCCGACGGGTCGGCCGGGACCGGGTCGGTGACGACCACGCCCGTACCGGTGCCGCCGGTCGGCGTGTCGGCCGCCTGTACGGTCGCCGCCCCGCCGGCGACGCGGGTCGCGAGAAGTATTGCAAAAATGAGGATAGTCCGACGGATGATCATTTGGTGCCCCATTTCCCCGGTTGTTCCTGCTGATATCTGAATCCTGATCCACCCGCGAACCGGCTTCAACGAGTACGATCGCTCGTAAATCCGTATCGCGTGTTTGCGGGGGACCGATGGCACAAGAACGGCAAAGAAAATGACACGGGGTGACCAAGACGTAACACTGGACGACCTCGCCGAGGCTTATGCCGCGGCGGCTGAGAAGGGGGGTGAGCCCAGCTCGGCCGACGGCCCCGTCATCGACCGGCTGGTGGCCATGGGCCTGTTCCGCACGGCTCGCGAGGGGCTGGTGCCGGCCGATCCGGAGACGATCCAGCACGAGTCCGCATGGGCGCTGGTCAGGGAGCTGTCGGAGGTCACCGAGCGCTACACGTTCAACCTGCGGCTGTTCGCCCGGATCCGGGAGGCCGTCAAGGCCTCGGTCGTCCGGCACCCGGCCGAGACCGAGACCGGACTGACCTACCTGCACGGCAACGACACCATCGTGCACGCGATCGACCGCTGCTGCTCCGCCGCCCAGATCGAGGTGCTCACCGCGCAGCCCGGCGGCGGCCGGCCGGCCACGACCCTGGAGGAGACGGTCGGCAAGTCGCTGAAGATCCTGGAGCGCGGCGTCGGAATGCGCATGCTGTACCAGCACACCGCGCGCTACGACGAGCCCACCAAGAACTACGTCCGGCTGGTGTCGCAGGGTGGTGCGACGGTCCGCACCCTGGACGAGTTCTTCGACCGGCTGATCGTCGTGGACCGGGCGGTGGCGTTCATCCCCAGCAACGACGACCGCAGCAGCGCGGCGATGATCACCAACTCCACGATGGTGAACTTCCTGGCCGACGTCTACGAGCGCAACTGGGTCCGGGCCGCGCAGTTCCCCTTCGAGCCGGCCAACGCCACCCGCACCAGCCAGGACATCGGCCCCAGCATGCGCGAGACCCTGATCCACATGCTCGTCGACGGGCTGCCGGACAAGCAGATCGCCCGGCGGCTGGGCATCTCGCTGCGCACCACCCAGGGCCATGTCGCCGCCATCCGCGAGGAGTTCGGCGCCAAGAACCGGACGCAGCTGGGTTACCTCATCGCCAAGTCCCAGACCGAGGGGACGGCGGCGCCGAAGACCACGCTGTGGCCCGACAAACCGATGATGGGTTCGTTATAACCTCCGCCTCCAGCATGGGCTAGGGCGGCCCGACCGTCGGGCCGCCCTAGTGTCTGGAGGTTCGACATGGTGCGATCGGTCCTGATCGTCGGCGGCGGCACCGCCGGCTGGATGAGCGCTTCGTATCTGAAAGCGGCGTTCGGCGACCGCATCGACGTCACCCTGGTCGAATCCGACCGGGTCGACACGATCGGGGTCGGCGAGGCCACGTTCAGCACGGTCCGCCACTTCTTCGACTACCTCGGCCTGGACGAGCGCGACTGGATGCCCCAGACGTCGGCCTCGTACAAACTCGGCATCAGGTTCGAGAACTGGCGCGCCGACGGCCGGCACTTCTACCACCCGTTCGAGCGGATGCGGATCGCGGACGGCTTCACCACCGCCGAATGGTGGCTGCGGCTGGGCGACCGGAACGAGACCTTCGACCGCTCGTGCTTCCTGACCCCGTACCTGTGCGAGGCCGGCCGGTCGCCGCGCCGCTTCGGCGGGGACCTGTTCGCCGGCGGCCTGGACGGCTCGCTGGGCCGCTCCACGCTGGCCGAGCAGCGCGACCAGTTCCCGTACGCCTACCACTTCGACGCCGCGCTGCTGGCCCGCTACCTGCGCGACTACGGCATCCGGCGCGACGTGCGGCACGTCGTGGACGACGTCGTGGACGTCCGGCTGGACGAGCGCGGCTGGATCTCGGCGGTGTCGACCGCGGCCTGCGGCGACCTGACGGCCGACCTGTATCTGGACTGCACCGGGTTCCGCGGCCTGCTGATCAACGGCGCGCTGCGGGAGCCGTTCGTGTCCTTCCAGGACGTGCTGCCCAACAACCGCGCCGTCGCGCTGCGCGTGCCCCGGGACACCGCGACCGAGGGCATCAAGCCCTACACGACGGCCACGGCCATGGACGCCGGCTGGATCTGGACCATCCCGCTCTACAACCGGATCGGCACCGGCTACGTGTACTCCGACGAGTTCTGCGACCCCGAGGAGGCCGAGCAGACCCTGCGCCGGTTCGTCGGCCCGGCCGCCGAGGGGCTGGAGGCGAACCACATCCGGATGCGCATCGGCCGCAACGAGCGCTCCTGGGTGAACAACTGCGTGGCGGTCGGGCTGTCCAGCGCCTTCGTCGAGCCGCTGGAGTCCACCGGCATCTTCTTCATCCAGCACGCCATCGAGCAGCTGGTCCGCTACTTCCCGGACGAGCGCTGGGAGCCGGCCCTGCGCGACACCTACAACGAGCGGGTGGAACACGTCCTGGAGGGCGTCAAGGAGTTCCTCGTCCTGCACTACCGGGCCGCCAGCCGTGAGGACACGCCGTACTGGAAGGCCACCAAGACCCGCGCCATCCCCGAGGGCCTGGCCCGGCGGCTGAAGACCGCCGAGACCCAGCTGCTGGACGAGGCCACGATCTACCCGCAGTACCACGGCTTCGAGACCTACTCCTGGAACACGATGCTGTTGGGCCTGGGCGCCGGTCCCGAGCGCGCCCGGCCGGCCCTGGCGCACATCGAGCCGACGTATGCCCGGCTGGTGCTCGCCAAGCTCCACACCGACGCCACGAACCTGGTCGCCTCCCTGCCCTCCTGCCGCGACTACCTGGTGAGCCTGCACGAGCACGGCGGCGAGGACGACCCGGTCCCGGCGTTCGCCGAGCTCGGCGGCGCCGACCTCGGCGAACTCCCGGACACCGCGGGCTGAGGCGGTGCCGGCCACCGTGTCCGGCGCCTTCGTCGAAGACCACCGGACCATGATGAGCAACTTCCCCACCGGCGTCGCCGTGGTGACCTGCGCCGACGGCGAGGGCCGGCCGTACGGCCTGACCTGCTCCTCGCTGGCGAGCGTCACCCTGGAGCCGCCGACCCTGCTGGTGTGCCTGGCGGTCGGCAGCCGGACCCTGGCCACGGTGGCCCGCCGCGGCGCCTTCGCGGTGAACCTGCTGCACGAGCGCGCCGCCGCCACCGCCAAGCTGTTCGCCACCCCCGGCACCGACCGGTTCGCCGCGGTCGGCTGGCGGCCGACCGCGCACGGCGGGCTGCCCTGGCTGGTCCAGGACACGCTCGCGGTCGCCGAGTGCGAACTCGGCGACATCACCGTCGTGGGCAGCCACGCGGTGGTGTTCGGCGCGGTCGAGGCCATCACCCTGTTCGAGGACATGCCGCTGCTCTACGGCCGGCGACGGTTCACGTCGTGGCCCGAGGAGGAGATGTGAAAAGCGAACTGCTGGTGTCCCTGTTCGCCGCGCTGGCGGCGATCGCCGTGCTGGCCCGGGCGGCCGGCGCCGTCGCGCGCCGGCTCGGCCAGCC
>JABFXP010000487.1 GCA_013361685.1 Catenulispora sp.
GCCGGCGGCGTCACCGGGTACGGCGGCGGCGCGGACCGGTTGGCCGCCGCCTCGGCCAGCATCCAGTCCAGCTGCTCCGCCGTCGGCCGCCGCGCCGGATCCTTCACCAGCAGCGCGCTCAGCGCCGGGCCCAGCGCGCCGCTGCGCACCGGCGGCGGCACGTTGGCCTCGGCGACCGCGGCTATCGTCGCGATCGTGGTGTCGCGGCGCAGCGGATTGTGGCCCTCCAGGCCGAGGTAGAGCATGATCCCGAGCGACCACAGGTCGGAGGCCGGATCGCCCTCCCGGCCGTGGATGCGCTCCGGCGCCATGTACTCCGGCGACCCGATCAGCATGCCGGTGGCGGTCAGTCCGGGCGTGGCCTCCAGGGCCGCGATGCCGAAGTCGGTGAGCACCGGGGTGCCGTCGGCGCGCAGCAGCACGTTGCCCGGCTTCACGTCCCGGTGCTGGATGCCGGCGGCGTGCGCGGCCCGCAGCGCGGCCAGCACGCCGCGGCCGATCAGCGCCGCCTCCGGAACGGTCAGCGTCCCGCGCTTGAGCCGGCCCTCCAGCGACCCGCCGGGCACCAGCTCCATCACCAGCCACGGGTGCGCCAGCTCCGGCGCGTCGACGATGTGGTAGATCGTCACCACGTTGGGATGGTGCAGCCGCGCCAGCGCCTGCGCCTCGCGCAGCACCCGCTCGCGCACCACGTTCGCCTCGGACGGATCGCTGCCGTACACCGCCGGGTCCGGCGACCGCACCTCTTTGAGAGCCACCTCCCGTTGCAGCATCAGGTCCCGTGCCCGCCACACCAGGCCCATGCCCCCACCGCCGAGCCGCTCGATCAGCTCGAATCGCCCGTCGATGACGTAGGCGCCCGCTTCCCCACCGGTCATGGCGGAAGTCTAGGGGCGGCGGCGGACAGGGCGTGACCGTATCTGCGTCAGCTATGCCGGCGGTCGGTTCGGTGGGTTGCGAAATGCCGCGTCACTCTCGCTCGCCGGGATCGCGATCATCAGTATGCGATCATTCGCGGCATGGAACGGAGCCCTCGACGAAGCCGACCGTCCGGCGCCCGGACCCGGGACGACGGGCCTGGCATCGGTCACCGACGCCAACTTGTTACCAGTGCGTTAAAACTCGTTGGTAACTTCGTCTTCACAGGGTCCTGAGGCGGTGCCAATCTAATCCGCAGCGCACCCCCCAACCCCACCCCCTGCGGAGGTCCCTGTGCTTCCTCGTCCCCACAAGGCGACGCGGCCGCGCTCAGCGCTCAAGCGCGTGCTCGTCGTCCTGGCCGCGGTGCTGACCGCCTTCACCACGCTGTTGGCGACCAGTGCCTCGGCGGCCGGCGGCGCCAACTACGTGGCGCTCGGCGACTCCTACTCCTCGGGAGTCGGCGCCGGCTCCTACATCAGCGCTTCCGGCAACTGCCTGCGCAGCACCAACGCGTACTCCCAGCTGTGGGCCAACTCCCACAGCCCGGCGAGCTACGTGTCGGTGGCCTGCTCCGGCGCCACCACCCAGGACGTGCTGAACAACCAGATCTCGGCGCTCAGCTCCGCCACCACCCTGGTGTCGATCACCATCGGCGGCAACGACGTCGGCTTCTCCAACGTCATGCAGACCTGTGTGCTGGGCTCGGACAGCTCCTGCCTGAGCGCGATCAACACCGCCACCGCGCAGGCCAAGTCCATCCTGCCGGGCCGGCTGGCGACCACCTACGGCGCCATCCGGTCGGCGGCGCCGAACGCCCGCGTCGTCGTGCTCGACTACCCCGAGTTCTACGACCTGTCCCACTCCTGGTACTGCCCCGGCCTGTCCGGGACCGACCGCAGCGCCCTGAACAACGCCGCGGACCTGCTGGACTCCATCATCCAGACCGCGGCGGGCAACGCCGGCTTCTCCTTCGCCGACGTCAAGGGCCGCTTCCAGGGACACGAGCTGTGCGACTTCTTCAACGAGTGGCTGCACTCGGTGAACATCAGCGACGTCACCGAGTCCTACCACCCGACCGCGGACGGCCACTCCGGCGCCTACCTGCCGGCACTGACCGCGATCACCGGCTGAGGCAGTAGCCGGCGACAGAACAGCGCGACCACACGGACCGCGCCGGCCCCGATCGGGACCGGCGCGGTCTACGTTTGCCCGGAGCGCGCCTACCGGACGCGTGCAGACGCCCCACAGGACGCCTTGAGCGGCTACGAGTTCTACAGCTCCCGCAGCACCGCCGGCAGCCGCGTGTGGCGCGGCCGGTCCGGCACGTTGGCCACCGCCTGCGGCAGCGCCGAGCCCGCGCCGTGCACGATCGACAAGTGCCGCTCGGCCAGCCCGCAGAGCCCGTACACCAGCGCCCGCGTCAGGCTGCCGGACGACGGGCCGTCCAGCACCACCACCGCGGCCGGCCACGTCCCGCCCAGCGCCTCGCGCGCCGTCAGGGCCCGCACCTGCTCGGTGCCCAGCCGCTCGCGCAGCGCCCGGGTCAGGGTGTCGGCGCCGGCGTCGCCGCCCGCGCGGATCGTCACCACCTGGATGTCGTCCGGGGCCAGGCCGAACGTGCGCGGGATGGAGTCGGCGGCCAGCTGCACGGCGCGCGCCACCGCCTCGGCCGCGTCCCGGACCGGGACGATCACCAGACGCTTCTCCGGGTCCTGCTCCGGCGGCGGCAGCTCGCCCTCCCGGAGCGCGAAGCGCAGATCGGTGAGCGGGTGCGGCTCGGAGTCGGCGGCCCGGACCCGGGGCACGCGGCCGTCGGAGGTGTAGGCGAGCAGCGACTCCGAGCGGGTCTCGACCAGATCGCGGAACGGCTGGCCGGGGCCGGCCGGGCCGGGCTCGGCGGGGTCGCCGGCCAGCAGCACGCGCATCCCCTCCGGGACGGCGTCCAGCAGGGCGGCCAGGGACTCGGCGTCGACTTGGTGGGCGGCACAGACCACGACCAGGCCGGGCTGGGGTTCGGCGAACTCCGGGCCGGCGGGTTCGGCGGGTTCAGAGGCTTCGCCGTCTCCGGCTTCGGCGTTGCCCGCGACAGCCTCGTCGGCGGCCACGGCGCCTTCGGCCGCCGCATTGTCAGGGCCGCTCGCCTCGTCGGCAGCATCGGCAGGATCGGCAGGATCGGCAGGAGCCGAGCTGTCGGCGCCTGCTGACGCACTTTCTGCCGCCGCGCCTGCCTCGTCGGCAGCACCGGCCGCACCGGCCGCACCGGCATCCTCGTCCCGCTGGCCCGGCACCCCCGCGCCCGCACCGGGCGCGCCCGCCTCGTCGGCCTCGCCCCGTCCCAGCGACGCCAGGTACTCCCGCACCGTCAGCACCGTCAGCTCGGTCCCGCCGAGTTCGCGGTTCAGCGTCCGCACGCTGGCGGCGTTCCCGCCGATTATCGCCACCGGCACCCCGGCCGCCGCGGCGGCCTCGGCGAACCCGGCGATCTGCGCGGTCTTCGCGATCCCCGGGGCGGTGGCCACCAGCGTCAGGCCGTGCGCGCCGACGGCGTCGCGCAGCTCGCCGTGGATCCGGTCGCCGGAGGTGTCCAGCTGGTCCCAGCCCTCGCCCAGCGGCTCGGGCGTGGCCAGCAGCCGCTGCACCGCCTCGCCCACGCCCTCCTCGGCGAAGGCGTACTTCTCGCGGCTGATCATCAGCGCGGACGCGCCCGAGGGGTTCGGCGCCTCCTCGGCGCCTTCGCCGTCCTCGTCCTCGACCGCGTTGGAGAAGGCGAGCATGTCGCCCTCCTCCAGCGCCGCCTGCAGGGCGCCGGCCGGGTCGGTGAAGCCCAGCGTGCCCAGCGCGGAGCAGAGCACGTCGGCCGGCTGCGCGGTGTGCCCGTCCAGGGCGGCCCGGTCCAGCAGCCAGCCCAGCACCGCCCGCGCCCGGCGCGGGTCCTCCGGTCCGGCCGAGCCGGACAGCACGCTGCGGGCGAAGCCGTC
>JABFXP010000703.1 GCA_013361685.1 Catenulispora sp.
CGGTCGTCGGCGATGCCGAGGGTGGTGGCGAGTTCGGCGACGTCGCCCCGGTCCACCGCGGCCCAGAAGCCGTCCTCCGCCGCTCCGGCCGAGGTGCCGTCGGTGAGGGCGGCGAGGGAGTCGGGGACGCGCGGCCAGTAGCGCTGATGCTGGAACGCGTACGTGGGCAGGTCGACGCGCGTGCCGGGTTCCAGGACCGAGGTCCAGTCGATCCCGACGCCTCGGACGTGGGCCTCGGCCAGCGAGGTGAGCAGCCGCGCCGGGCCGCCTTCGTCGCGGCGCAGTGTGCCCAGGACGAGGGAGGTCGCGGTGCCGGTGTCCTCGATGGTGTCGGTGATGGCGCCGGTGAGGACCGGGTGCGGGGAGACCTCGATGAACGTCCGGTGGCCGGAGTCCACCAGGCCGCGGATCGCGCGGTCGAACTCCACGGTGGAGCGCAGGGAGGCGTACCAGTAGTCGGGACCGAGTTCGGCGCCGGTCAGCATCTCGCCGCTCATGGCGGAGATCATCGGAATGCGGGCCTCGCCGGGCGTGATCCCCGACAGGACGCGCTTGATCTCGTCCTCGAGAGCGTCGATCTGCGCCGAGTGCGAGGCGTAGTCCACCGGGATCATGCGAGCCCTGACGCCGTCGGCCTCGGCAATCGCCTGAATCTCCAGGAGTGCCTCGGGCTCGCCGGAGACGACCGTCGCCGACGCGCCGTTGATCGCCGCGATCGAGACGCGGTCACCGAACGACTCGATGCGGGTCCTGACACTCTCCGCCGGCAGCGCCAGCGAGAGCATGCCGCCCTTGCCAGCCAAGGGCTTCAGCGCCTGGGAGCGGAGCGCGACAACCCGCGCGCCGTCTTCAAGCGACAAGCTCCCGGCAACCACGGCGGCGGCGATCTCGCCTTGCGAGTGACCGACCACGGCGTCGGCAATGACACCGGCTGCCTGCCACACGGCGGCGAGCGAAACCATCATCGCCCACAACACCGGCTGCACCTGATCAGCCGTCTCCAGCTGCTGATCCAGAAGGTCATACAGCGACCAGTCGACGAACGGCGCCAACGCCTCGGCACACTCGGCGAACCGCGCCGCGAACACCGGAGACGTCGCCAACAGCTCCCGGCCCATGCCGACCCACTGGCTGCCCTGGCCCGGGAACACGAACACCCGCCAGCCGAGCCCCGCCGCCGGAACCGAACCGCTCACCACGCCGGTCCCCGGCTGCCCGGTCGCGAACGCCGCCAGGCCGGAGGCCGGCGCCGTCCCGATCGCCACGGCACGGTGCTCGAACAGCGCGCGCGTGGTCGCCAAGGACCAGGCGATGTCACAGGCCTGCGCCGTCCCCGCCCTCGCGGCCTCCCGCAGCCGGCCCGCCTGCGCGGTCAGCGCCTCGGCGCTGCGCGCCGAGATCAGCCACGCGGTGACCGCTTCGCCGTCCGTCTCGGCGCCGGAGGCCGCCGCTGCCGTCGCCGATCCGTTCACGGCCAGGACTCGCGGTGTCGCGGCGGCCCGCGCGGGCTCGGCGGCGGGGGCTGCGTCCGCGTCGGCGCCGGGGTAGGCGGTGTCGTCGTCGATCGTCTCCGCGGCCGGCGCCTCTTCCACGATCACGTGCGCGTTCGTCCCGCTCATCCCGAACGCCGACACGCCCGCGCGGCGCGGCCGCTCGCCCGGCGCCCACTCGACCGCCTCGTGCAGCAGCCGGATGTGGCCGGCCGACCAGTCGACGTGCGTCGACGGCACTTCGGCGTGCAGGGTGCGCGGCAGGACGCCGTGGCGCAGGGCCATGACCATCTTGATGATGCCCGCGACGCCGGCGGCCTGCTGCGCGTGGCCGATGTTGGACTTGATCGTGCCCAGGCGCAGCGGCTCGTCGGCGGCGCGGTTCTGGCCGTAGGTGGCCAGCAGGGCCTGGGCCTCGATCGGGTCGCCGAGGGTGGTGCCGGTGCCGTGGGCCTCGACGGCGTCCACGTCGGCGGTGGTCAGACGGGCGTTGGCCAGCGCGGCGCGGATCACCCGCTGCTGGGCGGGGCCGTTGGGCGCGGTGAGGCCGTTGCTGGCGCCGTCCTGGTTGATGGCGCTGCCGCGGACGATCGCCAGCACCGGGTGGCCGTTGCGCTCGGCGTCGGACAGCCGCTCCAGCAGGATCATGCCCGCGCCCTCGGCCCAGCCGGTCCCGTCGGCGTCGTCGCTGAAGGCCTTGCAGCGGCCGTCGGCGGACATGCCCTGCTGCTTGGAGAACTCGCCGAAGGTGCCGGGCGTCGCCATCACCGTCACGCCGCCGGCCAGCGCCATGGCGCATTCGCCGGAACGCAGTGACTGGCAGGCCAAGTGCAGCGCGACGAGGGAGGAGGAGCAGGCGGTGTCGACGGTGACCGCCGGGCCCTCCAGGCCCAGCGCGTAGGCGACACGGCCGGAGACGACGCTCGCGGCGTTGCCGGTGGCCGAGTGGCCCTCGGTGCGGTCGCCGCCGAGGGCGGCCATCAGCAGCCCGATGTCGTATCCGGACCCTGAGGCACCGGCGAAGACGCCGGTCGCCGAGCCGCGCAGCGTGTGCGGGTCCAGGCCCGCGCGCTCCAGCGCCTCCCACGCCACCTCCAGCAGCAGCCGCTGCTGCGGGTCCATCGCCACGGCCTCGCGCGGGCTGATCCCGAAGAACCCGGCGTCGAACTCGGTGGCGTCGTAGACGAACCCGCCGACGCGCGCGTAGGCGGCGTCCTGCGGCTCGTGCGCCTCCCAGCCGCGGTCCTGCGGGAACGGCGACATCGCGTCGATGCCCGCCATCACCAGGTCCCACAGCGCCTCCGGGCCGCCGACGCCGCCGGGCAGGCGGCAGCCCATGCCGACGATCGCGATCGGCTCGTCGGAGGCGGCCGCCGCGACCACCGGCGCCGCGACGTCGGAGCCGGTCCCGAGCAGTTCGCCACGCAGATGCTCGGCGAGGATGACAGAGGTCGGATAGTCGAACGCCAATGTCGCCGGCAGTGTCAGGCCGGTCACGGCGTTCAGCCGGTTCCGCAGCTCCATCGCGGTCAGCGAGTCGAAGCCGAGCTCGTTGAACGCGCGGTCCTTCTCCACGGCGTCGATCGACGCGTGCCCGAGCACCTGCGCGGCCTCGGTGCGCACCAGATCGACGAGCAGCCGGTCCTGTTCGGCCCGGGACGCGCCGCTGAGCCGCTGCACCAGTTCGCTCTGCGACTCCACGACGGCGCCGCCGGACTCGCCGCTCCCGGCGAGCGTCTGCTTCGCCTCCGGCAGCAGCTCCAGCAGCGGGCTGGTGCGGCGCAGGGTGTAGAGCGGGGCGAAGCGCTGCCAGTCGACGTCGGCGACGGTGACCTCGGTCTCGCGGCCGTCGACGGCTTGCGCCAGAGCCCTGATACCGAGCTCGGGGTCCATCTGGCGGAGCCCGTACCGGTGCAGGTTCTCCCCGGCCTCGCCGGAGCCCATGCCCGCGCCGCCCCACAAGCCCCACGCCACCGACGTCGCGGCCTGGCCGCGGGCCCGCCGGGTCTCGGCCAGCGCGTCCAGGAACGCGTTGGCGGCGGCGTAGCCGGGCTGCAGACCGCTGCCCCACGTCGCCGACACCGACGAGAACAGCACGAACGCGTCGAGGTCCAGGTCCGCGGTGAGCTCGTCGAGCAGCACCGCGCCGGTGGTCTTGACCGCCGAGACGTGCGCCAGGTGCTCGAGGGTGAACTCCTCGATCGCCGTGGCCTCGCCGACGCCGGCGGCGTGGATCACCGAGCTCAGCGCCGGACCGGTCGCGGCGACCCGGGCCAGCAGGCCGGAGACGGCCGCCCGGCTGGACATGTCGCAGGCCACGATGTCGACCGGCGTGCCGAGCGCCGCCAGGCCGGCGGCCAGCGCGCCGACCCCGGCCGCGCCGGCGCCGGACCGGCCGGC
>JABFXP010000630.1 GCA_013361685.1 Catenulispora sp.
ACCGGCTGGGGCATCCGCCGCGCGGTGCGCCTGGCCTTCCCCGGCCCGGCGAGCCTGGCCCTGGACGAGGAGCACGCCGCCCGCCTGGACACCTACCTGACCGACCTGCTCCAGCCCTACGGCCTGGCCCTCGGCCCCGGCGCGCTGGCCCCGCGCGGGCAGTCCTACGGCGAGATGGCCGAGGCGCTGATCGAGCTGGCGGTGCCCGCGGGGGAGCAGGTCGATCTGCTGATCATGGCGTATTCGATCCCGGACATCACTCCCGGCCGCGCCACCACCACCTACCTCAGCCACGTGTGTCCCGGCGGCCCCTTCGCCTTCGCGATCAGCGACCAGGGCACCGCCGGCGGGTTCACCGGGCTGCGGCTGGTCCGCGAGTACGCCCGCACCGGCGGGTTCCGGCGCGCGCTGCTGATCGTCGTGGAGCAGGCCTGGCTCCCCTACGACCCGGGCGTCCCGGCCGCCGTTCCGGCCGGCCACACCGGGGTCGCGCTGCTGTTCGGCGACGCGCGTGCTGACGAGCCGGTCGCCGAGCCGGCCCGGGTGCGGGTCCGGGCCGCGGACCTCCTTTCCTCGCCGCGCGCCGCGATCGAGGAGCTCGGCGAAGCCCGGGCCCTGATCCTCGGCGCCGTCGTCAAGGGCGAGGCCGACGGGCTGGCGGCGACGCCCGACGTCACCTTCGCCTCGCCGGGACGGCCGACCACCGGCGTCTGGTGGGAACTGGCCGGAGCCCTGGAGACGCGGCCCGCCCCTCCGGCGGACGGCGCGTATCGCATCGTCCTGGCGGACACCGATCCCGACCTCGGCTTCTTGTGCACGGCCGCGATCGACGTGCGCGGCGCCGCGGCGTCCGCCGGGTCCCGTCCCGCCGACGCACCGCTGCTCTGCCTGGACGATTATCGGACCGCCGCGCAGGACCGTGTCACCCCCGACGTCTGGGACTTCATCGACGGCGGCGCCGAGACCGAGCGGACCGTCGCGGCCAACCGGGCGGCGTTCGCCCGCGTGGCCCTGCGGCCCCGGGCCCTCGTCGACACCCAGGTCTGCGACACCCGCACCGCTGTTCTGGGCTCGTCAGTGGGCACACCCCTGGCCGTCGCGCCCACCGCGTACCACCGCCTGATGCACCCCGAAGGCGAGGTCGCGACCGCCCGCGGCGCCGGAGCGGCCGAAGCCCTCTACACGGTCAGCATCTTCGCCAGCCGCACCCTGGAGGACATCGCCGCGGCGGCCTCCGGACCGCTGTGGCTCCAGCTCTACTGGCTGCGCCGGCGTGACGCGCTCAGTGCCCTGATCGACCGCGCGGCAGCCGCGGGCTACCGTGCCCTGGTGCTCACCGTCGATCTCGCCCGCATGGGACGACGGTGGCGCGACATGCGCAACAACTTCGCCGTCGGGCCGGACTGCGCGGCGGTGAACCTCGACGCGGCCCTGATGGCCTCCGCCCACGTCCCCGGCGCCGCCGGCACCTCCGCGTTGGCCACCCACACCGCGGACACCATCGACCCCTCGGTGACCTGGTCGGACCTGGCGTGGCTGCGGTCGCGCAGCGACCTGCCGGTGGTGCTCAAAGGCATCCTCACCGCCGAAGACGCCCGGCTCGCGGTCGAGAACGGCGCCGACGCGGTGATCGTGTCCAACCACGGCGGCCGGCAGCTCGACGGCGCGGTGGCCAGCCTGCTGGCCCTGCCGGAGGTGGTGTCGGCGGTCGGCGGCGCGTGTCCGGTGCTGTTCGACGGCGGCGTGCGCAGCGGCGGCGACGCGTTCGCCGCGCTGGCCTCCGGCGCGCAGGCGGTGTTCCTGGGCCGGCCGGTGCTGTGGGGGCTGGCGGTCGGCGGCGCCGGCGGCGTCGCCGGTGTGCTGGACTTGGCGACCGAGGAACTGGCGCACACGATGGCGCTGGCCGGGCGGCCGACCTTGGACCGCATCGACGGCAGCGCACTGCGCTCCGACGAACGGATGGAGCCGTGACGGTGACGGGTGGAGCGGTGACGGCGATGGGCGTGGCAGCGACGATGACGGAGCCGTCGGCGGAGCCGTCCGCCGCCGGGACCAAGACCCTGCGGCGCGAGGACCTGCACGTATCGGTGAGCGACCCGGCAGCGGCCTCGATGAACTTCCTCAACGAGGTCGCGGCCCGCTTCCCCGACGCGGTGTCGCTGGCCGCCGGCCGGCCCTACGACGGCTTCTACACCGCCGGGGACGTCGACCGATTCCTCGCGGTCTTCCGCGAACACCTCATCGGACGCGGCCAGTCCGAGGCGCAGGCCGACCGCACGCTGCTGCAATACGGCCGCACGAACGGCGTGATCGGCGACCTGATCGCGCGGATGCTGGCCGCCGACGAGGGCGTCGACGTCCCGCCGGAGGCCGTGATGGTCACCGCCGGATGCCAGGAGGCCATGGTCATCGCGCTGCGCGGCCTGTGCGCCGGGCCGGACGACGTGGTGCTGGCCGTCGAACCCTGCTACGTCGGGTTCACCGGCGCGGCACGGATCCTCGGCATCGACGTCGTCCCGGTCCCCGAGGCGGCCGACGGACTGGACCCCGAGACGGTGCTGCGGGTGGCACAGCAGGTGCGGGCGTCGGGGCGGCACCCGCGCGGGCTCTACGTGGTCCCGAACTTCGCCAACCCGTCGGGCCTGTCCATGCCGGTCCCCGTCCGGCGCAGCCTGCTCGCCGCCGCCCGCGAGGCGGACCTGCTGATCCTGGAAGACGATCCCTACGGCTTGTTCGGGCTCGACGACGAACCCCGGCCCACGCTGAAGGCGCTGGACACCGACCAGTCGGTGATCTACCTCGGGTCGTTCGCGAAGTCGGTGTTCCCCGGCGCCCGAGTCGGGTTCCTGGTGGCCGACCAGGCGGTCGAGGACGCGGCCGGCCGGCGCTCGCTTTTGGCCGAGGAACTGTCCACCGTGAAGAGCATGCTGACGGTCAACACCTCGCCGATCGCCCAGGCGGTGGTCGGCGGGATGCTGATCGAGTCCGGATACAGCCTCCGGGCCGCGAACCACGACAAGACCGAGCACTATCGCGGGAATCTCCGGACTCTGCTGACCGCGCTGTCCCGCGAGTTCGGCGACGACCCGCGGATCCGGTGGAACGCCCCCGAGGGCGGGTTCTTCGCGGTGCTGGACGTGCCGTTCGCGGCCGATGAAGCGCAGCTTGAGGTGTCGGCCCGGGACTACGGCGTGCTGTGGACGCCGATGAGCTACTTCTACGGCGCGGCCGGGGGCGAGCGCGCGATCCGGCTGTCGTGCAGCGCGCTGGAGCCGTCGCAGATCGAGGAGGGCGTGCGGCGGCTGGGGATGCTGGTGCGGGACCGGGCGTCGTGAGCGGCGAGGCGAGCGGCGACACCGTACGGGCCTGGCTGGTCGACGATCGGATGCCGGCAGACCGTGTCGCAGAGCTTTTCGACGTCCTGGACGCGGAGGAACGCCGCCGCGCCGACCGCAAAGACACCGCTGACGGCCGGCACCGGTTCATCGTCGCGCACGGAGCGGTCCGGCGGATCGTGGGCGAGCACCTCGGCGCGCCGCCGGCCGACCTGGTGTGGCGCATCGGCCGCCACGGCAAGCCGGAGCTCGACGAGCCGTGGACCGGCGTGCGGGTGAACCTCTCGCACTCCGGCGGCCTGTGCCTGATCGCGCTGTCCGCCACCCGCGAGGTCGGGGTGGACGTGCAGCGCCACGTGCCGGGGCTCGACGTGGTGGCGATGGCCCGGCGGTACTTCGCCGCCGCCGAGGCGGAGGCCGTCGCCGGCGCCGACGACCCGGCGGACGTCTTCGCGCGGCTCTGGGCCCGCAAGGAAGCGGTCTCGAAGGCGGCCGGCGGGCGGCTGACGCAGATCCTGCCGCTGCCATCGGCGGGCCCTGACCTCGATGCGCTC
>JABFXP010000811.1 GCA_013361685.1 Catenulispora sp.
CGGCACCGCGGCCCCGACCGGCCCGGACCAGCCCGCCGGGCCGACGACCGCCGCCGGCTCGCCGCCGGCCACGAACCCGGGGTCCGAGGGGCCGACCTCACCTGCCACCGCCACGTCTCCCCCGACCTCCACCCCGACGGCGACGCCCACCGGTTCGCAGCCTTCGACCCCCGAACCCACCGGCCCGCCGTCGTCCGGACCCTCCTCCGGCGGCCAGCCGAGCACGTCGCCGCCGGTCCTGGTCTCCGGAAGCCCGACCACGGACCCGACGACGCCGATCACGAGCCCGCCCCCGACGAGCGCGGGCCCGCTCCCGGCCCTGCTCCCGGCGAATCTGGTGCCCTGCCTGCTCGATCCGCTCGTGGCGCCCCTCAACGATCTGCTTCGGCTCGGCGATCTGCTCGGCCCCTGCCCGACGCCGACGTCTCCCCCGGCAGGCACGCCATGACCGGCGCTCGTCCCCACCTCGGCGCCACAACGGCGCGACGCAGCTTCCTGACAGTCCTGGTGTGCGCGGCGTTCTGTCTCCTGGCCGGCCTGCTCGCCGCGCCCGGTGCTCAGGCCCACGCAGAGCTGGTCTCCTCCGATCCGCCGGACGGCACTCATCTGACCGCCGTCCCCCAGCAGGTCACGCTCACTTTCAGCGAAGAAGTGACTGTCGCGCAATGCGCTGTGCAAGCCGACGGAAAGCCGCTGCCGGTGCACGGCGAAGCCGGCCATCCCGAGATCATCGTCGCCTCCCTGACCGGGATCCAGGCTCACGACGGTCAGCTGGTCCTCGCGTGGCGCTCGGTCAGCTCCGACGACGGGCACATGGCAGACGGCAGTCTGCACTTCCCGGTCACGGCCGCTCCGGCGGATTCTTCGGCTGCTGTCGCGACCCCGGAGACCGCTGCCACCGCCGGCGCCGACACCGCGATCGCGATCCCCGGCCCGGATCCGGCCGTGAAGGACGTCCTGGTGGCAGTACGGATCGTGGGCTTCGCGGCGACCGCCTTGTTCATCGGCGGCCTGGCCTTCATCGCGGTCATCTGGCCGCACGGCGGCGCCGAGCGCCGGACCCGGCGGCTGCTGACCGGGAGCTGGCTGCTCGGCCTGCTGACGGTGCTCGCCGAGATCCCGCTGCAAGCCGGGTACAACGCACTGCGCCCGCTGTCAGGGATCTTCGATATGGCCGCCGTCAAAGACCTGCTGGGCGGCCGGCTGGGCACCGAGCTCACTGCCAGGGCCCTGCTATGGATCGCGGGCAGCGTCGTCTTGGCCTCGCTCCTGCAACGGACGCACGAGGCCGCCCGCTCGCCGGGCTGGCGGATCGGCCTGGCCGCGGTCGGCTTCGGGCTGCTGCGCACCACGAGCCTGCCCGGACACGACGACACCGCGCACCCGCTGGCCGGGGCGATCGCCGACACCGTCCACCTGACGGGGGTGGCCCTGTGGTTCGGCGGCCTGACCGTCCTGCTGATCGGCGTGCTGCCCAGGCGCCGCCCGGAGGAGCTGGCGGTGGTCGTCAGCCGGTACTCCAACCTCGCACTGGTCTCGGTCACCGCGATCATCGCCGCGGGCCTGGTCCTGGCCTGGCACCTGGTCGGGTCGCTCCACGGACTCCTGGGCACCTCCTACGGCCATCTGCTGCTGCTGAAAGCCGGCATCGTCGCCGCCGTCCTGATGCTGGCCCAGCACAGCAAGGCGTGGGTGCGGCACCGCCTCGACGTCGCCGTCCTGCTCGACGGCGACCGCGCCACCGTGCGCCCCTTCGTCTACTCCGTCGCGGCCGAGACGGGACTCGCCCTGGCGATCCTCGTCGTGGCCGGCGTGCTGGTCACCTCGAGCCCCGGGCGCTGACCGGCGAAGTTCCACCACACCGAAGAGATGCGACACCCACAGAAAGGCAGAAGTCCGACCATGACAGAAGAGAGTCCCGAATCCGGCACGGCGAACCCGCCGCCGGGCCGGACGGTCCCCACCGGCAGAAAAGCCCTGATCCTGCTCGCCGCGCTGACCGGCGTCTGCTCGGCGGCGCTGCTGGTCCACGTGAACAGCCCCGAGGCCGCGCCCGCCGCCGTCGTGCGCACCACCTCGGCGATGGACGTCACCGAGGCCGCCGCCTACGCGGCCACCAGCGCGAACGCGGTCGAGATCAAGAACTACGCCTTCGCGCCGGCGGCGGTGACCGTGCCGGTGGGGACCACGGTGACCTGGGTCAACGAGGACACCGTGCCGCACACCGTGACCGCCAAGTCGGGCCCGGCGTCCTTCGACTCCGGCCAGATCTCCGCCGGCGGCTCGTGGTCGGCCACGTTCGCGACGCCGGGCACGTACGACTACTACTGCGTCGACCATCCGCAGATGGTGGCCAGGATCACCGTCACCGCCTCCGGCGGCGGCACACCGCCTCCGTCGTCCAGCACGTCGGCGACCGCGCCGTCCACCGGACCGTCCACCGCACCATCGACAACCCCGCCGACCACCCATCCGACCTCGCCGTCCACCCACCCGACTCCGCCGAGCAGCACGTCGCCCAGCATGCCCGGCGGCTCCGGCAGCGCCCCGGCCACCTCGCCGAGCGGCTCCAGCAGCGCACCGGCCACCTCACCCAGCACCTCCGGCAGCCCCACGGCGACCGCGCCCAGCAGCTCGATGAGCATGCCCGGCCCGAGCTCCGGCTCCGGCGGCCAGTGCGGTCTGAACCAGATCCTCAGCCTGCTGGTCCAGCACGTCGACGCCGCGCACCTGGGCGAATCGCCGGGTCAGCAGGTCCAGGACCTGACCAACCTCAACCAGTACGTCCTGAGCCACACCACCCTGGTGGCCAACCTGCTGACCCCGCTGCTGGGCGGGGCGACCACCGCCGCCGACGGAGCGCTCATCCCGCTCCTGCAGCACGTCAACGCCACGCACCTCGGCGAATCGCCCGGTCAGCAGGTCCAGGACCTGATGAACCTCGACCAGTACGTCCTGACCCACACCACGCTGGTGGCGAACATGCTCGCGCCGGCCGAGGGCCTGCTGACCGGTTCCTGCTGACCGGACCGGCGCCGACCGGTCCGCGCTGACCGGCGGCACGACAGCCTGACCCTTCCCACCCGAAGCCGCGGTGGACCGGACGAGTCCAAGTCATCCGGTCCACCGCTTCCCCGGTTCCCCGGTTTCCCGCATCGACGACTCTGTGAGGCCACGATGTCCAACGATTCCCCGGCCAGCGGCGCGACGGCGCGGCTCGCCCCGCCGCGCGACGGGCTTCCCCGGCCCGGCAGCTATCGGGCCGCCGGCGGCGGTCCCATCCTGGAGATCGCGGCCCGGCTGGGGCCGCTGACCACGCTGCGCGGACGCTTCGCGGCGCTGGAGGACAGCCTCGTCGTGGAAGACGCCGGGGACCGGGCCGCGCTGCTGCTGGAAGCCAGCGCCCCGTCCCTGCGCACGACCCGGCCGCTGGCCGGCCGGCGGCTGCTGGGCCGCCGCGGCCTGGACGCCCGGAACCACGGCCTGGTGCGCCTGCAGACGGACCAGATCCGGCTGCTCGACCACGCCCAGTGGCAGTTCCCGGCTCAGCTGACGCTGCGCGGCACGCAGGTGGACATCACCATGACGGCGCGCGTCGCGGCCCGCACCGCCGACCGGATCGCCCTGATCGCGAACGGGGAGATCAGCAGCAGTGCCCTGCGCCGCCGATGCTCGGCCCGGCTGCCCCGCTCCGTCCCGGCCACCCGGATCCGGTTCACGCTCGCGGCGGACTTCCGATGACCCGGCCGCTGACTCCCCGCCTGCCGGGTCCGTGGCGTCCGCGACCGGCGGTGCCGCTGCTGACGCTGGCCACGCTGGGCGTGGGCATCGCGACGTCGGCAGGCGTCGGGCTGCGCACCGGCGAGCAGGGCTCCGGCGCCGCTGCGCCGATCCGGCCGGTCATCGCCGCCGCCCCGGTCGCTCCCGCGATCGCTCCGCGCGCCGCGGTCGCCGCATCGAGCCACAGCATCCAGATCGTCGGGTTCGCGTTCGCGCCGCAGTCCCTGACGATCAGCGTGGGAGACAGCATCACCTGGACCAACCAGGACGAGGCGCCGCACACCGTGACCACCACCAGCGGACCTCAGTCGATCAGCTCCCCCATGCTGTCGAAAGGGCAGTCCTTCACTTTCAGTTTCACCGCGCCGGGCACGTATTCCTATTACTGCGCGGTGCATCCGGACATGCGTGCCCAGGTCGTGGTGACTCCCGCAGCCGCGCCTTCCACGCCGAGCGCTCCGGCGAAGTCCTCGACGCCTCCCGCGCCGCCGGTCACGCATTCGTCCGCGGCCGGGACCACGCATTCCGCCGCACCGAGCACGGCCCGTTCCGAGCACTCCGCCCCGTCCTCCGCCGCACCGGCGTCGACGTCGTCCGCCGCGGCTGCCGCGCCGCCCGCGTCCTCGGCGCCGTCCGCTGCTTCGGCGGCGGCACCTCCGGCCGCCGCGGCACCGTCGACATCCGTGCCGCCGGGATCCCCGACCTCGTCGGCACCCGCGGCCCCGGCCCCGGCGGCCACGGACGCCGCGGCGGCACCGGCCGCCACCACCGGCAGCAGCACGAACCCCCTGGACCCGACGCTGGTCCTGGCCGGACTGACAGCCGGAGCGACCGTCTACTGCCTGCTCCTGGTGGCCTCGCGCCGGCCCGGAACGGCCCGGGGCGAGGACGAGCCCTGAACCGGTCGACGCGACTGGGCCGGACGCGGTGGTCACCGCGTCCGGCCCAGTCCTGGCGGTCAGCCAGTCAGCAGGTCGGTCAGCCGACTGCCACGGCGAAGACGTGCATCGCCGTCTGGTTGATCAGGGCCGCGCCGACGTTCGGCAGTGTCAGATACTTGATCGTCTTGCCGGGGAGCAGTGAGACCGTGTCCGTGTAAAGGCTCACCTGGTTGTGCAGAGCCCCACTCGCGTTGTTCAGGTAGGGCAGGGTCACCAGGACGTCGCCGCCGGACGCCGCCGAGTTGGACCACCAGTCGCTGTAGGCGAGGCTGAACGACTGGGTGGTGCCGTCGCTGTAGGTGATCACGGCGGTGCCGGAGGCGGCTCCGTAATCGGCCGTGCCGACGATTCCGAGGGTCGACCCGGTGCCGGAGACGGGGATGGTCTGCCCGGTGGCGACGATGTTGTTCGGCGTGCCGGGCGCGGCGGCGGGCCAGGTGAACGTCAGCCCGTCATGGGTGAACGTGCCGCCGGGCGTGATGCTCGGGGTGGATGCGGCCAGGGTTTGGGCGGAGTAGCTGGCGCCGCCGCCGTCGAGGTTGCCGGTGGTGGTGTCGGAGTCGTCGCTGACACCGGGGTTGGTGTAGGCGGCGGCGATCGACGAGTACGGGATCGAGACCGTCGCCCCGGTGCTGTCGCTGTGGGCGCCGGTGCCGTCGGTGAACGTGTACTGCGCGGTCAGGACCGGAGCGTCCTGGGTCGGCGTGGCGTCCGCCGGGACGCCGACCGTCCAGGTGGTGGTGATGGTCTGGCCGGGCGCCACGGTGGCGAAGGTCGCCGGCGTGCTCGGGGTCGCGGTCCAGCCCTGGGGCACGGCGAGGCTGAACGCGGCGTTGCGCAGCGTCTCGCCGCCGCTCGGGTTCGCCGAAGTGGTGGTGACCGTGAAGCTGCCGCCGGGAACCGCGACGGCCGGTGCGCTCATCGCGAACGGCTCGTGGACCGAGATCGGCGTGGAGCCGGTGACGCCGTCGACGGTCACGCGGATGGTCGCGGTGCCGACGGCGTGCGCGGTGACGACACCGGTGCGGCTGACCGTGGCGACGGCCGGATCGCTGCTGCTGTAGCTGACGTGCTTGGTGGCGAGATCGGCGAAGGACTCGTCATTGTTGACGGCCTCGACGACGCCGTCCGCGCTCGGATGCTGCGCGGCCTGCGCGGTGTCGTCCGCGATCCACGGGTTCTTCGCGGCCAGGTCGACCGTGTCGCCGGGGGTGAAGACGACCCGGTCCGGCTGCACCGTCACGTACTTGACCCGCGGCTTGATCGCGCCGGTGACCTTCAGCGGCGAGGAGGCGACCGCGTGGGCGGCGTCGGTGGCGAGCTGGAGCGTGTACGTGCCGTCGTTGACGACGTTCTTGCCCTGCTGGGCGTCCCAGACCGCGAGGTCGGCGACGTCCACGGTGATGGACAGGTGCTGGGTCTGGCCGGGCTGGAGCACCGCGGTCTTCGCGAAGCCCTTGAGCTGCTTGGCGGGCAGCTGCGCACCGGGCACGGCCGGAGCGGAGACGTAGAGCTGCGCGACCGTGGCGCCCGGCACCGTGCCGGTGTTGGTGACGTCGAACCGCACGGTGGCCTTGCCCTCGGCGTCGGCGTGGCCGGTGGCGTGGACCTTCGAGTAGGCGAAGTCGCTGTAGCTCAGCCCGTAGCCGAAGGGGTAGGTCGGGGTGCCGGTGAAGTACTGGTAGGTGCGGCCCAGACCGCCGGTGTCCGCCGGGTTCAGTCCGTAGTTCTTGATGGGCGGCAGCTGCGAGTCGTCCTTGTACCAGGTGAAGTCGAGGTGCCCGCTCGGGTTCTGCTTGCCGAACAGCACGTCGGCCAGCGCGGTGCCCTGGCTCTCGCCGTTGTAGGCGCTGTAGACGATGGCGGGGAAGTCGCCCTTGACGTCCTCGATGCCGATCGGGCCGTCGGTCTGCATGGACAGCACGGTGCGGGGGTTGCCGAGCGAGGTGACCTGGCTGATCAGCGAGCCGTAGTTACCGGGCATGGCCAGCCCGGCCCGGTCCCCGCCCTCGCCGGCACTGTTGGCGTCGGTGCCGACGAACACCACGACCAGGTCCGCGGTCTTGATCGCGGCCTGGGTCGCCGCGGAGCAGGACGCGTCAGCGGTCGCGGTGGTGGAGGTGCCGCAGGCGTCGAAGGTGACCGTGGCGTCCGGGCTGGCCGCCTTGACCGCGGAGGTGATGCCCTGCACCGCGTTCACCTGGAGCGTCGGGTCGCCGGAGTAGCCGCCGAGCGTCACCGTGTTGGCGAGGTTGCCGACGATCACGACGTTCTTCAGGGTCGCCGGATTCGCCGGCAGCAGCGTCGAAGAAGATCCGGGCAGCCGGTCGTTCTTGAGCAGCACCAGCGAGTTGGCGGCCACCTTCTCGGCCAGCGCCTGATGCGCCGGGCTCTCGATCTGGTCCTTGGTGATCTTCGTGTAGGCGACCTGGCTCGGCGGGTCGAACTCGCCGGTCTGCATGCGCACGGTGAACAGCTGGACGAGAGCGTGGTCGATCACGCCTTCGCTGAGGATCCCGGCCTTGATCGCGGCCTCGATGTTGCCGAGCGTGGCGTCACCGCCGGTGCAGTTGGCGTCGGTCCCGGCACGCAGCGCGTAGGCCTGCCCGCCGGCGTCCGCCGGCACCTGCACGCCGGTGGTGTTGTTCGTCCACACGCCGGCCCCGCCGACGACCGAGCCGGTCCAGCCCGGCGGCGCCCAGTTGTGGCTGGACGTGGCGGTGATGTCGCCGACCGCGCCGCAGTCGGAGGTGATGTAGCCGCCGAAGCCCCAGGTGCGCTGCGCCAGCGTGTCGGTCGTGTAGGTGTCGGCGGGCGACGGGGTGCCGTTGATGGCGTTGTACGACGTCATCAGGCCCGATACATGCGAGTCCTCCACCAGGCTGCGGAACTGCGCGGTGTAGTAGTCGCGGATGTCGGTGTCGCTGGCGTTGGAGGAGTCGGCGTGCCGGTCGTTCTCGTTGTTGTTGAGCGCGAAGTGCTTCGCGGTGGCCGCGACCTTCAGATACGGCGTGGTCTGCGTGCCGTCGGGCCGCTGCCCCTGGTAGCCGTCGACGAACGCGCCGGCCATCTGCCCGACCAGGTACGGGTCCTCCCCGAAGGCCTCGTCGGTGCGGCCCCAGCGCGGGTCGCGGTCCAGGTTGACGGTCGGCGCCCAGAACGTCAGGGAACCGTAGTCGCTCGCGGAGGGACCGATGTTGTTCTGGCCGACGCCCCACAGGGACTTGTCCAGCTCACCGCGGACCTCGTCGGAGATGGCCGTCGTCTCCTGGTAGACCAGCGCCGGATCCCAGGACATCGTCGAGGCCAGATTGGTCGGGAAGCTGGTGGCGTGCGGCCCGCCGGCCACGCCGCCGTTGTTCGAGTCCGCGCCCAGAAGGTTGATGCCGTGCTGGCCCTCACTCCAGTACGTGTACGTCTGCACGCCCAGGCGCGGAATCGCCGGCGCGCTGTTGGTGTGCAGCTGCGCCACCTTCTCCGGCAGCGTCATCCGGGAGACGAGATCCGCGGCGCGCTCGGCGAACGAGTAGCGGGTTTGGAGGTAGATCGGTGTTGTTCCGCTACTTGGCGCGGCCCCCGCCGCAGTGGCCGCGGGTGCCGCGGCCGCGAGCGTGGCCGCCAGCGCGGCGGCGGCGCCCAGCGCCACCGCCCGCCGCGACGAGCCGATCAAGGTCATGGTGCCTCCTTGTAACGCTGGCGCCTCAAACGCCTGACTTCCAAGGGGAAGACCTCCACGGACCGGTGCGCGTCCGGGAGGCCTGTAACAGCAGGCTGCGCCGGCCGCGGCGATGTTAGCGCTAACACGACCGGCCCCATCGCCCCCAGGGCGCGGGATCCTGCACTGGCGGAGCACGGGCGCCGTGTCGGCGTCCAGGAGGGAGTTTGGCACTCTCCAGGAGCTTGTCAAGGTTCTCGGGTGCCTTATGTTTCGGAAAATTATCGAGAAAATCAGCCGCCTGAACACGCCATCAGCACCGACAACATGGCCTTTGAGCAGCATTTATATACCACCCCTGAACCTACCGGCCGGATGGCGACCACACGCGCCGACAGAGCGATCACCCGTGGATTCGAAACTTTCGAAACATGCCACGCGACAATCGCCGGATCCACCCTCGGACGCCACCCACTATTCGGAATTTCTCGATACCAAGAGGGCCCCGGAACGGTTCACCTCGGTGGCGGCCGGAGAATTCCGGTGGGTAAAACAATAGAAAGGTCGCGTATAGCACCCAGAGAGCGGTTGACTGGTGGATGAGCCGGGTCAAGCTTCGCCCGACAGCGAGTCGAGCCGACGGGCCGCGGACGACACGGGCCCGGCGGAGGCCGTCGTCGACGTCCGGGGCCGGGTGACGCGCTGGAGCACGGGAGCGCAGAGCCTGCTCGGCTACCCGTCCGCCGAAGTCATCGGACAACCCGCCGCCATACTGTTGTTCGAACCTCTCTCAGCGGCCGAGGTGCGGCGCGTGCTGGGCACCACCCGCGAACGCTGGACTGGCCGCCTCGCGCTGCGGCACCGCGACGGCCGGCGAGTGGACGTGACCGTCCTCGCGCACCACGCGACACTGGAAGACGGACCGGACACCTGGCGCGTCGTGGTCCCGCTGACCGGCCGGCAGCCCCGCCCCGAAGACGACGACCTGGTGCGCCGCGCCTTCGACCGGCTGCCGCACTGCGCCGTCGCGATCTACGGCCCGGACCTCGGATACCGCCGCTCGAACCAGGCCATGGTGCCGGTCATCGGCCTGCCCGACGACGCCATCCGCGGCCTTCCCATCGAGGACATCACCACGCAGCCGCAGACCGGAGTCCTGGCCGAGGGCCTGCGCCGGGCGCTCGACAGCGGCGAACCCGGCCACCTGGAGAGCTTCCAGCGCACCGGCGGCGAGCGGCGGGTGCACGCCTGGTCCGTCGACTTCGTCCCCCTGGACGAACCGGGCGACGTCGGCGGGGTCGCCCTCGTCGCCCACGACATCACCGAGCAGCACTACGCGCGTCAGCGTCTGGTGCTGCTCAACGAGGCCGCCAGCCGGATCGGCAGCACGCTGGACCTCACCCAGACCGCTCAGGAACTGCTGGACGTGACGGTTCCGGAACTGGCCGACTTCGCGAGCGTCGACCTGCTCACCGCCTTGGAGCACGAGGCCGAAGCGGGCGAGGAGGTCCTGCAGGGCACCGTGACGCTGCGGCGGGTCGCGCACTGCTTCGCCCCGGGCAGCAGCCCGCAGCTGAAGACCGTGCTGGACATCGGCGCGGCGGACAGCTATCCGGCCTTCACCCCACCCGCACGCGCCCTGGCCTGCGGAGCGGGGGTCCTCAGCAACGCCGACGATCCCGAGTTCATCCAGTGGATGAACACCGACGCGGTCCGCGCCGCCCGGATCCGGGAGCAGGGCTACCACTCGATGATGGCGGTTCCCCTGCGCGCCCGGGGCGCGACGCTGGGAGTCGCGGTCTTCTACCGCCGCAGCCGTCCGGACCGCATGGAACGCCTCGATGAGGACGACCTGCTCCTGGCCGAGGAACTGTGCGCCAGGGCCGCGGTGTCGATCGACAACGCCCACAGATACATGCGCGAACGCGACACGGCCCTGTCCCTGCAACGCAGCCTCCTGCCTCAGCGGATGCCCGAACAGAGCGCGGTCGAGGTCGCCACCCGCTACCTGCCGGCGGGCACCCGCTCCGGGATCGGCGGCGACTGGTTCGACGCGATCCCGCTGTCCGGAGCCCGCGTCGCGCTGGTCGTCGGCGACGTCGTCGGCCACGGCATCCACGCGGCCGCCACGATGGGCCGCCTGCGCACCGCGGTACGCACCCTGGCCGACGTGGACCTGCCGCCCGACGAACTGCTGACCCACCTCGACGACCTGGTCGTCCACCTGTCGGCCGAGGTCGATGCCGACCAGCCCGGCAGCGAGGTGGGCGCCACCTGCTGCTACGCCGTCTACGACCCGGTCTCCCGCACCGTCACCCTGGCCAGCGCCGGCCACCCGCCGCCGATCGTCACACCCCCCGGCGGCACCGCGTCGACCCTGCGGATCGCGGTCGGCCCGCCACTGGGCATCGGCGGCCTGCCGTTCGAGGCGACCTCGGCCGAGCTCCCCGAACACAGCCTGCTGACCCTGTACTCCGACGGCCTGATCGAGACCAGACAACGCGACCTCGACGAGGGCTTGCGGCAGCTGTGCGACGTGCTCAGCACCCCCGACCCCGACCTGGACGCCGTCTGCGACACCGTCCTGGACACGCTGATCGACGGCCGGCCGCAGGACGACGTCGCCCTCCTGGTCGCCCGCACCCGGGCCCTGGCCGCCGACCGGGTCGCCACCTGGGAGGTCCGCTCCGATCCGGCCTCGGTCGCCCAGGCCCGCAAGGACGTCACCGACCAGCTGACCACCTGGGACCTGGCAGACCTGACCTTCGCCACCGAGCTGATCGTCAGCGAACTGGTCACCAACGCCATCCGCTACGGGACCGCCCCGATCACCCTGCGCCTGATCCTGGACCGCACCCTCATCTGCGAAGTCTCCGACGCCAGCAGCACCTCCCCCCACCTGCGCCGCGCCCGGGTCTTCGACGAGGGCGGCCGAGGCCTGATGCTCGTGGCGCAACTCGCCCACCGCTGGGGCACCCGCCACACCCCGACGGGGAAGACGATCTGGGCCGAGCAGCCCATCGTCCCCGCATAACGTAACTTTCAGAATCCGAGTCCGGCAGCCCTTCCCCCGCTCCACCCTGATCGACGCACCGAGCAGGCCGAGTAAGGGCCCTCCTCAAACTTTCGATACTTTTCGAAAACATGGCCGTTGACTTCGCGATACCTTTCGGGCCATCGTCTCCCGTCCGGCAGCTCGCTGTTCCGTTGCGCCTCGCGACCCGACTCAGCACAGGGAGAAACGACATGGACATCGACACCGACGCCGACACCGGCGTCCGGCCCCGGCCGAACCCACCGGAGCGCCGCGGCCTCCGCGGCGCCCTGGCCGTGGCCGTCGTGGCCGCCCTCACCACCGCAGCAGGCGCCCTCGTCCTCGGCGGCCAGGCAGCCGCGGCCCCCACCACCCTGCGCGCCGGCGCCGAGGCGGACAGCCGCTACTTCGGCGTGGCCGTCGGCCAGGGCGACCTGGGCAACAGCACGGCCACCAACGTGGCCGGCACCCAGTTCGACATGGTGACACCCGAGAACGAGATGAAGTGGGACACGGTCGAGCCCAACAACGGCCAGTTCAACTTCGGCCCGGGCGACAACATCGTGAACTTCGCCACCTCCCACAACGCCCGGGTACGCGGCCACAACCTGGTCTGGCACTCCCAACTGCCCGGCTGGATGAGCAGCCTGTCGGGCTCCACAGCGAAGTCGGCGATGGAGGCGCACATCACCGGCGAGGTCTCGCACTACAAGGGCAAGCTCTACGCCTGGGACGTAGTCAACGAACCCTTCAACGACGACGGCAGCTTCCGCCAGGACGTCTTCTACAACGCCTTCGGCGGCGGCGCCCAGTACATAGGCGACGCCATCCGCACCGCCCACGCAGCCGACCCCAACGCCAAGCTCTACATCAACGACTACAACATCGAAGGCACCGGCTCCAAGAGCAACGCCATGTACAACCTGGCGCAGACCCTCCTGGCCCAGGGCGTCCCCCTGAACGGCATCGGCTTCGAAAGCCACTTCATCGTCGGCCAGATCCCCAGCAGCCTCCAGGCGAACATGCAGCGCTTCGCCGACCTGGGCCTGGACGTCGCGATCACCGAACTGGACGACCGCATGTCCACCCCGGCCAGCAGCGCGAACCTCCAGCAGCAAGCCACCGACGACGCCAACGTCGTCAAGGCCTGCCTGGCCATAGCCCACTGCCCCGGCGTCACCCAGTGGAACATCAGCGACGCCGACTCCTGGGTCCCCGGCACCTTCCCAGGCCAGGGCGCAGCCACCATGTTCGACAGCAACTACCAGCCCAAGCCGGCCTTCACCTCAGTCCTGAACGCCCTGAACAGCGGCTCGGTCCCACCCTCCTCGTCCTCCTCCTCATCTTCCTCCCCGCCGCCCACCACCTACCCGAACCTGGCAGCCTCCTACAACAACGTCGGCATCACCGCCGACAACAACACCGCCCCAGGCAACCTTGACGGCGGAGGCTACAGCTTCTCCCAAACAGCACTGACCAACGCCCACGCAGCCCCCGGCGCCCAAATAACCGCCTCCGGCCTGACCTACACCATGCCCACCGCAGCAGCCGGAACCAACGACAACACGGTCCCCCAGAACCAGATCATCACCATGTCCGGCACCGGCACCCTGGGCTTCCTCCTCACCTCCAGCTACGGCCCCGCCACCGGCACAGGCACCCTGACCTACACCGACGGCAGCACCCAGAGCTACACCCTCAACTCCGCCGACTGGTGGTCCACAACCCCCGCCACAGGCAGCACCCTGGCAGTCAGCTCCACCTACCAGAACCGCCAGGGCAACACCACAGCCGCCCAAAGCGGCAACATCTTCAGCGAACCCATCACCCTGACCGCAGGCAAAACCCTCGCCTCAGTCCAACTCCCCGCCGGCAGCGCCGTAACCTCCGGCACCCCAGCCCTCCACATCTTCGCCCTGTCCACCACCACCGGCACCACCCCCACCAACACAGTGACCGTCACCAGCCCGGGCAACCAGTCCGGCACAGTCGGCACCGCAATCACCCCCGTCCAACTCCAGGCCACTGACTCAGCCACCGGCCAGACCCTGACCTACACCGCCACCGGCCTCCCCGCAGGCCTGACCCTCAGCACCACCGGCCAGATCACCGGCACCCCCACCACGGCCACCACCGCCACAGTGACGGTCACCGCCACCGACACCACCGGCGCCACCGGCTCAGCCACCTTCACCTGGACCATCACCGGCGGCACCCCCACCGGCGTCTGCCACGTGGACTACGCCAAGACCTCCGAATGGGCCGGCGGCTTCACAGCCAACGTAACCATCACCAACACCGGCACCACCGCAATCAACAACTGGACACTCGGCTTCACCTTCCCCGGCGACCAGAAGATCACCAACGCCTGGAGCGCCACCACCACCCAAACCGGCGAAGCAGTCACAGCAACCAACGCCGCCTACAACGCCACCATCGCCCCCGGCGCGAACACCTCGTTCGGCTTCCAGGGCACGTTCACCAACAACGACAGCAGCCCGACCACGTTCACGCTCAACGGAACCGCGTGCTCGTGATTAGGTAGACAGCCAACCGACCTGGGGCCCGCATCCGCTCAGAGCGGGGCGGGCCTCAGGCATGTTCGGTGACAAACAATCAAAATTCGACGATCCGCGACCGGACCGATGCGG
>JABFXP010000647.1 GCA_013361685.1 Catenulispora sp.
GAAGCAGAAGCAGAAAGCGCCGCAGCCGCTCCCGATCCCCCCAACACACGCCGCAACCGCGACGCATAAGTCCGGATCGTGCTCAACGCACCCTTCGGAGCGTCCTCGCCCCACAACGCGTCGATCAGCTCCTCGGCCGTCGCCGCCCGCCCCGGGCGCAGGACCAGCAGCGCGAGCAGCTCCCGCTGCTGCGGCGAGCCGAGGTCGAGTTCGCCGTCCGGACCCCAGCCGCGCACGGGACCCAGGACACTGAACCGCCACGCGCCGTCTGCCACCCGTCCACGATACGCGGCGGTGGGCCGAGTCTTGATCTGACACACCGTCAGATGTACGGTGTGCCGCACTATGGACTTCGATTTCACGCCCGAGCAGCAGGCGTTCGCGGCCGACGTCGAGGCCTTCCTCGACGCCGCGCAGACCCCCGGCGACACCAGCGTCTTCGACGTCACGCGGGAGAACATGGCGCAGATCGTCGACACCCCGGCCCGGCGCGCGTTCATGAAGAGCCTGGGCGAACGGGGCTGGCTGGGCATCACCTGGCCCAAGGAGTGGGGCGGCTCCGAAGGCGACGGCGTCTACGAGTACCTGCTCAACGAGGCCCTGGCCCGGCGCGGCGGACCGCAGATCGGCAAGGGCGTGGGCATCATCGGCAAGACGATCCTGGCGCACGGCTCGCCGTTCCTGCGCGAGAAGTTCCTGCCGCGGATCCTGCGCAACGAGGTGGAGTTCGCCGTCGGCTACAGCGAGCCCGACTCCGGCTCGGACGCCGCGTCCATGAAGCTCAAGGCCGAACGCACCACCAGCGACGGCGTCCAGGGCTGGCTGCTGAACGGCCAGAAGACCTGGACCACCTCCGCGCACTTCGCCGAGTGGTACTGGGTCGGGGCCCGCACCGACACCCCCAAGCACCACGGCATCACGCTGTTCCTGGTGCCGCTGGACCATCCCGGGATCACCGTCCAGGGCATCTGGACCATGGGCGACGAGCGCACCAACTCCGTGTTCTTCGACAACGTCTTCGTCCCCGACGACCACCGGGTCGGCGAGCTGAACAAGGGCTTCCAGTACATCTCCGAGGCGCTGGACCTGGAGCGCTTCACCATGTTCACCTACTCCCCCATCGCCGCCCGGTTCCAGCTGCTGGTCGACTGGCTGCGCACCGCCGAGGTGGACGACGAGCCGCTGCGCGCCGACCCGGTCGCCCGGCGCCGGGTCGCCCGGCTGGCCGCCGAGGCCGAGGTGGCCCGGCTGATGGGCCTGCGCGTGGTCGCGGCCTCCGCCAAACCGGGCCCGCCGCCCACCACCGAGGCCAGCGAGTACAAGCTCTACGCCACCGAGCTGTCCAAACGCGTCGCCGACGCCGCCATGGACCTGGCCGCCCCCGGCTCCCAGCTGCGCGTCGGCACCGAGGACGCGCCGATGGCCGGCCGTTCGGAGTCGACCTACCGCTACACGGTGCTCGACACGATCGGCGGCGGCACGTCGGAGGTGCAGAAGAACATCATCGCGCGGCGGCGCCTGGGCCTGCCGAAGAACTTCTGAGATGGCCGCCGAACCGCTGCTGTCCGGTATCAGAGTCCTGAACCTGGCCAGTGTCGGCCCCGCCGCGCGCGCCGGGCGCTGGCTCGCCGACTACGGCGCCGGGGTCGTGAACGTCGGCGCGGTCCCGGCGCGCGGGGCGGTGCAGATCACCCCCGTCTTCCACGCCTACAGCGGCCACCGCGGCATGCGCCGGATCCTGCTGGACCTCAAGGCCGACCGCGGCCGGGAGACGTTCCTGCGGCTGGCCGAGCACGCGGACGTGGTGATCGAGTCGTTCCGGCCCGGCGTGACCGGCCGGCTCGGGGTCGGCTACGAGGCGGTCCGGGCCCGCAACCCGCGGATCGTCTACTGCTCGACGACCGGGTTCGGCCAGTCCGGCCCGTACGCGCAGTGGGCCGGGCACGATCTGGACTACCTCGCGGTCAGCGGGTATCTCGCGGTCGGCGAGCCGGGGGCGCGGGGCAATCCGGCGCTGCCGGGCGCGACCGTCGCCGACAGCGCCGGCGGCGGCATGCACGCGGTGATCGCCATCCTCGCTGCGCTGGTCAAGGGTGAGGGTGCGTATCTGGACGTGTCGGTGGCCGACGGCGTGCTGTCGCTGATGTCGCTGGCGGTGGACGAGTACCTCGCCACCGGCGGCGAGCCGGGCTATCAGCACTCGATGACCTCGGGCCGCTACGCCTGCTACGCCACCTACCCGGCCGCCGACGGCCGGTGGCTCGCGGTGGCGGCGATCGAGCCGAAGTTCTGGGCGAACTTCTGCCGCCTGCTGGGCCTGGAGAAGTGGGCCGCGCACCAGACCGACGACGCCGTGCAGGACCGGATCCGCGCCGACGTCACCGCGGCGCTGGCCGCGAAGGACCGGGACGCCTGGATCAGCCTCCTGGCCGGGGCGGACACCTGCGTGGCGCCGGTCCTCAGCGTGGCCGAGCTGGCCGAAGACCCCCACTACCGCGCCCGCGAGGCGTTCGTCGAAGCCGTCCACCCCGAGCACGGGCCCCTGCGCCAGACCGCGCCGCTGCTCGCGGGCATGCTCCGGCCCGATCTCCCGTACCGCCTCCCGGCCGGCACTCACAGCCCGGAGCTGTTGCTGGAGGCCGGATTCACCGAAGCCGAGATCAAGGAACTCCTGGAGGAAGGCACCGTGGCATGACCGACGACCTCCCCGCCGACATCAGTGCTCTGATCGACCAGCCCCGCTACCCGGAGACCGCCGACTTCCCGGTGGAGCGCGGTTACATCTGGACCTCCTGCGCCTCGGTGGAGAACGGCAACCCCCTGTACTGGGACGAGACCGCCGCGGCCGAGGTGACCGGCGGCCCGGTCGCCCCGCCGTCGATGCTGTCGACCTGGTTCCGTCCGCACCACTGGGCGCCGGACCGGGACGAGCCGAAGCTGCCGCTGCGCGTCCACTTCGATCTCAAGGAACAGCTCGGGCTGCCGGAGGCGATCATCTCGGAGTTCACCACGGTGTTCCACGAACCGGTCCGCCCGGGCGACGTCCTCACCACCTGTCAGCGGCTGCGCTCGGTGAGCCCGGTGAAGACCACGAAGCTGGGCCGCGGCCGCTTCTGGACCATCGATGTCGAATACCGCAACGCCCGCGGCGATCTGTGCGGCGTGGAGTCCTACACCGGCTTCGGTTACCGGCGGCAGGAGCAGGACGCATGAAGCCGCGACTGACCCTGGACCAGATCAGCGTCGGCGACGCGCTGCCGGTGCTGCGGTACCCGGTGACCGCGACGACGGTCGTCCTGGGCGCCCTGGCCACCAGGGACTGGCGCCCGATGCACCACGACCACCATTTCGCCGTCTCCAGGAACGGGGTGAAGGACATCTTCCTGAACACCCCGAACCAGGCCGCGTGGTTCGAGCGCTGCCTCACCGACTGGACCGGCCCGCACGGCCGGCCGGGCCGCATGCGCTTCCGGATGAAGGACTCGGTGTTCCCCGGCGACCTGATGGAGATCACCGGGACGGTGTCCGGCGTGACGGTCGACGACACCGGCTGCGGCTGGGCGGACGTCGACCTCGACCTGACCGTCGCCGGCGTGTCCAAGACCGGGTGCGCCGCACGGATCGCGGTCCCGGTCTCCCCCGACGACAACCCATGGACCCGCCGCGCCGAGCGCTGGCGCCCCTGACGAGAGGAGGGAACCACCGAGATGGACCTCGACTTCAGCGAAGAGCAGCTGCTGCTGCGGGACACGGTACGGGACCTGTGCGCCAAGCACGTGCCGCTGGACACGGTGCGCGCCCTGGAGAACGATCCGGAACGGCTCCCGGAGGACTTCTGGAAGCAGGCCGCGCAGCTCGGTCTGCACGGGATGCGGCTCCCGGAGGAGCACGGCGGCACCGACATGACGCTGCTGGACGCGGCGCTGGTCTACGCGGAGTTCGGACGCGCGCTGGTGCCGTCGCCGCACTTCGCCGGCACCGTGCTGGCGGGCCGGCTGCTGGCCGCCGCCGGGAGCGCGCAGCAGCGGGAGCGCTGGCTGCCGCGGATCGCCTCCGGCGCCGGGGTGTTCACAGTGGCGTGGCTTGAACCGGATCGCAGCTGCGGCCCGAAGGGCGTGCGGGCGCGGGCGACGCCGGTCGCCGGCGGCGGCTTCCGGCTCACCGGCGTCAAGCGCCACGTCCCCTACGCCCGGAGTTCGGAACGGATGCTCGTGCTGGCGCGGGACGAGTCCACGACCGAGGTGGTGTTCCTGCTGGTGGATCCGTCCGCCCCGGGCGTGCGGCTGACGCAGCAGCTGACGGTGGCGTCCGACACGCAGTACCGGGTCGAGTTCGAGGACGTCGTCGTGGCCGAGGACGCGGTGGTGCGGGCCGGCCGGACCGCATGGGACCTGTGGGACGCAGTGATGCACGACGCCATCGTGCTGCTGGCGGCCCAGGCGGTCGGCGCGGCGCGGCGCACGCTGGAGTTCACGGTCGAGTACGCCCTGACCCGCCACCAGTTCGACAAGCCGCTGGGGGCGTTCCAGGCCGTCGCGCACTACCTCGCCGACGCCGTGACCGCGATCGACGGCGCGGAGACGCTGGTCTGGGAGGCCGCGTGGGCCCGCGACGCGGGGCGCTCGACCGCGCGGCTGGCCCCGATGGCGAAGCTGTTCGCCTGCGACACCTTCCGCGACGTGACCGCCACCGCGCAGCAGATCTTCGGCGGCAACGGCTTCACCGTGGAGTTCGACACGCAGCTGTACTTCCGGCGGGCGAAGCAGTGGCAGATGGCGTGGTGGGATGCGCGGTATCTGGAGGAGCTGATCGCGACGCAAGTGCTCGACGCGGCGTAGGGCAATAAGCGAGCTCACACCTCTGAACCCTGATGCGCTGGTGCCCTGACGCCAGGCGGCGGACAATGCCGGGTATGGCGCAGGGCGACGACGCGGACCGGGACGCGGAGCTGGACGGGGTATACGGGCTCGAACTTGTCCCGGACATCGGCGAGGAACCGAAGCCTGACGCGATCGGGGGACTGAGCACCGCGCCCCGGGAGACGATAGGCGGTAGTAGGGCACGCCGTATCCCCCGGGCTCTGCGTCCGATCGGGCTCTTGGTGATCGCAGCAGTTGTCGCGACCGCTCTGTGGCCGTCCCCGAAATCGAAGCCCGCACCGGCGGACGTCCGGATCCGGGTGGCCGGGGCCGCGCTCGCGCCGTCCGGCCGCATCGCGACGCTGACCCTGGTCCTGGCCAACGACGCGGCGGCGGCCGCCTCGGTCGGCGACGCGGAGGTCCAGGACGCCGACGGCCACCGCATCGGGGCGGACCGGCAGTGGCCGGCCGGCGACATCCCGCCGGGCTCGACGCTGTCCGTGGACATCCCCGTGCCCTATGTCTGCGACACGCATCTGCCGCAGCGCCTGCCGATCGCGCTCCACGTCAGCGTCTCCTCGCCGCTGGACTCCGGCACGCCGCGGAATCTCTCGTATCCCCTCGATCCGCAGGCCTGGGAGAAGTTCGAGCGCTACCAGTCGGGGGTCTGCGACGCCGGGGGCCCGGCCGCGGTGACGATCGGAGCGATCGCGGTGGCCGGGACGGATCCGACGGCGCGCTCGGTGAGGATCCTGGTTCCCGTGTCGGTCGGAGCACCGCTCACCGTCGACGGGATCCACCCGGCGAACCAGGCGTTCCGGGTCGCCGCCGATCCGGCGCCGCCGCTGTCCCTGCCGTCGAGCGGCTGGCAGGTCATCGCCACCACCTGGCAGGTCCCCGACTGCGCCCGCGCGGCCGACCAGTGGGACAAGCACCAGTCGCTGCTGCTCACGTACGAGGGGCCGACCGGCGGAACGTCCGTGACGATCCCCGTGCCCGCCGCCGTGGTCGCCCAGCTGAGGGCCACCGCGTGCCCGCGCTGAAGCAGAGCGGCCGCCCTGCGCGCTACCCCTTCCGAGCCACGACTCCATAAGCGATCTGCCGCTCCCGCACCGCTCGCGTCACCGCAGCGTCCGGGCGCCACTCCGCCATCGCCACCAGTCCCGGTGCGATCGGCTCGAGCTCCCCCAGCAACTCGAGCACCTCGCGGGCCTCGCGCAGGCGGCACGGGATCGCGCACTGCCGGTAGGCCGCGGCGGTCGCGCGGGCGAGGTCCACGGAAAGGTCGGCGGCACCCGCTGTGATCACCAGGTGACTGCCCGGCGGGCAGGCGTCCATCAAGGTCTTCAGATGATGGGCCGGGGTCTCGTGGTCGGACAGGAAATGCAAGAGCCCGGTCACCAGGACCGCCACCGGTTCCTCAAGGTTTATGAGGGAACGCAGAGCCGGGTCCTGGAGCAGGATCTCCGGGGCGCGGAAGTCGCCGTCCACGAACACGGTGCCCTCGGCGCCGTCGCTGAGCAGCACGCGCGCGTGGGACAGCACGATCGGGTCGTTGTCGACGTAGACGACCCGGGCGCCGGGCGCGGCGGCGCGGGCCAGCTGGTGGATGCTGGGCGTGGTGGGCAGTCCGGTGCCGACGTCGATGAACTGGCGCAGGCCGGAGGCGGCCAGGTGGGTCACGGCGCGGCGCAGGAAGTCGCGCTGCTGGCGGCAGGCGTCGCGGATCTGCGGGTTGGCGCGTTGCAGCAGCTCGGCGGCCTGCCGGTCGGCGCGGAAGTGGTCCTTGCCGCCGAGCAGGTAGTCGTAGACGCGGGCGATGTGCGCGGAGTCGGTGTCGACGGCCGGCGGCCGCCAGCCGGGCGGGGCGTCGAACACCGACGGCAGCGGCAGCAGCGAGGGCAGGGGCGAGACCGGCGAGCCCGAAGGCAGCGCGGAGGGCGGCGGCAGCGGACCGGATCCGTCGTGTTCGGCCATGCACCCTCCTGCCGGGCCGGGCCCGGGGCTGGTTTGTCAGCGCTCGAAGGCCCCAGGATAGCCAAACTCAAGCACTGGTCTAGAGCACTTCAGGTGACGATATGATCTACGCCGGTAAGAAGCGTGCACGGCGTAGGAGCGGCGGACACCCATGTGGGACAAGGAACGACGCTCGGTAGCGGCTGTGTTCGCCGCCCACGGCGCCAGCTCGGGCACCTTCGCCTCCCGCCTGCCGTGGCTGGCCGACCACCTGCACCTCTCGGCCGGCAAGCTGGGCATCGCGCTGCTGATGACGTCGATCGGCGCCATCACCGCGATGCCGTTCGCCGGCCGGCTGGTGGCGCACTCCGGGACCAAGCTGGTGGCCCGCAGCTTGATCTGCGTCTTCGCGCTGGTGGTGCTGGCCGCCTCGTGGATGCCGAGCCTGCTGGCGCTGGCCGCCGCCACGACCCTGCTGGGCGCCGCGGGCGGCACCTCCGACATGGCGATGAACGCCCAGGGCATCCTGGTGGAGAAGCGGCTCGGCCGCTCGATCATGTCCGGGCTGCACGGCAGCTGGAGCAGCGGGGTGCTGATCGCCGCGCTGGCCGGCTCGGTGGCGGCGCACCAGCACGTCAGCGCGCGGGTGCACTTCGCGGTGGCGGCGGCGGTGATCTCGGCCGTCGCGGTGTGGGCCACCGCCTCCTTCCGCACCACCGCCGTCCAGGTCGGCCTGGCCGAGGAGCGCACCGAGGACGTCCCGCTGTTCGTGGTGCCGCGCGGCGTGATCCTGCTGATCGGCCTGGTCGGCTTCTGCGGCATCTACGCCGAGGTCGCGGCCCAGGACTGGTCGTCGGTCTACATGCACCGCACCCTGCACGGCGGCGAGGACCTGGCCGCCTTCACCACCGGCATGTTCGCCTTCACCATGGCGGCCGGCCGGCTGTCCGGCGACATGGTCGTGGGCCGGCTCGGCGCGGCGCTGACCGTCCGGATCTGCGGCGTCCTCGGCACGATCGGCGGCGTCCTGGTGGTGGTGGCGCAGTCCCCGGTCCCGGCCATCATCGGCTTCATGCTGATCGGCATCGGCGTCAGCGTGGTGGTCCCGCTGGCCTTCGCCGCCGCCGGCCACGCCGGCCCGAACCCGACCCAGGGCGTGGCGGGCGTCGCCACCATCGCCTACGGCGCGGGCATGGCCGCGCCCGGCATGATCGGCGGCATCGCCAACCTGACCTCGCTGCGGGTGGCCTTCACCGCCGTCGCGGCGCTGGCCGGCCTGGTCGCACTCGGCGGCGGCCTGCTGGGCCGCAACGCCCCGGCCGCGGTGCAGGGCGGCACGGTGCACGGCGGCGCCGAGGCCGACACGATCGGGCTCACCGCCGCCGCCGAAGCCGAAGCGCTGGCGAACGAAGGATGACAGGGATCGATCGGACTTTCGACGGACCTCTGCCGCGTCACCGCCCGCACCGGCCCCCGGCACGAAACGCTCGGTGAGTCAGGCATCACTTTCGGCACTCGGAGGTCCCGATGTCCATCACCGTCGAAATCGCTCTGAAAGAAGCCATGCTGCTGGACGGCGCGATCGGCGCCGCCCTCGTCGACGCCGCCAGCGGACTGACGCTCGGCACCGCCAACGCCGCCCGCAGCAACCTCGACCTCGCGGTCGCCGCGGCCGGCAACACCGAGGTGCTGCGCGCGAAGCAGCGCACCATGCAGCTGCTCAGCATGGACGACTCGATCGAGGACATCCTCATCACGCTCGACAAGCAGTACCACGTCATCCGCCCGCTCAACACGCCGTCCGGCAAGGGCCTGTTCCTGTACCTGGCCCTGGACGTCGCCAAGGCGAACCTGGGTCTGGCCCGGCACCAGCTGCGCGGCCTGGCCGAGCGCATCGAGGTCTGAGTCGCGTCTGAGCCGCCGCATTCTTCCGCTGCCACCGCCCCCGGGCGCCGCACACGGCGCCGGGGGCAGCCCGGATCAACCACCGGCCGACAGCCCCACCATCTGTATGCACACAGGGTTCTCAAACACCCCTAGGCCTCAAGGATCGCGAGAATCCGCTGACGGCTACGGAGGCCGTCTGGAGTGCCGGATTCCGGGTCGACGAGCATCCAGGCATGCCCGTCCGCGACGAAGGCCTCGAAGTCGAAGAGTTGCTGCCGGTACTCCTCCTCCTGCTCAGGCAGCTCCAGATGTTCCAGCGGCTCGAAGGTCGCGGGCCGGTCCGCCAGGTGCCAGCAGGCGCCGTGGAGGGCGGCCCGGTAGTCGCCGATTCCGTCTATGACGTTGTCGGCGACTTCGGCTCCTTCGATGTGTCCGTCGTGCACGAGGCCTTCGACGACCATCTCGGCGCGGCGCTCATCGAGGCGCAGACCCACAGCGCGGCGCAGCCAGGCGTGTTCGGGCCCGAACGGGATGATCGGGTCGCACGCGTCGGAACCGTCTCCCCGCCAGATGTGGAACATGCTTCCGGTCTCATACGGCACGTAGTGGTCTTGCTGGACCGGCAGACCGCAGATCTGGCAGTACGTTGCGAAAACACCCACGATACTTCCCCCAAAAATCACGCCCGCGCAGTAGCCGATCGCCTCTTGGCGACAGATCGGGCCCTCACACTACTGGGGACGTTCCTGACTCCGCTCCGCAGCCGCCATCGCCACGATCCCCGCGAGATCGACCTCGTCCCCGCACACCTCGGCGAGCCAGGCATCGTGCAGATACTCGAACTCGTGCGTCTCGGTGTCGAGCAGCCCCACGCTCCCGTCCGCGACCCGCTGCTCGGGATTGCCTCCGGGGTGGTACCGCGCCGTCTTCGTGCCGACCAGCTGGGCCAGCGCGTAGGAAACCGTCCGGCCGTAGTACCTGGGCCCGTTCTCGTGGTGGACATGCCCGCTGATGTGCAGCGGCGGCTGAAGGCGCTCGATCAGCCGGGTCAGCTTCGGCGACCCCTGCACCTCGCCCTGCCGGTTGTGCGACATCCCGAACGGTCCCTCGTGCGTGACCAGCAGATCGACGCTGCCGGGCGGCGCGGACGCCAGCCGCGCGTAGCCGGCCTCGTCGAAGTCCATCTTGCCCGGCGCCTCGATCAGCCCGAGGAAGGCGGTGCGCAGCCCCGCGATCTCGATGACGTTCCCGCAGGCGACGTGCGAGAACGCCCCGAGCGGATCCACCGCCACGACCTGCGTCCCCGCTGCCTGGTGCAACCCGTCCAGCCACTCGTGGTCCTCGTGGTTGCCCGCCACGAACAGCACCGGCGGCAGCTGCTCCAGCGCCCCGCGCACCGCCGCCGCCAGCTCCGGCGGGGGGTCGAGCAGCCGGAAGAAGTCACCCTGGGCCGGGCTGTCGGCGATGAAGCGGCGGCTGGGACCGTCGAACCGGTCGGCGCTCGGGTAGGCCCCCAGATCGCCGACCTGCACGACCGCGTCCAGGCTGATCCCCCGCCGGTGCTGCACCATCAGGGCGACGCCCAGCGCGTGCAGCACGCAGCCGTGGACGTCCCCTATGAAGGCGACCTTCATGGCCGTCTCCCCCCTTGTTGAGTTGTCTTCGTTGCAGGGCTCTTACCCCGCGTTGAAGTACGAAGCCTCCGGGTGGTGCGCCACGATCGCGTCGGTCGACTGCTCCGGGTGCAGCTGGTACTCCTCGGACAGCCGCACGCCGATCCGCTCGGGCTTCAGCAGCTCCACGATCTTCGACCGGTCCTCCAGGTCCGGACACGCCGGGTAGCCGAAGGAGTAACGGCAGCCGCGGTACTCCACCTTGAACAGCCCGTCCACGTCCGCCGGGTCCTCGCCGGCGTAGCCGAGCTCGTCGCGCACCCGCGCGTGCCAGTACTCGGCGAGCGCCTCGGCCAGCTGCACCGACAGGCCGTGCAGCTCCATGTACTCGCGGTAGGAGTTGGCGGCGAACAGCTCCGCGGTGGCCTCGGCGATCCGCGCGCCGACCGTCACCAGCTGGAACGGCGCCACGTCGACCTCGCCGGAGTCCTGGGGCCGCCAGAAGTCGGCCAGGCACAGGTTCCGGTCGCGGCGCTGGCGCGGGAAGGTGAAGCTCATGCGCTCGCGCCGGAAGTCGGCGGCGTCGTCGAGGATCAGCAGGCTGTCGCCCTTGCTGACCGCCGGGAAGTAGCCGTAGACGACGGCGGCGTCGAGCAGGTTCTCGGTCTGCAGGCGCTCCAGCCACATCCGCAGGCGCGGGCGGCCCTCCTCCTCGACCAGTTCCTCATACGTACGGCCCCCGGCGCCGCGCCCCGGCTTCAGGCCCCACTGCCCGAGGAACAGCGCACGCTCGTCGAGGTACGGCGCGTACTCGGCCAGCCGGACCCCCTTCACCAGCCGGTCGCCCCAGAACGGCGGCGCCGGGATCGGGTTGTCGACGGCGACGTCGGACCGGTCCGGCACCGGCAGGTCCGGCACCTCGCGCAGCGGTCCGCCGGTCTTCACCCGGCGGGGCCGCAGCGCGGGCAGCGCCGCGCCCGGCACCCCGGCCTTCACCGCCGCGACCGCGTCCATCAGGTGCAGCCCCTCGAAGGCGTCGCGCGCGTAACGCACCTCGCCCTGATACAGCTCGGCCAGGTCCTGTTCGACGAACGCGCGGGTCAGCGCGGCGCCGCCGAGCAGCACCGGCCAGCGCGAGGCGACCCCGCGCGTGTTCATCTCCTCCAGGTTCTCCTTCATCACCACCGTGGACTTCACCAGCAGCCCGGACATGCCGATGGCGTCGGCGGAATGCTCCTCGGCGGCGTCCAGGATGGTCTGCAGCGGCTGCTTGATGCCGAGGTTGACCACGGTGTAGCCGTTGTTGGACAAGATGATGTCGACCAGGTTCTTGCCGATGTCGTGCACGTCGCCCTTCACCGTGGCCAGCACGATCGTGCCCTTGCCGGTGGAGTCCGACTTCTCCATGTGCGGTTCGAGGTGCGCCACGGCGGCCTTCATCGTCTCGGCGCTCTGCAGCACGAACGGCAGCTGCATCTCGCCGGAGCCGAACAGCTCGCCGACCGTCTTCATGCCGTCGAGCAGCACCTCGTTGACGATCTCCAGCGCCGGGCGCTCGGTGAGCGCCTCGTCCAGGTCGGCTTCCAGGCCCTTGCGCTCGCCGTCGATGATCCGGCGCTTGAGCCGCTCCTGGAGCGGCAGCGCGGCCAGCTCGTCGGCGCGCGAGGCCTTCAGCGAGGCGGCGTCCACGCCCTCGAACAGCTCCAGCAGCCGGGTCAGCGGGTCGTAGCCCTCGGCGCGCCGGTCGTAGACCAGGTCCAGGGCGACCTTGCGCTGCTCCTCCGGGATGCGGGCGATCGGCAGGATCTTGGAGGCGTGCACGATCGCCGAGTCCAGCCCGGCTTCCACGCACTCGTGCAGGAACACCGAGTTCAGCACCTGCCGCGCGGCCGGGTTCAGGCCGAAGGAGATGTTCGACAGGCCCAGCGTGGTCTGCACCTCCGGGTGCCGCCGCTTCAGCTCGCGGATGGCCTCGATGGTCTCCAGACCGTCGCGCCGCGACTCCTCCTGCCCGGTACAGATCGTGAAGGTGAGGCAGTCCACGAGGATCGAGTCCTCCGGCACGCCCCAGTTGGCGGTGATGTCCTCGATCAGCCGCTCGGCGATCGCCACCTTGTGCTCGGCGGTGCGGGCCTGGCCCTGCTCGTCGATGGTCAGCGCGATGACGCCGGCGCCGTGTTCGGAGACCAGCCGCATGATGCGGGCGAAGCGGGAGTCCGGGGCGTCCCCGTCCTCGTAGTTCACCGAGTTGATGACGGCCCGGCCGCCGAGCGTCTCCAGGCCGGCCCGCAGCACCTCCGGCTCGGTGGAGTCCAGCACGATCGGCAGCGTGGAGGCGGTGGCGAAGCGGCTGGCCACCTGGCGCATGTCGGCGACGCCGTCCCGGCCGACGTAGTCCACGCACAGGTCGAGCAGGTGCGCGCCGTCGCGGATCTGGTTGCGCGCGATCTCCACGCAGGCGTCCCAGTTCTCGGCCAGCAGCGCTTCCCGGAACGCCTTGGAGCCGTTGGTGTTGGCGCGCTCGCCGATCGCCAGGTAGCTGATGTCCTGGCGGAAGGGGACGTGCTGGTACAGGGAGGACGCCCCGGCGTCGCGCTGGGGCGAGCGGGCGGCCACCTCCAGACCCCGCACCCGCTCCACGACCGCCTCCAGATGCGCCGGGGTGCTGCCGCAACAGCCGCCGATCAGCGACAGGCCGTACTCGGTGACGAAGCGCTCGTGCGCGTCGGCCATCTCCTCAGGGGACAGCGGGTAGTAGGCGCCGTCGGAAGTGAGGATGGGCAGGCCCGCGTTCGGCATGCAGGACAACCCGATCCCGGCGTGCTTGGCCAGGTAGCGGATGTGCTCGCTCATCTCGGCCGGGCCGGTGCCGCAGTTCACGCCGATCATCTCGATGCCCAGCGGCTCCAGCGCGGTCAGCACCGCGCCGACCTCGCTGCCCAGCAGCAGCGCGCCGGTGGTCTCGAACATCACCTGGGCCCACACCGGCACGTCCGACCCGGACTCCTCGATCGCCGCCCGCGCGCCCAGCACCGCGGCCTTGACCTGCAGCAGGTCCTGACTGGTCTCCACCAGCAGCGCGTCGGCGCCGCCGGAGATCAGGCCGGCGCACTGCTGGCGGTAGGCCTCCTGCAACGTCTGGTAGGGCACGTGGCCCAGGGAGGGCAGCTTGGTGCCGGGGCCGATCGAGCCGATGACCCAGCGCGGCCGCTCCGGCGTGCTGTATTCGGCGGCGGCGTCGCGGGCGATCCGGGCGGCGGCTTCGTTGAGCTCGTAGATGCGGTCGGCGATGTCGTAGTCGCCGAGGTTGGTGTAGTTGCCGCCGAAGGTGTTGGTCTCGATGCAGTCCACGCCGACCTTCAGATAGGCCTCGTGGACGTTGCGGACGATGTCCGGCCGCGACACGTTGAGGATCTCGTTGCAGCCTTCCAGCCCCTGGAAGTCCTCGAGCGTCGGATCCTGCGCCTGGAGCATGGTGCCCATGGCCCCGTCGGCCACCACCACCCTCGTCCGGAGGGCTTCGCGCAGTGCTGCGGACCGGGTGGTTCCGGCGTGCGCGGACGACGAGGCGGTCGAGGCCATGATGGTTCCTCCGGGGTGAGCGGCTGCTCTTGCTTGACCAATCCCGAACGATTCTAGTCCGGCAGGCCTAGCGGATCTTGGAGTGTCCACGGAGTGGAGCTGGACCGCCGGTCCAGGGCGCCGCGCCGCGCGCGCCGTTGGGGGCGAGGTCAGG
>JABFXP010000587.1 GCA_013361685.1 Catenulispora sp.
CGAAGCCGACGCCGCACCCGCACCCGCACCCGCACCCGAATCCGCCGCCGTTGTCGGCGATCGCGGCGGCGCCGGCGCCACACAAGCCGGCGCCGCGACTGCCGCACCGGCCGTGCCCGCCGCGACTGCCTCATCGGCCGTGCCCGCCGCGACTGCCTCATCGGCCGTGCCCGCCGAGACTGCCGCACCGGCCGTATCTTCCCCCGCCGCACCCGCCGCACCCGCCGCCCCGGCCACCGCCGCCGAACCCGGAGAGGACTGACTCCCATGGGCAACCGTTGCGCCGTGATCGGCGTCGGCCAGACCGAGTACCGCGCCAAGCGCACCGACGTGTCCCTGGCCGGCCTGGTCCGCGAGGCGGCCTCGCGCGCGCTGGACGACGCCGGCCTGACCTTCGCCGACATCGACTCGGTGGTGGTCGGCAAGGCCCCGGACATGTTCGAGGGCGTCGTCACCCCCGAGCTCTGCCTCGCCGACGCCCTGGGCGCGGCGGGCAAGCCGATGATGCGGGTGCACACCGCCGGCTCGGTCGGCGGGTCGACCGCGCTGGTCGCCGCCTCGCAGGTGCAGGCCGGGCGCCACGACCGGGTGCTGGCCGTGGCCTTCGAGAAGCAGTCCGAGTCCAACGCGACCTGGGCGCTGTCCACGCACTCCCCGTTCTCGGCCTCGCTGGTGGTCGGCGCGGGCGGCTATTTCGCGCCGTATATCCGCGCCTATATCCGGCGCTCCGGCGCGCCGGCGAACATCGGGATGATGGTCGCGGTCAAGGATCGAATCAATGCCCTGCGTAATCCCTATGCGCATTTGAAGATCCAGGGCATCGATCTGCCCATGGTGGAGAAATCCATGATGCTGTGGGATCCGATCCGCTATCTGGAGACATGTCCTTCCTCCGACGGCGCGGTGGCGATGGTGCTCGGCTCCGAGCGGGCCGCCGAGGCCTCGGCCGCGGCCACCGGCCGCCGCGCGGCGTGGGTGCACGGCGCGGCGATGCGCTCGGAGCCGATGGGCATGGCCGGGCGGGACAGCGTGGACCCGCGGGCCGGGCGGGACTGCGCGGCCGACGTCTACCGGCAAGCCGGTGTCACCGAGCCGCGCCGGCAGTTCGCCGCCGCCGAGGTGTATGTCCCGTTCTCGTGGTACGAGCCGATGTGGCTGGAGAACCTGGGGTTCGCCGACAAGGGCGCGGGCTGGAAGCTGACCGAGTCCGGAGCCACGGCCTTCGACGGCGACATCCCGTGGAACCCCTCCGGAGGCGTGCTGTCCTCGAACCCGATCGGCGCTTCGGGCATGATCCGGTTCGCTGAAGCCGCACAACAAGTGCGCGGGCAGGCGGGAGAGCATCAAGTGGCTGCCGCCGCGGACGGTTCCCGGCTTGCTCTCGGGCATGCTTACGGCGGCGGATCTCAATTCTTTGCAATGTGGGCCGTCGGCGCTGCGAAACCGTAACAATCGTTTCGCTGTGTGGGACCGCGAAGATGAGAATCCTGCATTTTTGCGTCCGCAAAAGCCCCACCGCCCACCATGTCCGGCGCGAGGTGTAGCCGTGATTCCCGAAGGGTATTGCGATGCCCGCTCACTCGGCGTAACGTCGCGGTCCACACCGGCGGCGCGGGGCGGATCGAGGCCGTCGACCAGGGCTGTGAAGTGCGGTGGGGCGGCGTGGCGACAGTCGAATACATCCGGGCCAGTTGTAGCTATCCGGACAACAAGCGCAAGGCAGTTGACAACCTGACGTTGTCCGTGGCGGACGGCGAGTTCCTGGTGTTGCTCGGTCCTTCGGGCTGCGGCAAGACGACGGCGCTGCGGATGCTCGCCGGCCTGGAACCGTTGCAGGGCGGGCAGATTCTGGTGGACGGCGAGGACTTGGACGGCCTGCCGCCGGGTGAACGCGACCTGGCGATGGTGTTCCAGAACTATGCGCTGTTCCCGCACATGACGGTGGCCCGCAACCTGGGCTTCCGGATGGAGCTGGCCGGCGCGCCGCCGTCGGCGGTCTCCCGCCGGGTCCGGCGGGTGGCCAGCGAGCTGGGCCTGAGCGAGCGGCTGGACCGGCTGCCGCGCACGCTGTCCGGTGGTGAGCAGCAGCGGGTGGCCATCGGGCGGGCCATGGTGCGCGAGCCCCGGGTGTTCCTGATGGACGAGCCGCTCGGCGCCCTGGACGCCAAACTGCGCGCGTCGGCCCGCTCCCGCATCGCGGAGATGCAGCGCAAGACGCAGACCACGACCTTGTACGTGACGCACGACCAGGTCGAGGCGATGGCGATGGGCGACCGCATCGCCATCATGAACCGCGGAGTGCTCCAGCAGGTGGACTCCCCGCGGCAGCTGTACGACCGGCCCGCGAACGAGTTCGTCGCCGGCTTCATCGGCTCCCCGGCGATGAACCTCGTCTCGGGCACCTACAAGCACGGCTGGGCCCTGATCGGCGAGGCCGACGTCTTCGAGGTCCCGGTGGAGGTGGCCAAACCGCTGACGTCGTCCTCGGTCCTGGTCGGCTTCCGTCCCGAGCACGCGAAGTTCACCGCGCCGGGCACCGGCATCTTCGCCACCGTCGGCGTGGTGGAGCGGCTGGGCCACACCGCCTACGCCCACTGCGAGATGGGGGTCGGCCGCAGCCGTCGCACGCTGATCGTCCGCTGCGAGATGGACGACGCGCCGAACCCGGGCGCCCAGGTGGGCGTGATGCCGGACCCGCGCGAGATCCACTTGTTCGACGGCGAGACCGGGCTGCGGGTGGGCCGGTAGTCGAGGGCTGCGACCCAGCGCGCCGAACCAGGCCGCCACGGCCGCCACGGCGACCGCCCTACGGCTGGCCCGGCGCACCGGTGCCCTGTTCCAGGTCGCTGCCGGCCGTCGGCAGGGGGCGGCCGATCGCGCCGCCGACGGCGATCAGGCTCAGCAGGGCGGCGGCGGCCAGGGAGACCATGGTGCCGGTGGCGTGCGGGCGGACCGACATCAGCCAGATCGCCCAGACGGCGGCGATCGCCGTGATGCGGGCGCTGGCCAGCAGGATCGGGTCGTGGACCAGGGCGGCCAGATGGCGGGGCAGGGGGCCTTCGGGGGCGCCGTCGGCGGCGTCGAGCAGGCGGGTGGCGGGCCGGCCGCTGAAGCCGCCGCCGACGACGGAGATGGCCACCACGATGCCGATGGAGGCGACCACCCAGGCGTCGCCGAAACGGAAGTCCCGGTCGTGGGCGACCAGGGCCAGTCCGCAGCCGGTCATCAACAGCGTGGCGAGTGGCATCATCGCCGGCAGCACCCGGGCCGGGCGGACCGCCAGCCGCAGTTCGGCGACGGTGGTCGCGCGGCTGGCGGCGGCCACCGCGTAGACCTCCAGGCCGATGCCGGCGACCAGGACCACGACTCCGATCACGTGGCCGAACAGGAGCAAGGCATCGACGGTCGTGGTCAGAGTGGTCATGGCTGTCCCCCCGGGCTTGTGTGCGCTACGGCTCCCCAAATCTTTGCTTATCGGACAAAGCGTCCTTATTCAGGGTAAAGTGGCGCACGGTCCGGGCGCCAGCGCCCGAACGGGTGAAAGTCGGGTCATGCAGTCACCTGATAAACGGTGCGCAGCGTCGCGTGCCCGGTCGCGGCGGCCTCACCGCGACGAACATCGCCGCCCAGGCAACCGGTGTCACCGCTATCAGGTAGAAATTGACACTGTGGAGGCACGGGAGCAGACGAACACGGAGGGAAGGCTGAACGACAAGCCGACTGAGGTTCCGTTGCCGGCTGCCTCCGCGCCGACGCAGACCCGGGCCGCGGATCAGGCCGCAGGGAGTGACGGCGCCGACGCTTCCGAGCCGGCGGCGGGCGAGACCGCCGATCCGGCCGACGATCCGTCCGCTGATTCCGC
>JABFXP010000861.1 GCA_013361685.1 Catenulispora sp.
GACCGGCACAGGCTCGCGCGCGGCAGCTGCGGCGCGCGCGGCGATGAGCCCGGAGGACGTGCCAGAGCCAGTCCAGCGGCGGACGGCCTGGTTGTGAATCGAATCCTTAGCGCCGATTCGAGATAGCGTGCTGGATCGTCTACCGCCTCAGATCGAAACGTCCTCAGCCGAGCGAGGATTCGCCGTGCGTCGTGGTGATGTGCTCTTCCACGATCCACGAGCGGGTTCGAGCGCGGTCCAGGAAACGGGCCTCGTCCTCGGCGACGCCTGAGTCCGCAGCGAGCACGAGCGACAGCCAGGCTCGGCGGGCGGCCTCGTCAGCGAACTTCATGTGGGTCATGACATCGAAGTCAGCGGGGAAGCCACGTTGGTCGGTCTCCGGCAGATAGTTGCGCGCGTAATAGTCCGGTGCCGGCGCGACGCTGAGAATCAACGGCACGTGGTGGTTCTCGTAATAGTCCATGAACTCCTTCCGGCTGAGCCCTGCACGGGCCTTCAGCAACGCGATGCTGGTGATCACAGGTTGTTCTCCTGGCTGTCGCGGTTCTCGCGAACCTGATCGGTGTTGTCGCGGTTGCCGCATGGTGAGACGGCTGCGGTGATCCGTATCGTGGCCTCCCGCGCGGCGACGGACGCGACCAGTCCTGCCGCGGCCGGCCCGTACTTCGCGACGAACGCTTCGTCGATCTGCTCGACCGGTCCGGGGTCGCCGGTGTGAAGGATGACGTCGCGGACTACTTCGCCGATACGGATCCGACCGCGGCCGTGTCTGCGTGAGGCCTGGTACCAGCGTGAGCGGGGTCCCTTATAGGCGCGGACATACAGCTGGCCGTCGGCGAGGACCATCCCGACCTCCACGCCGTCCTGGACCTCGTCACCTATGGCCAGGACGAGTGAGGGCCGATCTGCGAGCAAGGCGAGGTCGTCCGCGCTCCAACTGGTGTTCGTGGATGTCATGTTCTTCATTATCAATCAACCCTGGGAGAGTTTCTTCCTATGCGCCGCCGAACCGGGCTTACTTAAACGTCGCCGCTATCTTCCCTCCTTTCGCCTCGTATTTGTGCAGTCATTTGACTGCGGCGCGCTGACGGCACTTGGCAGAGGAAGAAGCTCAGACGAGGAAGAAGGGATGCGTTGACATGACCAGGACTGCGGTGACGTTTGACAGCGTCGGCATCGTCGAGCGTGACTTTGGCCTTCGACGCGGTGCTGCTGCACAAGGACCGTCGCCGGTGTCGTGGACGGCGATTACCCTCGGCTGGGGGAGACTACAGCTCCAGCGTCATGAAAACGCTGGCCGGGTCGAGCACATAATCCGCGAACGGCGGGCACTCGACGAATCCGTGGCGCTCGTAGAGTCGTCGCGCGGGGGCGAAGAAGGGCTGGCTTCCGGTTTCTAGGCTCAGGCGCTTGTAACCGCGGTCGCGGGCCTGCTCCAGTAGGAACGTGAGCATGTGGGCGCCGATGCCGGCGCCGCGTGCCGCCGGGGTTGTTCGCATGGCCTTGATCTCGCCCTCGGACGGGTTCAGCTCCTTCAGAGCTCCGCAGCCGAGAAGGTCGCCGTCTCGGTGGATCGTCCACATGGACACTCCGGCTGCCTGGAGGCCGGTGTTGTCCAGGGCGTGCACGCTTTCGGCCGGTGAGGTCGCGTGCATGTCGGCCAGGTGCTCGTCGATCAGGCGGCGCAGCTGCTCGTCGGTGAAGTCGGCCGGAGTGATCACGAGTGTCATGGCTGCTGAGGCTAGGTGGCTTTTGTTTCGACAGTATGTCTGCGCCTCACCAGTAGCGGACGCTGGATGGGCGTCACCGATCGAAGCACTGGCTCTGGGAGAGGTCACCAGGTGATGGCGCCGAGATTGAACACGACGGGCGTGACGCCGGTGTTGACTATCTCGATGGCTGTGCCCTGCACGTGGTGTGCGGCGAGATCCGGGACCTTCCACTGGTAGGTGTGCCAGCCCGGGGCGCTGTTCGGCGACAAGTAGAGCTCGCGGACCTCCGGGTAGTAGTTCACATAGGTGCCCGACTGCTGGATGAACGGGCAGATGACCGCTGCGCCCTGGCCGCCGTACCAGAAGGTGATGGTGACGGTGTCGCGGGATTCCAGGCCCGGCATGTGCGTGCTGCCGATCTGTGCCATGCCCAGGTCCACCTCGACCCGGAGGGTGTTCTTGCCCTGGTATTGCGGGTCGGAGGTCACGGTCTCGATGAGGTTGTCCGGCTCACCGGGGGGCGGTTTGGGGAGCCAGGTGCCCCAGTAGTGGTTCGCGGTGGTCGCCGTCGCGAAGTCCATCTCGCCGGGAGCCTCGGTGCCGGCGTCCGGTTCCGGGGCCGTCGGTTCGGGCAGCAGATGGCCGGCGCTGATGTCGGGCCAGCACGCGGTGCCCGGGGCCGGGGAGTGGGTCACGGCGCGGATCTGCGGCGCGGTCGCCTGCTTCTGGTCGGGCCCGCCCGCGGCCATGACCGAAGTGACGGCGAGGGCGGTCATCGCCAGAGCGGCCGGCGCTGAGATCAGCACTCGAGGAGGGTGCCAGGGCGCGTGCGGCGATCGGCCGTCGGGGGCGGAAGCCGCATCGGGAGGCTTCGGCGTGGAAGTTTCACCACGGACGGCCGCCGACGGCTCCGCCGCGGCCCTGTCGCTGAGCTCCTGCCACCGCCGTCGCCACTTCTCCTCGTCGCCACCGCACGCCCGCACGTACGCCTCCAACACCGGCAGCGAAGGCAGAGCGCGCCCGTTGGCCGCTGTCGACAGGGCGGAAGCGGAGTAATGAGCGAGCTGGGACAACTGACGGTAGCTGGGGCTTCCGGCATCGCGGCGCAACTCCCGGAGGTCGTGCGCGAACTGCTGGAGCGCAGTGGCCTGTGGGTTGAGCTCGGACTCGCGCCGGCCCATGGTGCCTCCCCTGCCGCGCCGCCGCTCCGACGCGAATACGGATTCTGTGATAGCGGTCCGTGGCGCAGAGCATAGTGGCTCCGCCGAGTGCCGCAACTGTCCGTCATCCCTCGGTCACCGCCGCCCGCCGATCGTCTCCGGCGGTGCGGCGGTACTGCGCTCCCGGCATCCCGGCCAGGCGGCGGCAAGCGGCATGTTCGTTTGATTTGTTGTTCGGCGATTGTTCTCGAACGGCCGGGATCTTCTGCGGCTCGCCTCCCCGCATCCAGGCTGAGCGGTGCTCTGCTGCACACGCATGCCGACACTTCGAAGGGATGCAGCAATGGTGAACACTGAATTGATGCGGCCCCGTGCCGTGATCCTGCTGTCGCGAGCGCTGGTCGCGATGGCGGTCGCGCTCGGCACGGTGGTCGCGATCCTGATCCCGGGTCACAGCGCCCGGGCCGCGACCGCCTCGCCGCTGTTGTTCGGCGAGAATCTGGACCTTCAGCCGGGATCGGCGAGCACTGACTTCTTCCTCAGCAACCCCGCGCTGCGTGCGGGACTCGTCAATGCGGGAGTGCACATCCTGCGCATGCCGGTCCGCGGCAGCTCGCCGTCGACGCCGGGGATCGCCAACGAGCCGGAGCTGAACCAGGCTCTGCAGCTGACCAAGTCCCTCGGGCTGGTCCCGCTGGTGATCCTGCGCAACCCCAATGACGGCGCCAGCCAGGGCAGTGCCGCGCTGCTCGCGGACGACACCAGAGCCGTCGACGACGTCCTGGCGGTGTTCGGATCGACCCCGGTCTACTACGAGTTCGCCAACGAGACCGACCTGGCCGGCTCCGGCTTCGCCTCCTCGTCCCTGTACGTATCGCAATGGAATGCCGTCGTACCGCATCTCAAGGCGATCGCCAGTCCCGGTTCCCAATTCATCGGCCCTGTCAGCTACCAGTACGACCCGGCCTATCTGCAAGCGTTCCTGACCGGTGCGAACCCGCAGCCCGACGCGATCAGCTGGCACACCTACACCTGCAACGACACCAACGACTCCGAGGCGACGTGCCTGGGGAACATCGACCACTGGACCACCAACTTCGACGCCGCGCGCACCTTGATGACGAACACGATCGGCCGCCAGCTGCCGATCTGGGACACCGAGTGGAACTACACCCCGGTCATCGACACGAAGAACTCGGCGAAGTCCACCGACACCGCGTTCCTGAAGCAGTGGACCACCAAGGCGATCCAGACCCTCGCGGCCGACGGCATCGCCGCGTCCCTGCACTACAACGTCCAGAACTCGCTGCCGCTGGTGAACGGCGACGGATCGTTCGCGGCGGAGGGCGTCGCCTTCAACGCCGAGTACACCACCCTGATCGGTCCCGGCTCGCCGCCGAGCACCAGCCCCTCTGGCAGCGCCAGCAGTCCTACCTCCCCGCCCTCCTCTCCGCCGTCGACCTCTCAGTCCTCTCCTTCCTCGCCGCCCTCGACTCCGACTTCCTCGACACCCTCCGCGGGCGGCCCGCGGTACAGCTTCGAGGACGGCACCCTCCAGGGCTGGACGTCGACCGGCGGTGTCAGCTCCCTGGTGAACAGCACCGATGTGCCCGCGCAGGACGGAACCCACGAGCTGGAAGCAGTCTTCGCATCCGCCACCAGTTCCGACCAGCCCTACATCCACACCAACCCGCTCCACGGCCCCACCGCGGGACAGACGCTCAGCGCTTACGTCTACGTCCCCACGACCACGACGACGACCGTGACCGCGAAGCTGTACGTCCAGGACTCCGGCTATGCCTGGCACCAGGGGGCCGGCGTCGTGATCAGCCAGCGCGGCGCCTGGGTGAAGCTCAGCCTCACCCCGTCCGGTTACTCGGGCAGCGCCATCCAGGTCGGATTGCAGTTCCTGGAATCCTCACCTTCCGGTACGCCCTCGACGATCTTCCTCGACTCGGTGGATTGGAGCTGAGCCACGCCGTGCGCATGAGCCTCATCAAAACCATCCTCGCCGGAGTGTTCGCGACCGCTGCCGTGCTCGGCCCGTGGGGGTCGGCGGTAGCGCCGGCGGCGGCCGAGACGTCGAAAGCACAGACGTCGGCAGCACAGGCATCGGTGGCACAGACGTCCGATCCGACACAAACCAGCTACTCCTTCGGCGTACTGGTGCTGAAGTACTTCCCGCTGACGGCTGACGGCCAGAACGTCGACATCCACGTGACCGGCGACGTGGGCGACTCCGTCGCGTCATTGCGTGCGAAGACGGACTCGATCACCTCGAACCTGGTCACCGACCTCGCCAAGGGCACCCAGTATCACGGCTATGCGAATCCGGCGGCACCGGCCTCGTACGCCTACCACGTGGTGGACACCAAGGAGGTCGACACCGCGGTGCCCAGCGTCGCCAACCCGTACTACAGCCCGCCGTCCAATCCGTACGCGGTACGGCCTGACTATCCGCGGATCATGACCGGGGCGAACATCTGCGACTACGTCGATAACAGGGGAGTCGGCGAAGTCTGGATGTACGCGTATCAGGGCCCGAGCCAGTTGCAGATCGACGAGTCGAAGATGGCCGGGCCCAACGGCGACGTCTCCAACGAGTGGACGCATGACGCACTGCCTGTGTGCTCGAAGACCTACACGCTCTACACCTTCAACTACGGTCGCGGCACAGCGGAAGCCTTCCACTCGCACGCTCACCAATACGAATTCGAGCTGCGTTACGTCGACGACCAGGAGTACTCCGACGGCGGGCATCTGTTCAACGACCTGTTCGAGGGCGACAACTATCCGCAGACGCACGGGGTGACCGGCCGGTGCGGCTCGGTGCACAATCCGCCGAACGCGCGCAGCGAGTACGACTGGTCCAACACCGCGCCGCAAGCCAGCGACTGCGAGAACTGGAATCCCGACAGCCTCGGGGCGACCAGTCAGATCGATTGCACTGTCTGGGGTCCGGCAAACCCGCCATGCGGCTATGCCAGTGACACCGACAACTCTCAACTGAACTACATCGTCTGGTGGGAACAGAACATCCCCGGCCGCGGCAATACGGTCACCTATCGGGGACAGTCCCTGCGCAACTGGTGGGACGTCCACGGCGAATGGGACGTGCTCGTCAGCCAGCGGCTCGGGCTGACTCTGCCCCCCGCCACCGGGCCGCTCAAGTACTCCTTCGAAGACGGCGGCCCTGACGGCTGGTCGGCCAGCGGCAACGTCACCGCGCTGGCGAACAGCACCGCGGTCGGCGGGCAGGACGGCGCGCATGCCCTGCGGATCGACTTCCATTCGACGCAGTCGAGCGATCAGCCCTACGTGCATGTCAACCCGACCAGCGGCGGACCCACCGCCGGCCAGACCCTCACCGCCTACGTCTACGTGCCGTCCACGACCGCTTCCACGATCACGGCGAAGCTCTACGTCCAGGACTCGGCGTATGCCTGGCACACCGCCGGTGCCACCGTCGTGTCGGCCCGCGGATCCTGGGTCGAGCTGTCGTTCACGCCGACCGGCTACTCCGGCGCCGCGAAACAACTCGGGCTCCAGCTCCTGGAATCGCCCTACAACACCACGTCGACCGTTTACCTCGACGCTGTGAACTGGGCCTGAGCCGCCAAGTGGGCCCCTCTGGCCGTCCGGCGGGGCCCACTCCGCGATGCCGTTCATCTCCAGCCGGTTCGAGAATCGGTCGCTCAGCTCGAGCTACATCCGCACCCTTATGAGCCGATGAGGGCCTTCAGGTCAGCCGCGTACTTCGCGTAGCCCGCTGTGTTCGGGTGGAACGAGTCGTTGCCACCGACACCGACGATGGTGTTCTCCCACTGAACGGCGGTGCACAGCTCGTGGCCCTTGAACGCGTCGCGCTCGTCGAGGTGCTCGATTCCGGCGTTGTTCGCCGCCGTGACGATGACGTCGTCCAGATGGACGAGCGCCGCGCGCAGCAGGTCGAGCTGTTTCTGGCTGGTGATGATCTGCCCGCCTCGCGGCCCGTTGGCGCAGTCATGGAAGTTGGTGTCCACGTCACCGGTGGCGGGATAGATCTGGGGGTAGGTCACGGCGACGACCCTGGCGTTGGGGGCGTCCGATTTGATGTCTGTGTAGAGGCTCGTCAACGAGATCGCCTGATCGTCGATCAGCTGGCTGAACGTCTCCGTGCCGCCGTTGTAGTCCTTGTTGGTGAGTTTGTCGATGAAGCACGCGTCGATGGCGGAGGTCGTTTTGGTCAGGCCGGTGCCGTAGCAGCCGGTGATCAGGTCGGCGAAGTCGACGTTGTTGATGCCCAGGCTGACCGTGACCAGGGTCGTGCCGCTGCCGAGCGCGAGGTCCTGGTCGAGCTCGCCGGCGTCGGGGACCTGCATGGAGTTCACCGGGGTGTCGGCGTGGTAGAACTCCCCGATGACCGCGCCGGAGCAGGCGACGTTGTCAACCATATGGTAGTAGTTCGAGATACTGGTGTACTGCCCCGAATATGAGCTGTCTGAGCGGTGGCACTGGTTCCCCACCGAGTTGGTCTCGTTGGTGTAGTTCTGGGTTCCCTCGCCGGACGACAGCGAGTCGCCCATGTTCACGTAGTGATAGACGCCGCCGGCCAGCGAGATGGACGGGCTGTCGGGGCCGGGGTACGCGCCGCCGTTGAGGTTGATGCGCACGTAGGCGTGCACGTTCGTCGTGGCGGTGAGATCGCCCGTTGGGTTCCCGGTGATGTGCCCGGTGGAGCAGGGCTGTTGACTACCGCCGCTCAGCTGGTGGTTGTGGTCGTCCCAGCTCTGCACTTCGAGGCTGCACGTGGTCGGGAACGGCGTGGAGTTGACGTAGATGTCGGGGTAGGCCGTGGTTCCGGTGTGCTGGTCGTTGACGCAGACGCCGATAGAAAAGCCCTGCGTTGTGTACGTATTGCAGCCGCCCTGCCCGGAAACGCCCTGCCGCAGCCGGATCGACGGACTGTTGCCCGCGGCGAAGTGCGTGCCGTTCAGGTCCAGCCGGGCATAGCCGTGCACGGTGGCCGCGGAGGACGGCGCGGCGCTGTTGCCCGTGTAGTGGCCTACGGTGCAGGCGACCTGCTTGTCCGAGTACTGATGATTGTTGTCGTCCCAGACCTGGATGTGGATGTCGCAGGTCGAGGGGCTCGGCACGTAGTTGACGTACGCGTCCGGGAAGCCGACGGTTCCGGTGTTCCGATCGCTGATGCAGCTGCCGATGTTGAAGCCCTCGGACCAGGCGGTGGTGCAGCCGCCCTGACTGGCCTGCGCGGCGGTAGCGCCGAAGAGCCCGCTGCAGAGGAGTGCGGCGAGCAGCACGAAGACGGTCACCAGCTTGGAGCGCCGGCGTCTGTGTCGGGAGTTGTCGCAGTGGTGCATCGTGGACTGTCCCTCATTTCTGCGTGAGGTCTCCAGTGATCGACGATCGACGATCGCTGCTCCCAGCCTGGTGAGCGGAGTCGGTGCCCGAAAGGCGCGCCATGTTCGGTGACCAATCCCTGATCAATCGATCAACGCCGTCGCAGTGGAGAGGTGCTCGGCCCCGCACGACACGCAGATGGCGTTCGCCGGCGATGAGCTCGACGGCGTGCGGGCCCAGCGGGCCGTAATGCTGCTCGGTCGCCTGCCGTCGCTGCTCGTTAGCGCAGGGCGGCGGAGAAGTCAGCCTGGCGTGATGATCAGCTTGCCGCGCTTGGCCGCGCCGCCTTGCTCGAGTTCGGTGAGCGCCGGGATGGCTTGCGAGAGTGGGACGGTGCGGGCGATCGGCAGCCGCAGGGTTCCCTGGCTGGCGGCTTGTACGACGTTTTCGAGGTCTTCGGTTACCGGTTGCGTGACCAGGACCTTATACGGGCCGGGCAGGAAGCTTCTTGCGAGGTTTGCAGGTGTGGGGGCGACGCTGACGATGCGGCCGCCCGGCTTGAGCATCGTCCGTGCGGCCTTGACCGGCAGCGAGTGCTTGCCGCCGGCGTCGAGGACGAGGTCGAATCGCCCGGCAAGTGAGGCGGGGTCGAAGTCGAAGTCGACGACCGGGTCGATGCCGAGGGCGCGTGCTTCTGATCCGGCGGTGTCCCGGCAGCTGCCTGCGACCGTGGCCTGGTGTGCGAGGGCTATCTGCACGGCGGAACGGCCGACCCCGCCGAGGCTGCTGTGGACGAAGACGGCCTGGCCCGGCCGCAGGTTTCCCTTCGTGATCAGGGCCTGCAGGGCGGTGGCCCCGACCGTCGGGAGCGCGGCAGCGTCCTCGAACGAGAGGTTCGCAGGCTTTTTCACGACGAGCTTCTCCTGGGTGAGGACCACGTCGGCGAATGCGCCCGCGGACTTCATCCTCGCCCCGCCGAGCACTTCGTCACCGACGTGCAGCCGGGTGACGCGGTCGCCGACTGCCTCGACGACGCCCGCGAAGTCATAACCCATCGCCTGCGGGAAGCTCCGGCCGGTCACCATCTTCATGCGGCCGGCGCGGATCGCGAAGTCCATCGGGTTGGCCCCGGCCGCGCGCACCCGGACGAGGACCTCCCCGGCGCCGGGCGGTGCCGGCTCGAAGTCCTCGAGCCGCATGACCTCCGGGCCGCCGTACTGGTGATACTGAATCCGCTTCACTGTCATCCCCTCGGCGCTTCTTGGTGAGTTCTGTCCGACGTCGTCACAGCGTGACCACGACTTTGCCGTGGACGTGGCGTCCGGCCTGCAGGGCGACGGCGTCACGGATCTGCTCGACCGGGAAGACCTGAGCGATGGGGACGGTGAGCCGGCCCGCCAGGATCGCGTCGGTGACCTGCTGAAGGGCATCCGGCGCCGCGTCGAAGCCCCCGGTGGCGCGTACGCCGCCGGGAGGATTGGGGCCCGCGGCGATCGTCGAGATCCGCTCAGGCGGCACGCCGAGCGCCAGCGCGGCCTCGGCCGTCTCGGTGCCGAACAGGTCCGTCGCCGCGCTCACGCCGCCGGGGGCCAGTGCCCGGACCCGGTCCGCCAGTCCGGGGCCGTAAGCCACCGGCTCGGCGCCGAGCTGCCGCAGGAACTCGAAGGTGCCCGGCGCGGCGGTGCCGATCACGGTCGCGCCGGCCAGGACCGCGAGCTGTACGGCGAACACACCCACGCCGCCGGCCGCGCCGCCGATCAGGACGGTGTCGCCGGGCTGCGGGCCGATCGCCGCCAGCGCCGCGACAGCGGTGGCGCCGGCCACCCCGAGGGTGCTCGCCACCTCATCGCTGATGCCCTCCGGCGTCGGCCGCAGCGCGTCGGCAGGGGGCCTGACCACCACGAAGTCGGCCACGGCCCGTCCCAGGGCGGCTCCGTAGACGCGGTCGTCCACGGAGAAGCCGGTCACTCCGTCGCCGACCTCGTCGACCACGCCGGCGAGGTCGGACCCGAAGCCCGACGGCACGGTGATGCCGAACCGCGCCGCCGCCTCCGGCCGCGCGGCGATGCCCCAGTCCATCGGGTTCAGCCCGGCGGCGGTCACGCGGACACGGACCTCACCCGGGCCGGCATGTGGCTCCGGAACCTCCCGCAACTCCAGCACATCAGGGCCTCCGAACGTCTCGTAGATGACAGCTCGACTCATGGTCAGACCTCCAGTGGACCAGTGACGGAACTTGGTTCCATCACCATACACGTGTGACGGAACCAAGTCCTGTAAACTCTGTCCGTGGCTCGCTGGGAACCGAACGCACCCGAACGGCTCGCTCAGGCTGCCCTCGACCTGTTCGCGGAGCGCGGCTACGAGAACACGTCCGTGGTCGACATCGCGCAGCGGGCGGGACTGGGGAAGACCACCTTCTTCCGGCACTTCCAGGACAAGCGGGAAGTGCTCTTCGGCCGCGGCACGATGGACGAACTGGTCACCAAGGCGATAGCCGACGCGCCGGCAGCCGCCACCCCCCTGGAAGCGGTCGCCCACGCACTCGACGCGGCCGGAAGGGAAGTATTCACGCCCGCCCGCCGCGCATTCACCGCTCGTCGGCGGGCAGTGATCGCCGCCCACCCCGAACTGCGAGAACGTGAAGCGCTGAAGAACCTCGGCCTCATCGCATCGGTGACGGACGCGCTCAAGCAGCGCGGCGTTCCCGCCCTGACCGCTCGCGTGGCCGCGGAACTCGGCGCGCTTGTCTTCGCGATCGCCTACGAACGCTGGAGCGACCCCGCCAACAGCGACGACTTCAGCGAACTCGCCCGTAGAGCGCTCGACGACGTGCGGGCGACCACAGCCCTCTGCTGACCCGGCGACAGCCTTGAACAGGCGAGTGACGGCTGTCGTGACTCGCAGGTCCGGCCGGTTGCTTCGTGAGACTTCGCAGCCGGCGGGACGTTTTCACAGCGTGTGGCAGGTGATGGGTTCGAACCTCAGCCCTGCCGCCAGACCTGGTTCGGGTTGCCGTTGCAGGCTTGCAGCCGCATGCCCGAACCGCCGTTGACGCTCTCGACGCAGAGGTTGGCCTGCCGGTCGAGGAGCGCGCTGCCCGTGAACGTGAACAGTTGTGCCGGGTTCCCGCTGCAATAGGCGATCTGGACGATCGTGCCCGGCGCGGTGCCACCCCATGCGGCGTCCATGCACAGGACGCCCTTGATGTGGATGGTGCCGTCAGAGCGGATGTCCCACTTCTGGTTCACGTTTCCGTTGCAGCTCCACAGGATCAGCGGCGTGCCGTCGGAGCCCGCCGAGCCGCTGAGGCACTGGCCGGTGCTCGGGTTGGTCAGTGGCTGGCCCGGGAAGTCCTGCGCCGGTGGTGGGGATGTCGAGGACGGCGGCGGGGGCGGCGGGGCCGAGGTGGTCGGCTTCGAGGATGCCGCGGCAGACGTGGTCGGGTGCGGGGCCGGCGTGGTCGTCGTGTGGTGGGTGGGGTCGGGCCGCGCCGAGGTCGGCGGGGCGGCGGCCCCGCCGGTGGTCGCCACCACGACGGACGTGCTGGTGACCACCGGCGGGGCCGCGGGGCTTGACGGCGGCGGGGCCTGCGTCGGAGTCGGCGACACAGGCTCCGACAACGTGGTGGAGGCCGGGGTCGAGGCGGTGGTGGCGTCGGAAGCGGCCGCCGTGGTGGCCTCGGAAGTGGCCGCCGTGGTGCGGTTGGAGGACTCCGCCACGGTGCGCTGGTCAGTGGCGTGCCCGGGGCCGGCGTCCAGGGTGAACGCGACCACGCTCAGCGTCCCGGCCACGAGCGCCGCGGTGGCCGAGAAAATCAGTACCTTGCGCCTGCGGTCCGGAGCCTTCGGCGGGGGCGGCTGTGCCGACGGTTCCCAGACGAAGTCGTGGCCGGGCTGGTCGTTCATGGCAGGCTCCTCGCGGGGAGTGGACAGCGGCGCCGACCTGTTACGCGGTCCGGTCGTTGCCGGCGTAGAGGTCGGGGGCAGAGGTCGGGCACAAGGGTCGGAGACAAGAGTCGGCAGGCAGGGGTCGCAGGCAGCTGGCGCGTGACCAGCCGGCGCGGCACGCCCCGCCGCCAGGCTAAGCCGACGAGGAAGTCGCGCACCGGATGGTATGTATGAACATTTAGATACATCAGCCGAAGGGAGACACCCTTCAGCCGAGCTCGTCAGGATGCGGTCACCCGCTGCCCTGGGAACTGTCGACGCTCCCACCCCCGTTCGCCGCCTCCTGACCCGCCGTGACGGTCTTGGCGTGGTTGCCGCCGCTCAGACCGCTGGCACCGGCGAGCAGATCGTTGACGAGATAGTCGATCGCGAGCTTCTCGCCGAACTGCAGGCTGATGTCCCCGATGCCGCCCTGGTGGAACCAGCGGCCGGACAAGCCCAGGTGGCCCAGGGTCTTGATGGCGCCGAAGGTGAGGCCGCCCACGGCGCTCCCGGCCATGCTCAGACCCGCGGCCGCGGCCAGGTCGCCGCCGTGCAGGACGATGCCCTCCTTGCCGAAGCCGAAGGTGGAGCCGGTGACGAGGGTCGCGATGAAGCTGCCGAAGGCCGGGACGGCGGTGTTGCCGACGAAGTAGTCGAAGGTGCCGGAGCGCCAGCGCGTCGGGTTCTCGTTGCCCGCCCACTCGTTGTCCCAGTGCTTGTCGTTGTTGTAGGGCTGGCGGTTGAAGTCCTTGCCGCCGTCCAGGTTTCGCAGTCCGTCACGGAAGTTCTTCAGCACCGTCTCGGTCGCGATCCCGTACCCGGCCTTGACCCCGGAGCGGATGGCGCCGCCGGCGAAGATGGTGCCGAGCTGGTCGCCGTTGAAGTTCCAGCCGTCGACGGCGCCGGTGATGATGATGTTGGCGCCGACGTCGATCACGAAGTCCTGAAGGAAGTCCAGGACGGTCTTCTCGGCGATCTTGGACCATTGGCCGCGGACCGAGGCCACGGCCTCGTCCGCGGCGGTGAACTGGATCCGGTTGGGTTCCCGGAGTTCCCGGTTGATGCCGCGGAAGGCGTTGAACGAAGGGAACAGACCCCTGCTCTCGCGTTCAGACCCGACCAGCTTCCACTGGCCGAAGGCGTTGCGTTCCCAGATGGAGCCGGTGATGCTTCGGTAGCGGACCAGTTCGCCGTTCATGTTCGTGACGCGCCACTGCTTCTGGAAGCTCTCCTTCTCGAGGTACAGGTTCGGGTGTCCGCTGAGCGGTTTGCGCTCGCGCCACACCGACCCGAAGTCGTACTCCTTCCACTCGTGGGCGCCGCCGGCCACGTTCGTGTATTCGCGCACCTTGCCGTCGATGAGCTCGCGGATCACCAGGCCGTCGGAGTTGACGTCGCGCCAGTCGGCGAGCCTGGGCTTCTTGAAGATCCCGGGCCTGGGCTGGTAGACGACACCGTTGTGGTCCTTCCACTCGCGGACGGCCGCGGTCCCGTCGACCGGCCTGCCCTGGAAGTCGTACTTCCCCGACACCCAGGTGCCGTCGGGCAGGCGCTCGGCACGCAACGACGTGCCCTTGTCCAGTGCGCGGAAGTCGCGGATCTGGAAGTGCTGACCGTCGGCTGTCGTCCGGAAGTCCGCGTAGGAGTCGTCCCAGGAACCCTTGAACGGGGTGTTACGGCCCGAGATCCGTACGCCGGTGCCCAGGTGGTCGTCTTCCCATCGCCAGTCGCCGGTGCGCGGGTCGCCCCTGCCGACGACGTGGATCGTGACGGTCCCGTCCCACCGGCCCCATTGATCCCCGCGCTCGACGATCTGCCCCATGGTGTTGCGCGTGATGCTGACGCGGGTGTCGCCCCCGGCGCTGTGGTCGAGCCCGAGGAACGCTCCGCTGGTGTCGAGATGCGGCTTCGTCTCCCCCGTGAAGTGCACGACATCGCCGGTCGGCGTGGTGTGCCGGACGACGTAGGTGGTGCCGCCGGCGTCGGTGAAGGTGTCCCGCCACTGCTTGCCGTTGAAATCCCGGATGCCCGCGGGGGAGACGGGCTTCTTGTCGCTGCCCAGCTGATGCCAGTTCAGGGTCTGCGCGGGCCGGCTGCCGCCCCCGCCGACCTGGAACGTGTCCCACTTCCCGGGGTTGTTCGGGTCGCGGCCGATCTCCACGGTGTGCCCGTTGTCCAGTTTGATCGCGCCGCGCACGAACAGGCCGTCGCCGGCGAAGTCCGAGAACGAGCCGTCCGGGGTCACGACCCGCACGCCCTCGGAATGGAGTGCGCCGCGTCCGTCCTTCTCGACCCACTTGAACACCTGGAAGCGCGAGTCGCCGAACACGACACCGTGCACGGGGAAGTCGACCGCGCCCCACTTCGAGCCCAGGTACGACTTGGCGATGACCTTCGAGAAGCCGTCGGGGAGGTTTGCCGGGGTCTTCCACAGGAAGTCGGGCACCCGCTGCTCGGAGTACCGGGTGAACTCGATCGTGTGGCCGTTGGCCAGCGTCTCCAGACTGCCGGTGTCCTTGCCCTGGGCCGAGACCTCCTTGTATGAGGAGTCGATCCGGAACGCGCCCGAGGTGTTCGGGACAGGCGAGACCTTGTATTCGCGATAGTGGCTCGCGTGAGTGAACGGCCGCCAGTGCATGTCGCCGCTGAACAGGTGGTACCTGCCCCAGTAGCGCTGCGCGTCGATCGTCGTGCTGTCCGCACGGACGAACGGGTCCCGCCAACCGAAGGCGTTGTCCACCAGGCCGGACAGCGGGCGCTCCCGGATGCCGCCGAGCCCGGTCACGGTGCCGTCCTTGGTGAATCTGGTCCACCGCAGGCCGGTGTCGCCGATCTTCTCGGTCCGGATCAGACCGCCGTCGAGGGCGACGCGGTAGTGGCGGATCGTGCGGCCCAGGCTGTCGAGATCCCAGAACGTGGTGCCGCCGTCCTCCGTGGAGAAGCGCCGGATGCCGCTGCCGGTGAGGTTTCCGTGCACGTCCCATGTGGTCCACCGCCGGCTGCCGTTCTCAAGCCGGAGCACCCTGATGGTCACACCGTTCGCCAGCGGCTCACGGGTGAAGGCGGGAGTCATGTCCTCTCCCACGAGGACGAGCGTGCCGTCGTTGCGCACCTCGACCGGGCCCGAGCTGTTGTAGCCCGAGCTGAGCCGGGCGTCGTCGACGTGCGGGTTCCCGTCGTCCGGGTGCTGCATCAGGGGGCGCATCTGACCGCTGACGTCCTGGCGGGTCCAGGTCGGCTTGGCGCCGTCCAGCCCGGTGACGGCGAAGTGCTCGTCGTTCGCGAGCGGCCGGCCCTTCCGGTCCGTGATGGTGATGCGCTCGCCGGTCTTGATGCCGCGCGCGTCGAAGGTCTTGAAATCGTTGGGGTGAGCGGCGTTCAGTCCGAAGACCCGCAGTCCGCCGGTGTCGGGATCGCGCACGACCGGCAGTGGACGGCTCCCCGGCGCGGCGGGGATGCGGACGTCCCGTCCGTGCGGAGCGAGGTGGTCCAGATGGACCTGCACGGTCTCGCCCTGCAAGGTGACCCGCTCATTGCGCACCGCACCGCTGACCCCGTCGAACTCGGCGAACGAGCCGTTGGGGCGCCCCGGACGCACATCGCTGAGGACGAAGTGCCCGTCGGCGGTCCGCGTGGCCTGGAAGCCGGGTACCTCGTGGCCGTCCCCGTCCACCACGGTGTGCGCTGTGTTCGGGTCCGCAGCGAGATGGTCGGTGCCGATGTGCACGTCGTGCAGTTCGCCGGTGACGGGATCGCGCGTGGTGAACAAGCTGAAGCGCAGTTCGTTGTAAGCGTTGAAGTGCAGGGTGTGCACCCCGTCGATGCTGGTGAGCACAAACCCGCCGCCACCGCCGGATTCGTGGGCGAAGGTCCACTGCGTGTCCCGCGGCAGGCCCCCGTGACCGAAGATCGCTCTGTCGTCCTCGTGCAGCACGTGAACCGTGCCGAGCACGGCACCGGTGCTCGCGTCCTCCACCTGGATCTGGTGCAGGACGAGCTCGTCGTCATCGTTGAAGTGCAGGACGTGTGTACCGTCCTGGCTGGTCAGGATGTAGCCCTCGTGCTGAGCGTCGTGCTGGAAGTGCCAGGTCTGATCCGGCAGGCCCGGGGCGCGGAAATCCGCCGTCCCCTGTGTGTAGTCCACGCGCACAGCGTTCAGGTCGCCGCCGCCGGGCAGCGAGGCGTGCAGCTCGGCGTGGGTGATGACGGTGCGCGTGGTCTGGTCGAGGACCTCGACGACGGTGCCGTCGCCCATCGGAATCAGGGTTCTGTTGCCGTCGTTGGCCACGCCGGTGTGCCGCACGCCGGTCCCGTCGGCCCCCACGAGGGTCACGCTGTGGGACTGCGGCGCCATCCGGACGTCGAACTCGATGTCGCCGAGCGCGTGCCCGTCCCAGTGGTGGAGCGGGTTTCCCCAGCCGGTCAGCCTGCCGCGGGCGTCGTACCCGGTCCACGCGGTGATCCCGGGCGTGTCCACGCCCAGGCGGAAACCACCGGAGCCGTCCGCGTCCGGGGTGAAGGTCCACGGCTCGTCGGTGCCGTCCGCATGATAGGTGTGCGCGGTCCCGCCGAGGTGGTCGATGTGGATGGCGATGGTCGGGTTCCCGAGGTGGTCCGTCAGTTCCAGCGGTTGGTAGGTCTGCGTACCGTGCGCGTCGAACTCCCAGGTGCGCCAGCCGGCTGACTCGGTGAGCCGGAATCCGCCGTCGTCCAGCGACTCCAGGTGCAGTCCCGTCACCTGTTCCCCGCCGGGCCGGCTGTACCGCACGGTTCCGTCCGAGTACCGGCCGTACTCGCCGATCAGGTTGCCGCGCACGTCGAAGACCTCGCGGCCGGCGACGACGACCGTCCCGTCGGCCGCATATCCGCGGAAGCTGCTGCGTGGATCCAGCGTGTCGATGCGGAACGCGCCGTTGTCGCCGATCGGGCTGAGGCTGCCGCCGAAGGTGGCCTCGCCGGTGCGGACGTCGACGACCTCGCCGAACGTGTGCCCCTCGGTGACGGTGATGACCAATTGCCGATTCGGCCCGAGGGGGTGGACGTCGACCAGCGCGCCGGGGTCGTCGGTGAACCGGCCCCGATTGGGGGTGAGCCTGCCGGACCAGTCGAACGTCCACTGCCGCCCGCCGGAGCCGGTGATTCGGAAGCCGCTCTCGCCGAGGTTCTCGAAGGGGAGGTCCGTCAGGACGGACTCGCCGAGCCGGCGCAGGTCGGCGGTTCCGTCGGCGTACACGACGATCTCGCCGAAGTGCGCACCGGCCTGGTCGGCCAGAGCCAGGCCTTCGGCATGGACCGTCCCGTCCGGCAGGTACTCGCGGAAGGCGCCGTCGCCGTCGACCGAGTCGAGCCGGAAGCCGCCGTGCCACTCGGGCTCGGTGAGCCGGCCGCTGAAGGCGGTCTGACCGGTGTGGACGTCGACGATCTCGCCGAACTCGTGGCCCTGGCCGGCGTTGATGACGAGCTGGTGGTCCGGGCCGAGCGGGCGGGTGGAGACGAGGGGGCGGCCGGTGGCCGGATCCACCGTGATCGCCTTGTCGCCCGGGCGGCTGCCGCCGAGCAGCTTCGGAGCGGTGTTCAGCTGGGCCGTCAGATGGCTGTGCTCCGTCAGGCCGAGTCGCAGCGGGTTGACGCCGAGGCCGTGTAGCTTCCCGGCTGCCGCGTTGAGCGCATGGGTGGCGACGTCGAGATTGTGTACGGCCGTGGCCTGCGCGTCCGTCTGCGGGGCCTTGCCGTTGAACGCCACCGAGGCCTGGCCAGGCTTCGGATCGGCGCCGGCGAACTGCACGTTGTGTTCGTTGAGCGCGGCACCGTGCTGGAACTGTGCCTGCTTGAAGTCGGTCCACGCCACGGCGACCCGCTCGGCGTTCGGGTCGAACAGGCCCGGCGCACCGGCGAGATCGGGTTCGGCGACGTGCACGCCCGGTGCGCCGGCCGAGTGCGCGGCGGCCTCGTCGACGCCGGCGCTGGAGACGGTGGGGATGGAGGTTTCGGTGGGGATGGCGGTTTCGGTGTGCACCGTGGTTTCCGAGGCCTCGACCACGTTCGTCCGCGTGTGGATCCCGGCGTCGGTGATGGTCACCTGGGCGCCGAGCTCGGGATTGTTCTGCAGGGTTCTGATCTCCACGGGCACGGTCTGGACGTGCTCCTCGGCCAGGTGCGGGGTCGCGAGATGCGGATTGCTCAGGCGAGGCACGTCGAGCGAGGGCGCGGACAGGTGCGGAGTCGCCGTGCCGAGTGAGGGCGTGGACAGATGGCTGAACGCGTCGGTGTGCGGCACGGCGCTGATCGAGGTTCCCGCCACGGTGTCGACGTGCACGGTGTCGGCCGGCAGCTGAGCGCTGGTGATCCTGAGGCCGGTGTCGGTGTGCTGGACGGCCAGCCCGTGCGACTCCGCAACGGTGATCTTGGTGTGCGCGACGGCGCCGAGATTGGGCATGTCCTGCGGTGACGGCAGGTGCGAGGCGGTCACACTCGTGAGGTCGACGGACTTCAGCTGAGGCAGGCTCAGGTCGGTGGTGTGCAGCGAGGGGACCGAGGTGCGCAGGCCGTCGGCCGGGACGTGCGTGCCGAGGGCGCCCGGATTCGGCACGCTCACCTGGTGCAGCGTGGGCACGCTCAGGTCGCCGCCGTGCAGGCCGGCGGTGGTCAGATCTCCGGTGTGCAGGGCCGGGACGTTCAGGTCGCCGGTGTGGATCGCCGGGACCGAAAGGTTCGCCCCGTGCAGTCCGTTCGCATTCAGACCGGTCAGGTTCGTGTCCACCGGCGGCACCGCCAGCTTGTCGTCACGCACCACCACGAGCGAGAGGTCGCTCATATGGACCACGGTCGTGCCGTTGCCGATGTTGTTGAGTTCCTTCGGGTAGCGCAGATCAGGGAGCTCCAGGCCGTTCAGGTGGAAGTTCCCGTTCGGGATGTGCGTGCTGATGGTCCCGATCTCCAGCGAACCGTGCTGGAAGCCCGCCGCCAGGTTGCCGATGGAGAGCGTGGGAGCCTCGAGGTGCAGGTCCAGCCCCGTCATGCCGATGTTGACGTCCACCTTCGGCAGCGAGGTCTGCATCCCCTTGGCGATGTTCACGTCCATGGTCGAGATGCGGGGCACGTCGAGGTAGCTGAATCCGCCGAAGTGGTACGTGCCGGTCCCGATCCCTTTGAGGGCCAGCTTGTTGAGAACGGCGAGGTTGAGGGCCGGTTCGGCGGTGATGCCCAGGCCGCGCTCGACGAAGCCCAGCCGCAGCGCCGTGAGCAGGCCCAGCTTCTCCACCTCGACCGCGTCCACCGGCAGGACCAGGCTCAGGAAGGCGCCGGTCTTGATGTTGGTGACGATCTTGACGGCGCCGGAGGAGAACAGCTCGCCGAGCTTGACGGCGAACGCGGTGCCCGCGGTGATCGCCATGCTGGGCAGGTCCTTGATGCCGTTGAACACCCACAAGCCGGCCTTGAGCGCGAAGTTGCCGATGTTGATCAGCGTGTCCAGGGAGACCAGATCGGTCAGCCTGCCCACGGTGAGCAGGTCGATGAACTCGTTCAGTCCCGCCCGGACGTTGAGGAAGCCGGTCTTGATGAACGAGCCGATGCCCTTGACCACGTCCACGATGTCGCCCAGGCTCAGGGCCCGGGTGGTCGGGGCGAGGATGCCGAGCGCGGCCAGCAGCAGGCCGCCGATGCTCAGGTTGCCCTGCGCGAACTCGACCAGGGCGTTGACGAACAGGATGGCGTTGACGACGAACTCGACCAGCGCGATCACCCCGCCGAAGATCATCGCCGGCAGGATCAGCAGCAGCGCGATCCAGCCGAGGATCTTCAGGAACTCCTCCCACGGACTGAGCGGATCCGACGGTCCCGGCAGGTTCTGGATGACCTTGACCGCGGTGTCCGAGGCGGTCCCCAGATCGGTCCCGGCCTGCTTGGCCTGCGAGGCCCAGCCCTTGACCTTGGGATCGTCGGGCTTGAGGCCGGAGTTCTGAGCCTGGGTCAGCAGGTTGTCGGCGGTCGCCTGGTGCTGGGTCATGGCGCTGAGATACGTCTTGAGCGCCGGGGCGGCCTGGCTGAAGGCCTCCTGCGCGCTCTGCACGAACTTGGTGATCCGGCCGTTCATCTGCTGCCGCAGCGCGTCGGCGGTGGCACCGGCGAGATTGCCGGAGTCGGCGTAGCCGTTGACCGTGTTGATGGTGTCCAGAATCGTCTGGTAGTCGGTGGCCAGGGTGTTGAGCAGGGTGTAGACGTCCTGCACCTGGGACTGCTCGCCGGGGGTCGGGTCGGCGGTCAGGCCCAGGGCGGACCAGTCGGTCGGCCGCGTCATCACGTCCTCGATTCCGGTCGGGTTGCGGCGGGCACGCCGGCGTCGCTCACTGGTCCGCGGGCTCGGAGGGTGGTTCGAGCGGCACGTCTTGGGGAAGCAACACCGTCAGATCCCGCATGGTCGGCTCGGCCAGCAGGGCGGTGCGCTGCGCATGCCGCTCGGTGAGGGTCTGGAACAGTTGCCGCGCCGAGCGCCCGTTGCCGAAGCCCGGCTCCCGGCACAGAGAGGCGAAGTGGCCCACGACCGCCGCGCGCGTTCCGGGACCGAGCTCGTAGCGATGCTCGGCCACCTGGTTGTCGACGATGTCGGCGAGTTGTTCGGCCGAGTAGTCCACGAACATCAGGGTCCTGGTGAAACGGGAGGCCAGGCCGGGGTTGGAGTCGATGAAGCGCTGCATGTCGCCGGGGTATCCGGCCACGATGACCACGATCTCGTCGCGATGGTCCTCCATCAACTTGACCAGCGTCGCGACCGCCTCCTGGCCGAAGTCGTTGCCGCCGCCGAGCGGGGCCAGAGCGTAGGCCTCGTCGATGAACAGCACGCCGCCGAGCGCCTTGCGGAACACCGCCGTGGTCTTCGGCGCCGTGTGGCCGACGTACTCGCCGACCAGCATGCTGCGGTCGGCCTCGACCAGGTGCCCGCGCTCGATCATGCCGAGCGTGTGCAGGATCCTCCCGTAGAGCCGGGCCACGGTGGTCTTGCCGGTGCCCGGATTGCCCGCGAACACCAGGTGCCGGTTCGTCGGGGGCGGGGGCAGGCCGATCTCGATGCGCCGGCGCGCCAGCCGCATCACGTTGATCATCGCGGTCACGTCGCGTTTGACCGACTCCAGCCCGATCAGGTTGTCGAGTTCGGCGATGAGCTCGTCCAGGGTGGTCGCCGTGTCCTGGCCGTCCCCTGCCGCCTCCTCGCGCCCGGGCGGCGGCAGGGTGGACACGGTCACGGCGCTCACCCGCACGTCCGCCAGCCGCGGCGCGGCCGCCTCGGCGATGTCGAGATCCTGGTCGACGTCGTGGATGTGCAGCGCGCGCAGCACCGGATCGGCACGTTCACCGACATGGACCGCCGGGTACGCGGTGTGCGAGATCTCGCAGTCCTCGATCTCGCCGTGCGAGTCCTCGGCGAAGAAGACGCCGTTCTTCCCGGCACCGGTGACGACCACCTCGCGCGCCTGGACGGTCGCGCCCGTCCACACCACCAGCCCGGTGCCCCCGGTCCCCTCGATCCGGCAGCGCTCGACGCGCGCGGTGGTGCCCGCGCCGATCAGTATTCCGGCCCGCTCGGTCTTCTCCACGGTGCAGCCGCTGAGCACGACCCGCCCGGCGGTCTGCGCGCTGATCCCGCTCAACCCGCTGTCCCGGACGGTGCCGCCGTCGATCCGCAGTGAGGATTCCTCCGTCGCCCGCACCCCGTGCTCGCGGCTGGAGAAGACGACGCAGTCCTCGAGCTCCAGGTCCGCCCGGCCGGCCAGATGCACGGCGCTGAAGGCGCTCTCGCCGACTTCGCAGCCGAGGAGCCGGGCGGTGGCGTTGCCGCCGAGGAACAGCCCGTTGCCGCTGACGCTGGTGATCTGACTGCGGTCGGCCGCCAGCCGGGCGTCGTCGCGCAGACCCACGCCGGTGGACGCGGCGCCGCGCACCACGCAGTCACTGAGCCGCAGCCGGACCGCACCCACGGCCAGCAGCCCGGCGCCCTCGATCGTCAGGCCGCGCAGCTCGGTGTCCGCGCGCACCGCGCAGGGCCGGTCCAGCTGGATCGTCACCGACCCCGGGCCGCCCGCGGCGACCAGGGTGACCGGCCGCGCGAAGGAGAGCTGCTCGCGGTAGCTGCCCCCGGGGATCTCGACGACCGCGCCGTCCGGAGCCGAGGAGAGCAGGCTCATCACGGAGCCGGTGTCCGGCGCTGTGCTTGCTGACATGCCCAGGGTTACGGCTGGCGGGGCCGTGTCGTTCACGGGTTCGCCCGGCGAAGGCGGAGAACACGACCGGATCGCTTACCCACCGCCACGCGGCGCGGAGTGTCAACCGACATCGGATGAACTCTCGAAAAATAAGATATCGCCGGGCATCGAATCACGGATGAATTTGTGGGTTCCTTCAGCCGAATGCCCGAGATCATCGCCGGAAACGCCCTTCACCTGCGCGTGCCCGCTAAAGCGCACGATGAAAGTCATGACTGTTTCAGCACCGAATTACGTTGTAGTTTCGAATCAAAGCACTGTCGCCGAGACGAGACGGACGATGACTTCTACATCGCCTGCCCCCTTTGTCCCGCACTTGACCGCCCACCGAATGCGCACCATCTACCGGCTCCACTCCGCCGCCTTGCTCAGTACTCTGCTGAACTGGACCTACGGGGACTGGCAGGCGGCCGAGGACCTGCTCCAGGAGACGATGGTGCGCGCCTGGCAGCACCTGGACACGCTCAACGCGGACCCGCGGACCCTGCGGCCCTGGCTGTTCACCGTCGCGCGCCGGATCGCGATCGACCGGTTCCGGGCCCGGGTGGCGCGGCCGCCGGAGACCGAGCCGGAGCCGCTGGAGGAGACCGCCGCGCCCGGTGAGCCGTTCGAGCGGCTGCTCGACCGGGCCACCGTGGTCAGTGCGTTGCGGGGGGTCGACGAGGTCCATCGCAAGGCTCTGATCCAGGTCTACCTCATGGACCGCACCGTCCCGCAGGCGGCGGTGGCGCTCGGCGTGCCGGAAGGGACCGTCAAGTCCCGGATACACCACGGTCTGCGCGCCGCTCGGAAGGTGGTCGGCTGCGGGGACCGTTGTCGCGCCGAGGTCGAGTGCGGCGGCGCTTGCGCATGACCCGGGACGGCCGTGAACGGTCGGCGGGGCCACGCCGTAAACCCTGGGTGGGAGGTGCTACGCCATGACCGACAGCACCAGCTACAACTACAAGGACCTCACCATCGACTACGGTCTGCTGCACCAGGCGGCGACCGCCATCGAAGGCCTGTCACCGGAGATCAGCCGGATCAAGAACGCCGCCAGGGCCGAGGGGCGGGCGGTGGTCGAGACCGTGCCGGGGCAGGTCAACCAGAACAACCCGCACCTGGGGCCGGGCACCTCCCTGTACCGCGCGCTCGGCCATTTCTACAGCCGGTGGGCCAGCGACATGAGCAACGCGATGGACGCCCTGGACAAGATGGCGGGCTACTTCAAGGGCGTCGCGGACAGTTTCATGGAGACCGACGCCGCGCAGGCCGCCGGCCTGAACCTGAGTGCGGCGATGTCCGCTGTGCTGCGGTACCCGGCCGCGATGGACGAGTGGTACCGGGAGCGCGACAACGCGACGGCGGCCGGCAAGCAGTTCACCACGCCCCAGCCGACCGCCCCGGCGAACCCGTTCCGGCTCACGTCGGCGAACGGCGCGGTCACCACCTACACCACACAGACGGACACGAACGTCCCGGCGGCCGACAAGGCGACGCACGCCCCGAACGTCGTCCTCGCCTCGGAGACCACCACGGTGACCGTGAACGGCATGACGTACACCGAGACCACCACGTACCAGGCCGACCAGGGGTGGAGCCCGAACGGCGGCCCGACCCAGAACACCACGCAGACCATCACCAACCCCGACGGGTCGACCGACACCATCACCACGACCACCGACACCAGTGGCAAGGGCACGTTGACCGACTACAACAGCGCGTCGAAGACCACGTCGACGTACACCCGCGCGGACTGGAAGTCCAAGTGGGTCGACACCACGCCGCCGGATCAGGACTCCTCCGGCGATGACGGCGGGCCGGACGCAGCCCCCTTCGTCAACTGACAGAACGTCACGAACCCGCATCAGACACCTGACTCCTGACACACCAGAAAGCGAGTCGACCATGGGCACGCCCGACATCGGCATCAACTACGAGGACATCACGACGGCCTCGACCCTGCTGAACACCGCGGCCAACGACACGATCGCCCCGGAGCTCACGACGCTGTACAACAGCGTGCACACCCTGCTGCAGAACGGCGGCGGCCTGTACATGATCCAGACCAGCCCGGCCATCCAGGCCCAGTACGACCAGTTCAACACCTCCGCCCTGCAGTGCGTCGACGCCATCCGGAGCTTCGCGAAGATGTTCGGCGACCTCGTGACGAACCTGCAGTCGATGGACGGCAAGCTGGCCTACAACATCACCCACCCCTCCAGCAGCTGACATGCCGGCCGACCCGTCGTCCGTCTTCGACGACCTGGGGACGGCCCTGGGCGTGACCGAACTCGTGCCGCTGGCGCAGGGCGGGCAGAAATTCGTGCTGCGCGCCCTGCGCCAGGGCCGCCCGGTCGCGGTCAAGGCCATGCTCGTACCGCCGGGCCCGCTCTACGCCGCGGCCCTGGAGCGAGCCCGGCGGGAGACCCGCGTGCTCGCCGCCGTCGACTCGCCACGCCTGGTCCGCCTGCTCGGCGAGATGCGGGAGCTGAGATACCAGGGCGTCGTGCCGTACGGCCTGGCGTGGACCGAGGAACTGCTCGACGGCAGCGACCTGGAGGAGCTGCTCGGCAGCCCGTGGCGCCCCGCCGAAGCGGCCCGGCTGCTCGTCCACCTCGCCGAGGCGCTCGCCGCGCTGCACGCCGAAGGCATCGTCCACCGCGACCTGAACCCGGGCAACGTCCGGCGCCGAGCCGACGGCGGCTACTGCCTGATGGACCCGGGGCTGGCCCGTTTCCTGACCGACGAGGACCCGGCCGACGCGCACTGCATCGGCACGGTCGGCTACCTCAGCCCGGAACACGTGCCGGGCGGCGCCGTCGGTCCGCCGAGCGATGTCTACTGTCTCGGCATCCTGATTCACCAGGCCCTGACGGCCGAACTCCCGACGGCGCCCGATGCCGCGCCGCCGCCGGAGACGCCGGCCGCCCTGACCCGGATCATCGACCGCTGCCTGCGCCTGAAACCGGCAGAGCGCTTCGCGGACGGAGGCGAGCTCCTGGCCGAGCTCGCACGACACCCTGATCTCCGCGAATCAGCCTTCGACGACGATTCCGCGCCTGATGATCCGCCGACCGCGCTGGAGGATCTGGGATACGCCCGGTGCGGCGAGGAGGTCGTCGAGGTACGCGGCGCGTTCGGCACGCGACGCGTGGAGGTCGAGTCGCTGGCCAAGGATCAGGAGCCGTTCGCCGTCCGGCTCCAGCCGTGCGAGCTGGAGATCGCCTCCGGTGTCACCTTCGCCGCCCGGACCGTGGAGCTCGGCGACGGCCGCTTCACGAACCTGTACGAGCTCGCCGTGGACACGCGCCGGGCGCGGGTCGGTGTGACCGGCGGCGGCGAAGGCTTCCACCTGCCGCACCTGCTCGCTGAACCAGCGGTGATCGCGGCCGTCAGCGGGTCGTTCTCGTTCATCTCCGATGATGCCGACTACGAACCCGCAGAGTTCTGCCTCGACTTCTGTGCCCGCGACGGCATGACGGTATCCCTGCCGACCGTCGGCAAGCCCGCATTCACCGTCGGCCGCGACGGCCTGCGCCTGGCTGAGCTGGATGCCCGGGGCACGCTGCGCATCGGCGACCGCCGCCACGACTGGATCGGTTCCAAGGTGCGCGCGTCGCCGGCGGACGCTTCAAGCCTGGTCGTGTATGGCGCGGCCAACTGCCGGGTGCGGTACTCCGAGGCCGAGCGGGTGGCGCTGCTGCGCGGCGTGGATCGCGCGGCGAACCGTACGCCGGCCGGGGGCGGCGACGTCGTCGATCTCGTGGTCGCCCGTCGAGACACCGGACACGTCGTCACGGCGGTCCACCGAGGCGGGGGCGTGGATCTGTTCGAGGGATCCTTCGTCTTGCGGGGCCGCACCGGAACGGTGGGCGGCGTGCGCCCCGGCGACGAGGTGGAGATCCGATCCGTGGGCGGCGTGGCCGCCGCCGGCATCGAGTCGGGATTCTCCGTCGGCCCGAGCGTGGCCGCGGCCGCCCGGGCCGACCGCCTCGAAGGGTACGACGAGTCGCTCGGCCTGTCCCCGTTCCTGCCCGGCGCCCGCTATGCGCGGACCCTGATCTGCCTCACCGGCGACCTGCTGCGCCTGCGGGTGCTCGACGGCGCGCCGCTCACCCGAGGCTTCCAAGGCTTGTCCTGCTCCGAGACGGCCCGCTTGGTCCAGGCGGACGGCCTGGACCCGGAAGCCGTCTACCATCTCGACGGGGGCCAGTCCGCCAAGCTCGCGTTCCGCCGCCGCGACGGCGCCGAGGTCGTGCTCGGCAGCATGCACTATCTGCTGTGGCCGAAGCAGGACGCGGGCGCGTTCCACTGGCAGGGCCGCGAAGGCCGCCTGCTTCGCAGCGCCCTGGCCGTCCGGGTGGACGGTTGAGGCTCACCGAGCGGCGCCGCTGCTCTCCTTCAACTCGGTCAGGGGCAACGCCACAGCCACCGCCGCACCGGTGGCCGGATCGGCGACATAGCCGCGGCCCAGCTTCAAGGGCCGACGGACGAGTTCCATCGGCAGGCGGGCACCGGCCAGGTCGCCCTCGTTCATCGTCCGCGGGTGCAGGAGCACACCCTGGCGGGCCCGTTTCGCCTCGCCGATCCACGAGACCGGGTTCTGCAGCAGCGCCTCCGCCGAGCCCGCGCAGGCCAGCCCGATCCCGCGGTCCCGGCCGGTCCTGAGGATCATCCGCAGCGTCGGGTCCACGTTCAGAGCGTTGACCAGCAGGTCCACGTCGTCGATCAGCACCACGCACGGCGATCCGAGTTCGGCCAGCGCCTCCTCGATCTCCCGGCCGTCGGGCTGCGCCGAGGTCAGGACTCTTACGTTCGGGTCGGCGGCCAGCCGGCGCAGCGGCGATTCGCGCGGCGTCAGTATCAGCAGTCTGGTGTGTGCGGCGAGCAGCGAGATGGCCAGGGTGGCCAGGGTGTTCGACCGGCCGCTGCCGCTGGGTCCGGCCACCATGAAGGCGTATCCGCGACCGGCGAAGTCCACGGTGACCGGGCCCGTTTCGTCGGCGCCGATGCCGAGCAGGGCGACCAGCGGCCTGGCCTCGGTGAGCAAGCCGTAGGCCTGGCTGAAGTCGATCCCGATCGGCAGCTTACCGACGGTGAGAGGTCGGTTCGCGGCCAAGGTTCCGGCGTCGCGTTGCGCGGCGGTGCGGCCGATCCGGCGCAGCGCCTCGGCCTGCGCCTGGCCCGATGGATCCGCGGTGAGCAACGCCATCTGCATCTCGGCCAGGTGCCCGGACTGCCAGCCGCGGCCCGGCGGCACGCGGGTCGGCAGGCCGTTGGCCTTCAGGCCGATGAGCATGAAGTCGTTGCGGTCGTTCATCCGCAGCATCAGCCGATTTTCGATCAGATGGCCCACCCGGCCGTTGGCCAGGCCCCGGTCGCCGGCGAGCAGGACGTGCACGCCGCCGGCCGCCCCCTCCCGCAGCAGGCGGTACAGCTCGTCGAGCAGCCGCCCGTTCTCATGCTCGCCGATCGTCTCGTACAGGGACTCCCAGCCGTCGGTGAACAGGAACAGGTGCCCGGGACGCGGCCCCGGCGGCAACGCGGCCCGCAACTCCGTCAGGTTGTTGCTGTGGTGCTCGGCCAGCAGCTCCTGGCGCCGGGTCAGCTCGGCGGACAGCCGCGTCAGCAGCCGGTCGAGCCGTTCGATGTCGTTGCGGCCGACCACGGCTCCGGTGTGCGGCAACGCTTCGAGCACCGCCAGGCCGCCGCCGGCCGCGTCGATGCCGTACATGTGCACCTCGGCGGTCGTGTACCGGTCCGCCAGGACGCCCGCCACCGTGCGCAGCGCCTGCGTGCGCCCGGACCGGGCCGTGCCGATGACCGCCAGGTGGGTGAACGTGTGCAGGTCGAGCAGCACGGGGCGCTGCTCCTGGAGCATCGGAAGGTCCTCGATCCCGATGGCGACCGGCGGGAGCTCGCCACGGCCGTCCGACGCGCCGGCGATGCCCGCCGCGGGCAGCTCGGCGAGCGTGATCCGCTCCGGCAGCGGCGTCAGCCACGGTCGCGGCTGCGGCTCGATCTCCAGATCCTCAGCGGCCCGGCGCATCGCCTGGACCAGGATGGACAGGTCCGTCTCCGCTTGTCCCGGCGCCCGGGGGTCCGCCGCGGGTACGGCGATCGGCAGGTCGTCGGGGCGCCCGAGCCCCAGCCACGGCAGTTCGACCGCGGCGGCGGGCGTCGCCGGGGCCTGAGCCGTGAAGTACGGTGCGCCGGTGTAGGCCGCCTGGAACGCCGCGACGGAACGGTGCGAAAGCCGCACCAGCGCGCGGCCCGGCACGGTGGTCGGGATCAGCGCGGCGTCGCCGGTGTCGATGACGTCCTTGCTCTCGGTCGGATCGAGCACCCGCAGGGCGATCCTCAGGTTCGTATTGGCCTTGATGTCCGCGCTGACCACGCCCGCCGGGCGCTGCGTGGCGAGCACCAGATGGATGCCGAGCGAACGGCCCCGCTGGGCGAGCGAGACCATTCCGGGGATGAAGTCGGGCACCTCGCGCACCAGCGTCGCGAACTCGTCCACGATCAGCATCAGGCGGGGCAGCGGCGGCATCGCCGGCTCCAGGCGGCGCCTGGCCAGGTAATCGGCCTGGTCCTTGCAACCGTGCCCGGCCAGCAGCCGCTCGCGGCGCCGCAGCTCCGCGGACAGCGACTCCAGCACCCGGCCGACCAGGTGCCCGTCGAGGTCGGTGACCATACCGAGGGCGTGGGGCAGGTGCACGCAGTCGCGGAAGGCCGAGCCGCCCTTGTAATCCACCAGCAGGAAGGTCAGCTCGTCCGGGCGGTTGGCCACCGCCAGCGAAGCGACCAGCGTCTGCAAAAGCTCTGATTTACCGGAGCCGGTGGTGCCCGCGATCAGTGCGTGCGGACCGTCCTGAACGAGGTCCACCGACAGCGGTCCGTCGTAGCCGGAACCGAGCAGAGCGACCGTCGAGGCAGGCTGGGCGAGCCAGCGGGCGGCGATGACATCGGCGTCCGGTGCGGCCAGATCGAGCAGTTCGGTGAGCCGGACCCGGTCCGGGAGCACGCTGCCCTCGTCGATCGTGGCGTCCCGCAGCGGGGCGAGCGCCCGGGCCACGTGCTCGAACCAATCCGGTTCGCACAGGTCCGGGCGGATCCCCGGGAACTCCGGCAGGCCGTCCTGGCGCAGCGTCAGCTGCTCGCCGTCGTCGACCACGACCGAGGTGGCCTCCTTCGGCAGCATCCGCAGCTCGCGGTCCACGCAGATGCTGAAGATGCGCATCCGCGGCCCGTCGGTCAGCAACTGCGTCAGGCCGGGAAGGTCGCGCATCCGGCGCGCGCCGTCCACCAGCACCACCAGGTCGGGCTCGGTGAACACGGCCCGGCCCAGCGGCGACTGGGCGGCCTGTTCGCGCCGGGAAAGCGTGCCGGTCAGCTCCGAGAGCCGGTATCCGACGGTCTCCGGGTCGTTGCCGATCAGCAGCGCCGGGCCGAACGGCGAGCGCAGCTGCGGCAGCCAGCGCAGCCAGTCCCATTGCGCGGCCCGATCCGCATCGGTCAGCACGGCGACGCGCACCGCGTGCGGGCTGTGCAGCACCGCGATCTGTGCCAGGAGCCAGCCCGCCAGGGCCCTGATCCGCTCCGGCGGCCCGGCCAGGCCCACCACGCCGCGGTCGGCCAGCGCGAAGCCGACCGGAAGCCCCGGCACGTTCCAGCGCACCTTGTCGCGGAACTCCCCGCCGCGGTCGGGGTCGTCGACCTCGATGATCGAGGGCTGATCAGCTGTGCCGACCCGCAGCACCAGGTAGTCGGCGTCGCGCCGCCGCCGCTCCCAGAGCTGGCGGCCCGGGCCGGTCGCGATGCGCCGCACCGCGGCCGGATCGGCGGCGATGCCGAGCCGCAGCACGCGTTCGGCTCGCACGTCGGCATCGATGGCGCGTTCGTTCTCGGTCTTCTGCCGGAAGTAGTCGGCCAGGTCGCGCTTGTGGTTCCGGCGGCCGTTGCGCCGCGCACTGATCCAGTTGGCCAGGCCGAAGACGGGGGAGAAGAACGCGAACATGCTGTAGAGGATGTTGTGGAACAGCACGGCCATCGTCAGACCCATGAAGGCCGGAGCGATCACGATGATCAGCGGGAACGGGTTGCGGCCGGGGAACCGGGGACGCGCCGGAATGCGGTGCTTGCGTTGCGGCACCGGTTCCACCATCCGCGGCGGCCGGTTGAAGTCCAGACCGACGCCGTCCTCGGTGGGCTGCACGGAGGAGTCGTCGGCCGGTGCGGGCTGAACCCAGCGCAGCACCGTGTCCCGCACGAGCAGGTCGGCGTCGGCGGGCCACAGCCGGGATCCCGGCACACCGGCCGGTGGCGCGGGAACAGCGGCGGGTTCGGGCACCACCGGCTCGCCGCGGCGGCGCTTCGGCGGCGGCGCGGACTCGGGGGCGGCGACGGCGATCAACGAGGCGCCGTCCCCCAGCGATACGGACACGACTCCGTCCGGGTTCACGGTGATCTCTGCGGCCAGGGGCGCGGCTCCGGGGACCGGGATCGCGCAGTGGTCCGCCGAGCCGACCGTGTGCCGACCGGCGGCCAGGGGATGAACCGCCCCGGCGCCGAGCCCCGACACGGCGTGCAGCTCGAGCAAGGGCGGCGGTTCGGCGGGCACGGCCGGCCGGGCGGCGAAGGAGAGGTTCGCGCCCTCGTAGAGCCCGGCCTCGGCGAGCGTGGCCTCCGGATCGAATCGCCGGGATCCTTGGTAGAGCTCGGTCCCCGGCTCGTCCACGGCCTCTGCGATCGCGGCCGCCGTCTGCCCGAGTGGGGTGTCGGGTCCCGCGCCGATGAGTACGTGCCGCGGTGTGCTGCGGCCTTGGACGGTCACGGCGAATCGCATGGGTGCGGCTTCCTGTTCGGTTTGGGGTGTTCGAGGTGCACGGGGTGTACGAGATGTACGGGGCGGGAGGGGTGGTCAGTTCGAGGGTTCGGTGCCGGTTCGGCTGGAGACGGCGAATTCCGCGGCCCAGTTGTGGAGGCCGTCCTCGGCGGGAGCAGGCGTGCGCAGCGGATCGGCCGATCGAGCTGATGTGGGGGCTGTGACACCTGAGACACCGGCGTCGATCGCCTTCGACTCGGCCGTGGGCTCCGGCGCGGTGGTCTGCCATGGTTCCGGCTCGGGCTCGGGCGCGTCTGTCTTCTCGACGTACTCCGCCAGATCGCTCTGCTCATCGGCCGGCTGGACCTGCTGGATCTGCCCCACCTGGTGGATCTGCTCGGCCTGCTCGACGTCGTGCTCCACCGCCGCCGGTGGCCGCCGGTGCTCCAGCCCCGCGACACGCTCCATCAGCTCACACGCCAGCCGGACCTCGTCCCCACTGAACATGCGCGCGATCGCCAGCCCGAGCAGCACCACCGCGTCGCCCTCGACCTCCACCGGCCACCACGCACCGCGCGGCCCGACATCGTTTCCATCGTGGGGGGCATCGCCGCTAACCAGATCCGCAGGGCGCACCATCTGTGCCTGGCGCGTGAGGAGCTCACGCAGCAGCCCTGCCGCACCGCTCGAGCCGCCGCCGACCACGATCGGCCCCGGCGCCCGCGAGGCGTTGACGAAAACCACTGACTCCTGGAAGTGCCCGATCACCAGTACCGAATCCGGGACGGTCTGCGACACCACCGGACCACCGACACCGACCTCGTCCCGCTCCGCGATCCACACCCGCGCGTCGTGTCCCACCCGCCACGGCGCCTCGGGCTCCGGCACCGCGGACGCGCCCCCGGCCCAGCGCAGCGTGACCGTACGCGGCCCGACCGAGGCGACGAACGGCCAAGACACAGCCTCGCGCCGCTCGACCAGCGCGAACGCATCCACCGCCGCGTAGACCGTACCCGGATCGCCAAGCAGCAGTTCAAGGGTGGTGGGGGCCCCGCTGCGCCGCTGCCCGCGCCGTGAACCTCGCATGCTCCGTTGTACGCGCCCCGCGGCGGAATCGTTCACGAGGACTTCGGTTGTGTAAAGCTCCTAAGCTTTCCCAAAGGTTCGTCGGCAGTCGCCCGGAAGTCGGACCGGTTTCCTTCTCATCAAGGCCGCACGAGACACGCGCGGCCGCGACCCTCGGAGGGAACTCGAACATGACCCACATGCACTTGCGCCGCAAGGTGGCCGCAGTGGCCATCGGCGCCGTCGCGCTGGCGTCAACCGCCGGCGCGGCCGCCGCGGCCGACTCCGGCGCCACCCCGACCGGCAAGGGCACCGCGACGACGCAGGCGGCCGTGAAGCAGGGCCCGGACGCCAAGGGCAAGCCGAAGCCGGACCCGAAGACCGACCAGGAGATCGCCGCGGTCGCCAAGGACCTCGGCGTCACCGTCGACCAGCTCAACGACGCGCTGCGCGCCACCAAGGAGTGGTTCGGCACCACCGGCACCGAGCCGACGCCGGAGACCGTCGCGGCGCACGTCGGCTCGATTCTGCACGTCCCGGCCGCCAGGGTCCTGGCCTCCTTCAAGGCGCACGGCCTGTTCGACGACAAGTCCGGGGACAAGAAGCCCGGCGGCAAGGACCGAGGCGGAAACTCCGCCAACCTCGACAAGGCGGCCAAGGACCTCGGCGTGACCCGCGCCGCCCTGGAGAACGCCCTGACCCAGACGAAGATGTGGATCGGAAGCACCGGAGCTCAGCCGACACCGGAGCTGATCGCCGCCCACGTCGCCTCAATCCTGGGCAAGAACGCCGACCAGGTCCTCAAGATCCTGGAGGCCGACGGGATCCTGGACCCCGCGCCGCCGGCCAAGCCCAAGGCGCAGGCCTGAGGCGCGGACGTCCGTGGTGACTGAGTTCGCGAACCCGCTCGGAGTCGCCAGCCCTCTCAGTGTTTTCAGCGGCTATTAAGCAGGCGCCGTGGTACTCACCGGCATACGCATCCTCGTAGTGGACGACGACCCCGCGGTCCGGCGCTCGCTCGAGCACGCCCTACGCCGTGACGGCTACGACGTGACCGTCGCGGCCGACGGTACGGCGGCACTGGCTGAGCACGAACGAACCAGCCCGGATGCCCTGGTGCTCGACGTGATGATGCCCGAACCCAATGGTCTGGAGATCTGCCGCGCGCTGCGCGACGCCGGCGACGACACGCCGATCCTGCTGCTCACCGCCCGCGACCTGGTCACCGACCGGGTCGCGGGCCTGGACGCCGGGGCCGACGACTACCTGGTCAAGCCCTTCGCCCTGGAGGAGCTTCGAGCCCGGGTGCGGGCTCTGCTGCGCCGTGCGGGGGCCGGAGCAGCAGAGATCCTGCGGTTCGCCGGCGTCGAGTTCGACGCCGCGGCATGCCGGGTCACCCGAGACGGGCGGCCGGTCCCGCTGACCCGCACGGAGCTTGCCCTCATGGAACTATTCCTGCGCAACCCGCGCAGGGTTCTGTCTCGCACCCAGATCTTCGAGGCTGTGTGGGGGTACGACTCCGGCCCGGAGCCCAAGGCGCTGTGGGTCACCATCAGCTACCTGCGGGGCAAGCTGGAGGCCGGGGGTGCGTCGCGACTGATCCAGACCGTGCGGGGCCTGGGCTACGTGTTGAGGGAGGACCCGTGAATCTGCGCACGCGCGTGGCACTGGCCGGCGGCGCGGTCGTGATCGCGGCGCTGACGCTCGTCGGAGCCGTGGAGTACCCGGCAGTCGACTGGGAGCTGCGCGGGCAGCTGGACGCGTCCCTGGCCACGATGGTGAAGCAGGCCCCTGCCACGTTCCACGAATACCAGCAGAAGCTCATCATGGCCGGGAAGCAGGGGCCGGACCCGCTGCAGGGGAACGGCTGGGTCGTCACCCTCGGGTCGGGGAGCATCCAGATCGTCACCGATCCGCTGCCGGTATCGGGCGAGGAAGCACCGGATCCGAAGCCGGAGTCCGGCATGAACCCCGACGACGCGAAGCGCGCGGCTGGCAAGGAGTTCGGGGACCTCACTCCCCGGGACGTGGACGTCGCGAGCGGAGCCACGAGCCCTTACTACGGTGACGTGCTGTTCCAAGGCGAGCGCTACCGCACCTACACCGCGCAGATGCCGGGAATGGCGAACACCGTCGTCCGCGCCGCGAAGCCCGAGTCCGACTCGGCATCCACCATGCGGCGCCTGCTGTGGCTGCTCATCTGCCTCACCCCCACGGCCGGCCTGGTCGCCATCGTGTCCGCCCGGCTGCTGGCCGGCCGGGTCCTGCGGCCGGTCGGCGTGCTGACCTCGGCAGTCGAGCGCATCACCGAGACCGGCGACTTCACCACCCCGGGCACACTGCGCCAGCCGGCCCGCGGCCGCGACGAGGTCGGCCGCCTGGGCCGGGCCTTCGCCGCCATGACCGAGGCTCTGGACGGCTCGGTCGGCGCCCAGCGACGCCTGGTCGCCGACGCCTCGCACGAGCTGCGCACTCCGCTGACGTCGCTGACGACCAACCTGGAGCTGCTCAACGAAAACCCGGCCGACCCGGCCTCCCCGGCGCTGCTCGCCGACGCACTGGAGCAGGCGCGGGAGCTGAAGGTGCTGATCAACGACCTCGTGGACCTGGCGCGCTTCGGCGAGGCCGCGGCCCGGACCGAGCCGGTGCGGCTGGACCTGGTCGCCGAGCAGGTCGCCGAGGGCCGCGGCGTCCCGGCCCGCACCGAGCCGGCGGTCCTTTGCGGCGACCCGGACGCCGTGGAGCGCGCGGTCGCCAACCTCGTGGACAACGCGGTGAAGTTCAGCGGGATGCGCGGCGTCGCGGTCACGGTCCTCACCCGGGGACACCAGGGCGTGCTCGAGGTCCGCGACCAAGGGCCGGGCATCCCGCCCGCAGACCTGCCGTACATCTTCGACCGCTTTCACCGCTCCTCCGCCGCCCGTGCGCTGCCGGGCTCCGGGCTCGGGCTGGCGATCGTCAAGCAGATCGCGGACGCACACGGCGGCCGAGTCGAGGCGGTGCCGGTCGAGACCGGGGCGCTGCTGCGGTTGACGCTGCCGCTGTCGATCGCCGTGCCGGAGCCTTGTGACGGTCAGAAGCTCAGCTACGAGGGTTGATCTGGGTCTTTATGCGGGCCACGAGTCACTGACCGTGGCTATCGTTATGGTTCCCGATCGTGGATGCTGAGGAACTCGACCGCAGGGCCAGGACGTACGACGGCTGGCTGCGTCCAGAGATCGTGACGGTCCTGCTGGACGCCGGCTACCTCGATGAGCTGCACCGACAAGCTGAGGCCGGCGATTGGTACTGCGCGCGCAGGCTGGCGCGAATACATGCCGAGCAGGGGCGTCTTGATGAGGCACTCGAGCTGCTCGACGAGTACGTGCGGGTAGGTTGGTGGACCGCTGTTGATGTGGCCGCTGCGATTTTGGACGAGTCTGGCCGGGGCGGCGAAGCGACCGCCCTCGTTCGGCCGTTCGCCGAGGCTGGCAATAGGGTGGCGTTGCATCGGTTGATCGGTCTGCTTAGCCGCCAAGGACGTCTGGACGAGGCGTTCGTTGTGGCTCGAACGCATTCGGACGACTGGTTTCTGATCTCAGCGCTGGTCGATGTGGGCGGTGACGCGGGGCGGGCCGACGAGCTCGTCGCGATACTGCGCGCCCGTATCGGGCCGGACCCGTGGCAGGCTGACGTCTTAATGGTCGGGCAGCTTGCCAGGATTCTGGAACGTCAGGGGTTCGCCGACGACGCTGTTGAGCTTCTCCGCTTCTACGCCAACCCCGCGGGCATGGTCCAGGTCAACCACGTCGAGCAGCTTGCTGACCTGCTCGTGCGCCACGGTCGTCTGGACCAACTGCAAGAAGTCATCGCACGGCCCGGCGGCGAGCACGCGGCCGAACGCCTCGCCGAGTTCCTGGCCGAACGCGGCCAGATCGAAGATGCCCTCGACACGCTGCGACCTTTCATCGCGACTGGTGATCCGAACCGGGCCTGGCAGGCTGCGGAGATACTGGAACGTGCTGGTCGCGTCGACGAGGCGATCGACGTGCTCCGTCCCTTCCCCACATCCATGACGGGTGACACCGACTGGATGATCAACCGTCTGGCCGAGCTTCTCGTCACGCAGGGACGCCCAGAAGAAGCCTTGTCGATCATCGACAGTCTTGCCGCCCCAGAACAGGGTCCATGGTTCGAGGTCGCACGCATCCGGTTCTGGATCTTGGCTCACAGCGGCCGCGTCGATCAGGCCATCGCTGAACTGCGTGTCCATCACGAAGCCGACACCTGGTACGGGGAGCAGGAACTCGCCACGTTGCTCGCCGACTCTGGCCGGCTCGAGGATGCTGTCGCGCTGCTTCAGGCCTCGTCGCATGCGAGGCACCATGGCATCCTGCTTCAGAAGTTGCTCATCCGACAGGGCAGGGTCGCAGAAGCCATTGCCGCCGCTCGCG
>JABFXP010000651.1 GCA_013361685.1 Catenulispora sp.
GGCCAGTGCCGCGCTGCCGCCGCCGGCGACCACCGCCAGCAGCGCCCCGGTCGCCGCGCCCTGCGTGAAACCGAGCATGTCCGGGCTGCCGAGCGGGTTCCGGACCAGGGACTGCGACGCCGCGCCGGCCAGGGCCAGCGCCGCGCCGACCGCCAGCGCCGTCACCACGCGCGGCAGGCGCAGCTCGCGTACCACCAGCCGGTCGCCCTCGTCGCCGCCGCCCGTCAGAGCCCTGATCACGTTCGGGGCCGCGATGTGGTAGTCGCCGCTGCCGAGCGCGAACACCGCTGCGGCGACGGCTGTCAGCGACAACGCGAGGCAGACGACTGCGGTGCGGGTCCGGCGCCGTGCGGCCGGACCGCGCCCGGTACGAAGCGAAGCGACGCTGACAGCGCTCACAGCTGCACCGCCTTCCCGCGCCGCCGCAGCAGGAAGTACAGGAACACCGGACCGCCCAGGACGCTGGTGACCACGCCGACCTGCACCTCGCCCGGCCGCGCCACGACGCGTCCGAGCACGTCGGCCGCCAGCAGCAGCACCGGCGACGCCACCGCGCAGTACGGCAGTACCCACCGCAGGTCCGGGCCGGTGAGCGAGCGGACGATGTGCGGGACCGTCAGGCCCACGAACACGATCGGCCCGCACGCCGCCGTCGCCGCACCGCACAGCAGCGTCACGACCCCGATCGCCGCGGCCCGCACCAGTGCCGGCCGCGAGCCCAGCGCACGCGCCGCGTCGTCGCCCAGCGCGAGCGTGTTCAGCGGCCGGGCCAGCAGGAGCGCGAGGACGACGCCGCCGCCGATGAAGGGCAGCACGGAGGTGACCGTCGCCGGAGCGGCGCCGGCCAGCGATCCGGTGGTCCAGAACCGCATGGCCTCCAACGACTTCGAGTCCAGCAGCATCACGGCGCTGACATACGAGAACAGCGCCGCGTTCAACGCCGCCCCGGCCAGGGCCAGCCGTGCCGGGGTGGCCGACCGGCCGCCGCCGACCACGTACCCGGCCGCGGTGACCACTCCGGCACCGAGCAGCGCCGGCCAGATGTAGCCGCCGAAGTCCGTGACGCCGAACACCCACGTCGCCGTCGCGACCGCCGCCGCCGCGCCCGCGTTGACGCCGAGCAGCCCCGGATCGGCGAGCGGGTTGCGCGTGACCGTCTGCAACACCGCGCCGGCGAGCCCGATGCCGGTGCCGGCCAGCAGCCCCAGGACGGTGCGCGGCAGCCGCATGCTGTGCACCACCGTGTATGCGGGCGACGACGGATCGGTCAGGCCGTGCCAGACCTCGGCGGGCGCCAGCGATCGGGCGCCGAGGCCGATGCTCAGCGCGAGCGTCAGGACCAGCAGCACGGCGGCCACGACCAGGCCGGTGAGCCGAGCGGCGGTGGCCGGAGCCGCGGCGGCGCGCCGAGTCGGCGATCCATGCGATGTGGATCCAGGCGATCCAGATTCAGGCGGTTCCGGTGCGCCTGACGATTCCCATTGCCTCGGCGGGCCGTGCTTTCTCGATGAATCGGGCGAATCAGACAAAGAGGCTACGGCGGTCACGTCCAGGCTCCGAATCGGCATGCGGCTACCCCTTGCGGGATCGAATGGAGGTTAGGCTAACCTAACTTCCGCGTGGCCTCGCCACCACCCTCAGCCTTTGACAAGAAAGCGATATGCCATGCCGCATGAACGCCCAGCTCTCCAGATGTCCCGCCGCCGCCTCCTGACCCGAGGCGGAGCAGCGGTCGGCGTGCTCGGCGCCGGGGCGTTCCTCGCCGCGTGCGGCAGCGACAAGTCCAAGGGCGCTCCCGTCGGCACGAACAGCAGCGCTTCGACCGGGCCGTGGTCCTTCACCGACGACCGCAAGCAGGCCGTCACCGCCAAGAGCGCACCGTCCCGCATCGTCGCCTTCACCGGAACCGCCGCCGCGCTCACCGACTTCGGCCTCGGCGGCCGGATCGCGGGCGTGTTCGGTGAGACCGTCGGCGCCGATGGCAAAGCCCTGCCCCAGGCCGGCGCCCTGGACGTCGGCGAAGTCACGATCCTGGGCAACGCCTGGGGCGAGTTCAACCTGGAGAAGTACGCGGCGCTGCGGCCCGACCTGCTCGTCACGCACATGTACGACCCGGGCGCCCTCTGGTACGTCCCGGACGAGAGCAAGGACAAGATCCTCAAACTCGCGCCGAGCGTCGGCATCGAGGTCGCCAAGGTCTCGCTGCCCACGCCGATCCGCCGCTACGCCGACCTCGCCGCCTCCCTCGGCGCCGATCTGAGCGCGAAGGCCGTCATCGACGCCAAGACCCGCTTCGAAGCCGCCGCCGAGAAGCTGCGGCAGGCGATCAAAGCCTCGAACGGCCTGCGGGTGCTCGCCGCCTCCGGCAGCCCCGACACCTTCTACGCCTCCAACCCCGCCATCAGCACCGACCTGATGTACTTCACCGAACTCGGCCTCGACATCGTCGTGCCCGACAAGCTCGACACCGGCGGCTACTTCGAAAGTCTCAGCTGGGAGAACGCCGACAAGTACAAGGCCGACCTGATCCTGCTCGACAGCCGGACCATCGCTCTGCAGCCCAAGGACCTCGCCGCCAAACCCGGGTGGGCCGCGCTGCCCGCGGTGAAGGCGAACCAGGTCACTCCGTGGGACACGGTGCCCCGCTTCTCCTACGCCGGCTCGGCGCCGCTGCTGGAGCGACTCGCCGACGCCGTGCAGAGCGCGAAGAAGGTGGTGTGAGCGATGGCGGCCACTGACACCACGATCGAAGCGGGAACGGAAGCCGAAGCCGACCTCGGCGCGCAGTACCGGATCGTCGAAGCCGTCGTGACCCGCGCGGTCCGGATCAGCCCTTCCCTCATGCGGATCACGTTCGGCGGCGAGCAACTGCGCGAGGGCCTGCGCAGCGGCGGACGCGATCAGAGCCTCACCATCTTCTTCCCGCGCCCCGGAGAGGACATCCCGTTGGTGCCGCTCGAATTCGACGAGGGCTGGTACGGCCGCTGGCGCGCGCTCCCGCTCGGCCGGCGCGCGATCATGCGCTCTTACACCGTCCGGTCGCAGGACCCTGTCAGCCGTGAGCTGGACGTCGACTTCGTGCTGCACGGAGAGCACGGCTCGGCGCCGTCCGGACCGGCCGCCGCCTGGGCCGCCGACGCCGCGCCCGGCGACCGCGTCATGCTGCTCGGCCCGGCGCTCGCCGCGAACCGCAGCATCGCCTTTCTGCCTCCGCCGGACGCCACGCGGATCATTCTGGCCGCCGACGAGACCGCCCTGCCGGCGGTCGGCGGCATCCTCGAAGCCCTCCCGGCCGGGACGCCGGTCCAAGCGTGGGTGGAGGTTCCCGACGTCGGCGACCTCCAGCAGATCGCGACCGCCGCCGACGCCGAGGTCGCGTGGCTGGTGCGGCAGCCGGGCGGGCGTCCGGGCACCGCGGTCGCCGAGGCGGTGCGGGCCGCCATGCCCGACGTGGACGACCTCGCCTACGTGTGGATCGCCGGTGAGGCGGGCCTCGTCAGAACCCTGCGACGGCATTTCGTCCGCGATCTCGGACTGGACCGCTCGCGCGTCGCCTTCACCGGCTACTGGCGCCTCGGGGCGACCGAGGAGCAGCTGCGCACCGAGCGGGAGGCCGGAGCCGGTCGGTGAGTCCGGACGGTGGATCCGGCAAGGCTTCGAGGGCGCCGCGATCCGCGACGCCCCCGAACCTGTGCACTCAGAGTTCTGCTATCAGTCAGCAGGCCCCGTTGTCGGTCCAGACGGCCCACGACTGCGGCGCGTCCGGGGTGGCCCCGGTCGAGTACCACGTCGACGTGTACTTGTGCCCGTTGTAGGACACCACGTCACCGGGTACGTACGACTTGGTGGCGCTCCACGG
>JABFXP010000386.1 GCA_013361685.1 Catenulispora sp.
GGCGCCGGTCGCCGGCGGCGGCGAGACCTCCTGGACCAGGCCGGCGGCCAGCAGCGCGTCGGCGAGCGCCGAGGCGGTGGCGCGGGTCATCCCGGTGGTGGCGGCCAGTGCCGCGCGGGACAGTGGGGTGGGCGCCTCGATGATCAGGCGGTACAGCAGGGCCAGGTTCGCGTCCCGGATGCTGCCCTGGCGGGCGGGGCCGAGGGGCGCTGCGGCGGGCTTGGTTCGGGGCTCGGAAGCGCGGGGCATGCCTTGACAATGCCACAGCGCGGCCATAAGTTCATCCATCAAACAATTCCCCTGGATTTCCCTTCACGCGCCCAGGAGTCCGCGATGTCAGTAACCCCCACCCCCGGCGACAAGTTCACCTTCGGCCTGTGGACCGTGGGCTGGCCCGCCAACGACCCGTTCGGCGACCCGACCCGCCCCGCCCTGGACCCGGTGGAGAGCGTGCACCGGCTCGCCGAGCTCGGCGCCTACGGCGTCACCTTCCACGACGACGACCTCATCCCCTTCGGCTCCGGCGACGCCGACCGGGCCAAGCACATCGAGCGCTTCAAGGCCGCCCTGGACGAGACCGGCCTGAAGGTCCCGATGGCGACCACCAACCTGTTCAAGCACCCGGTGTTCAAGGACGGCGCCCTCACCGCGAACGACCGCGAGGTCCGCCGCTACGCGCTGCGCAAGGTCATGCGCAACCTGGACCTCGCCGCCGAGCTCGGCGCCGACACCTACGTCTTCTGGGGCGGCCGCGAGGGCTCGGAGTCCGACGCCGCCAAGGACGTGCGCGCCGCGCTGGACCGCTACCGCGAGGGCCTGGACTTCCTCGCCGACTACGTCGTGGAGCGCGGCTACAACCTGCGCTTCGCCCTGGAGCCCAAGCCCAACGAGCCGCGCGGCGACATCCTGCTGCCCACCATCGGCCACGCCCTGGGCTTCATCAGCACCCTGGAGCACGCCGACATGGTCGGCCTGAACCCCGAGGTCGGGCACGAGCAGATGGCCGGCCTGAACTTCGCGCACGGCATCGCCCAGGCGCTGTGGCAGGGCAAGCTGTTCCACATCGACCTCAACGGCCAGCGCGGCATCAAGTACGACCAGGACCTGGTCTTCGGCCACGGCGACCTGCTCAACGCCTTCTTCCTGGTCGACCTGCTGGAGACCGGCGGCTACGAGGGCCCCCGGCACTTCGACTACAAGCCGGCGCGCACCGAGGACATCACCGGCGTCTGGCAGTCCGCCGCCGCCAACATGCGCACCTACCTGCTGCTCAAGGAGCGCGCCGCGGCCTTCCGCGCCGACGCCGAGGTGCAGGAGGCGCTCCAGGTGGCCGGCGTGGCCGAACTGTCCACGCCCACGCTCGGCGCCGGGGAGACCCCCGGTGATCTGCTCGCCGACCGCAGCGCGTTCGAGGACTACGACCCGGAGATCGCCGGCGCGCGCGGCAAGGGCTTCGTGCGGCTGAACCAGCTCGCCGTCGAGCACCTGATGGGCGCCCGATGACCCTGGTCGCCGGGGTCGACTCCTCCACGCAGTCGTGCAAGGTGGTGATCCGCGACGCCGAGACCGGGGCGCTGGTGCGCTCCGGCTCGGCGCCGCACCCCGAGGGCACCGAGGTCCACCCCGCCGCCTGGTGGGACGCGCTGTGTCAGGCCGTCGCCGCCGCCGGCGGCCTGGGCGACGTCGCCGCGCTGTCGATCGCCGCGCAGCAGCACGGCATGGTCTGCCTGGACGCCGACGGCTCGGTGGTGCGCCCCGCGCTGCTGTGGAACGACACCCGCTCGGCCCGCGCGGCCGAGGAACTCGTCGGCGAGCTCGGGGCCCAGCAGTGGGCCGAGGCGGTCGGCACGGTCCCGGTCGCCTCGTTCACCGTCACCAAGCTCCGCTGGCTGGCCGAGCACGAGCCGGACAAGGCCGCGCGGGTGGCGGCGGTGTGCCTGCCGCACGACTGGCTCACCTGGCGCCTGTCCGACGGCCGCGACATCAGCACCCTGACCACGGACCGCTCCGACGCCTCCGGCACCGGCTACTGGTCCCCGGCCACCGGGGAGTACCGCACCGACCTGCTGGACCGTGCCTTCGGTCACAAGCCGCTGCTGCCGCGCGTCCTGGGGCCGGCCGAGCGCGCCGGAGTGCTGGAGCCCACCGGCTTCGCCGCCGCCGGACTGCTCAACGCCGGCTCCGCGCGGGCCCGCCTGGGCCTGGCCGAGACCGACCCGCTGATCCTGGGCCCGGGGGCCGGCGACAACGCCGGCGCCGCGCTCGGGCTGGGGGCCCGGCCCGGCGACGTCGTGGTCTCCATCGGCACCTCCGGCACCGTGTTCGCGGTCTGGCAGGCCCCGACCGCCGAACCGACCGGCACCGTGGCCGGCTTCGCCGACGCCACCGGCCGCTTCCTGCCCCTGGTCTGCACGCTCAACGCCGCCCGGGTGCTGGACGCCGGCCGCGCCGTCCTCGGCGTCAGCCAGGGCGAGCTGTCCCGGCTGGCGCTGTCCGCCCCGGCCGGCGCCGACGGCCTGACCCTGATCCCGTACCTGGAAGGGGAGCGCACCCCCAACCGCCCGGACGCCGCCGGCGCGCTGCACGGACTGCGCCTGGCCAACTCCACCCCGGCGCACCTGGCCCGCGCCTACGTCGAGGGCATGCTCTGCGGCCTGGCCGACGGCCTGGACGCGCTCACCGCCCTGGGCGTGCCCGTCGGCCGGGTGCTGCTCATCGGCGGCGGCGCCCGCTCCGAAGCCGTCCGCGCCATCGCCCCGTCGATCCTGGGACGCCCGGTGCTGGTTCCGCCGCCGGGGGAGTACGTCGCCGACGGCGCCGCGCTCCAGGCCGCCTGGGCCAAGTTCGGCGGCGAGGAACCGCCGCGCTGGGAGGCCGCCGACACCGAGCTCCACGAGGACCAGCCCCTGCCCTGGCTCCGCGAGCGCTACCACGGATACCGAGACCTAGGAGCCTCTTGACCGGCATATCAGCGTTCTCCTGGGGACACGCTGCCTTGCGGATCGACTTCCTCGTCGATCCGCAAGGCAGCGTGCGCATCCTCGGCCTGGGCCCCGGCGCCCCGCTCGGCACGCCCGCCACCCCGGTCGGCGACGCCGCGCGCCCGGAGCTGCCCGCCGTCGCCGGCCTGCCGCTGATCGAGGTGCAGGTCGCCGGCCACGGACGGCACCTGGCCACCGAACGCAACATCCAGACCATCGTCGGCGAGCGCCTGGCCTACCGGGGCCACGAGGAGTTCGCCGCGGACGGCGGGCTGGGGCTGCGCGTCGACCTGAGCGACCCGGTGACCGGACTGACCGCCGAGGCCCACTTCCGCACCATCGACGGCGTCGCCGTGCTGCGGACGTGGGCCCGGCTGACCAACGACGGCGCCCGCCGCCTGACGCTGGACGCCGTCACTTCCTTCACCCTCGGCGGCCTGGGCGGCCTGGGTCCCGACCCGGTGGCCGGACTGGACGTGTGGACCGCCGACAGCGACTGGCTCGCCGAGGGCCGCTGGCGGCGGCACGCGCTGCGCGACCTGCTGGTCGACATGAACCACGGCCGCCACCGGCAGCCGCCGCGCAGCAGCGTGTGGCGTGCCAGCCAGGGGACCTGGTCCTGCGGACGGCACCTGCCGATGGGCGCGCTCACCGACCGCGCCCGCGGCCGGACCCTGTTGTGGCAGCTGGAGAACACCGGCGGCTGGCGCTGGGAGGTCGGCGAACACGGCGGGGCGGTGTGCCTGGCGCTGCTCGGGCCGACCGACCGCGACCACCAGTGGCGCCAGGCGCTGGAGCCGGGCGAGGCGTTCACGACGGTTCCGGTGGCGGTCGCCATCGGCGTGGCGCCTTCGGCTGGTGGTGACGGCTTGGA
>JABFXP010000333.1 GCA_013361685.1 Catenulispora sp.
GGCGGCCGCCGGCCCCCGGCGGCGCAGCGACGACCCGCCGTACGCGGCGCGCGCCGCCGACATCTGCGAGTACTTCGTGCTGGCCGCCCTGATCCCGCTGGCCCTGGGCGTGCTCGGCACGTTCGGCTGGGCGCGCGGCCTGGGGGGCTGAGGCGTGGCGACGCGGCGGCAGGAACTGCAGGCGCACCGGTTCATGGTGCGCCGCCTGGTGGCCGGGCTCGTCGGCGGGGAGCCGGGGGCGGCGCAGCCGCCGGGCCAGCGGCTGAAGACCGGGGTGCTCCTCGGGACCGCGCTCGGGGTGCTCGGCGTCGGCGGGGCCGCGACCTGGGGGCTGGTCTCGCCGAAGGCCGACTCGGCCTGGCGCGACGGCCAGTCGGTGGTCGTGGAGAAGGGCACGTATAATCAGTACCTTTACACAGGCGGCGTGCTGCACCAGGTCCTGAACCAGGCCTCGGCGCGGCTGGCGCTGCCGAAGTACGCGGTGCGCACGGTGCCGGCCTCGGCGCTGAAGGACGTGCCGCGCGGCGCCCCGGTGGGGATCCCCGGCGCGCCGACCGACCTGCCGGATCCGGCGTCGTTGCTGGCCGGGGCGTGGACGGTGTGCTCGTCCCCGGGCCCGGCCGGCAAGCCGCAGGTGTCGGCAGCGCTGGGCGTCGACGTCGCGGGCGCCGACGTGGCCGGCGGGCAGGTGCTGTACGTCGGTGTCGGCGACGCCCGCTACCTGGTCTGGGACGGTCACCGCCACCTGCTCAAGGACCCGTTGGCGGTGACGTCGGCCTTCCAGATGGCGGCGGCGCAGCCGGCGCCGGTCGGCGGGCCGTGGCTGAACGCGGTGCCGCCGGGCTCGGACCTGGCGCCGTTGAGCATCGGCGCCCGCACGCCGGCCGGCGATCTGGGCACCGTCGGCGATCTGTACACGTATCAGGACTCGAGCGGCGGCTACCAGTACGTGACCACCGCGCAGGGGCTGACGCCGGTCACCCCGGTCCAGGCCGCGCTGCTGCGGGCCGGCGGCTCTCCGGCACCGAAGCCGCTGGACCCGAACCGGCTGGTGGCGGCGAAGGCGGGGAACAAGGTCACCGCGCCGCTGGCGGGCGACCTGCCGGCGGCGCTGCCGACGCCGGCTCCGAGCGACGGCGTCTGCCTGACCGCGACTCCGGGCACGGGCACGGATCCGGCCTACCGGCTGCGCACAGCCACCCCGGCGGCGATCGACGCGGCGGGCGCCTGGTCCCCCGCCGACGGCGCGGGCGGGCGCGCGAACCGCGTGCTGGTCCGCCCGGGCGGCGGCGCCCTCGCGACCTCGACCGCCGGCGGCGTGCCGCAACTGCTGACCGCGGTCGGCCTGCGGTTCCCGATCGCCTCGAAGGACGACCTGGGCCGCCTCGGCCTGACTGACGCTCCGACCTCGGTCCCGGCGGCTCTGCTCAACCTGTTCCCGGAAGGCCCGGCCCTGTCCGCCGCCGACGCGCGGACGCCCCGGCCCGCGACCGGTTCGGAGCCGTGACGAGCGCGGAGTGGCTCACCTTTTGCTCAACGTCTGACCCGCTGCCTTGTTACCGCTGATCAACGAATGCTGGGATTTATGGGACGAACGTCAGCAGCATTCCTAAGGAGCCAGCCATGGCAGACCAGACTCTCCAGCACGAACACGAAGCGATGCTCAAGGCCGCTGGCGAGTTCACCAACGCGCTGGACGACCTGAACTCCTACGTCGCCCCGGTCCGCGCCGACCACGAGGCCCTGCAGTGGCAGGCCGCCGCGGCCGACAAGTACCGCGAGCTGTTCGAGCAGTGGCTGATCCAGTTCAACGACATCACCCGGGCGCTGGAGACCATGCGCGAGGTGATGGGCGACAGCGCCCGCATGTACGACGACAACGAGTCCTGGGCGCTGGACGCCGTCAAGACCCTCGACGGCGCCCCCCAGAGTTCGGGCTCGTACACCGCGACGCAGCGGGCGCTGATGGGCGGCAGCTGACCCGCACCGGCGACCGCCACCCACCCCCGCATCACAAGGAGACCCTCATGGCTTTCGTGGCCAACACCGACAACATGAACCAGCTGGTGACCACTTTGGGCAACGCCAGCAAGCAGATCGAGGACCGGCTCACCGCGCTCCAGGCCTACGGCGACCGGCTGAAGTCGACCTGGACCGGCCCGGCCGGCGACGCCTACGAGGCCCAGAAGGCCAACTGGGACCGGGCCGCGAACACCATGAACGAACTGCTCTCGCACTTCGGCGTGAAGCTGAACGACATCACCGACAGCATCGTCGCCACCGAGCGCCGGGCGCTGAACCGCTGGCAGAACATGTGATGGCTGGTTCAGACCCCGGCGACAACTGGGACCCCAAAGCCCACAGCGCCATCCCGGGCCCGGGCATCGGCACGGTCAAGGCGAACTCCGAGGCCATCAAGGCGCTGGCGGACTGGCTCAAGCAGAGCCTGACGGACCCCAACGGAGTGTTCGTCCTGGCCAAGGCCTGGCTCACGGACTGCGCGGGCACCGGTTACCCCGGCGCCCCGCTGCGCTACGACCTGTACGCGACGCGCTCCAGCGATCCGACGTCGATGGCCGGTCCGGACACCACGTCGGTGGGCATCCTGGTCGGATACCCGCCCTACCTGAAAAGCGCGGCGGACCTGAAGAAGACGGTCGACGCCCAGCTCGGCGCGCTCTATCTGAAGTTCGTCGAGGACTCCTCGAAGAGCGACATGAGCAGCGGCAACCTGTACACCATGGTCAGCAAGATCGCCGACCAGCTGAAGCAGGTCGCCGCCGACTACGACAAGGGTGACGAGGCCATCGAGAAGGACCTCGGCGACCTGTCCAACAACGTCGACAACGTCATCCAGGGCTTGCTGAACAACAGCAAGAACAACGGCGGCGGCAGTTCGAACGGCAACGGCAACTCGTCGAACGGCAACGGCGCGAACGGAGGGGGCAAGTAATGGTCTCCGCCAACGACAGCGAATACGGCCAGCACAACGACGACAACACCACCAAGAAGACCACGACGCCGAACCCCAAGACCTCGACCGCGAACTCGCCGTCGGCGACCTCCGGGGCCGGCTACAACATCACCGTCACCTGCGGCACCCCGCCGGGCAAAGGCCCGATGCACGACGCCACCGACGCCCCGACCGGCGGCAAGGGCTTCGGGGGCTACACCTGGAACCAGGCCACCACCGCGATCTTCGGCGGCTGCGCCGACGGCAGCTACGTGCCGCCGAAGTCGGGCACCTGGGCGAATCCGCTGTCGGCGGAGACCGCGCACTGGGCGATCCTTTCGATCAAGCAGATGCTGCACAACTACGCCGACGACGTGGACGCCGCGAAGAAGCAGATCCTGGACAACCACTGGAGCGGACCGGCTTCCAAGGCCTTCGCCAAGGTGATCGACGCGTTCACCCAGTACGTCAAGGACCTGGCGGACACCATGACGTATCCGCCGTCGGACACCAGCCTGCTGCGGATCGCGCACATGAACGAGGCGCTGGCCGAGGCGTGCGTCTTCATCTGGCAGTCGTCCGACCACGGCAACGGCGAGCACGACCGCGCCACCCCGGTCACCATCTCCGGTGACATGTCCTTCCACGGCACGATGCTGGAGGCCGGCCAGAAGATGGTCATCGACTACGACATCGAACTCAAGAAGCTCTTCGAGTAGCCATGGCGACCTTCTTCGACATCTCCAAGGCCGCGTACAAGGACCCGAGCTTCGACCCGGCGTCCGGCGGCGGCAACGGCGGGAACAACAACGACGTCAACGGGCCGAACGGCCCGAACGGCGACAACAAGAGCCTGGACAACCTGCTCAACAAGCTGGGCGACCCGAACAGCAAGATCCCGAATCCGAACTCTGACATCCCGAACACGTTCAGCCCGAACACGAACGTGCCGAAGACGAACATCCCCACCACGTTCAGCACGGGCACGAACGTGCCGTCCACGTACCATCCCGGTACGGGCGCGGGGAGCCCGAACGACCCGTTCGGCACCAAGACCGGCGTCTCGGATCCGTTCCACAGCACCAGCCCGAACGATCCGTTCCACACCGGCACGTCGAACCCGAACGACCCGTTCGGCACCGGCGACCCGTTCCACACCGGCACGTCCGACGGCAAGGATCCGTTCGGCAGCTACACCCCGCCTCCGAACAGCACCCTGTCCGGCCTGCACATCCCGCAGACCGAGTTGTCCGGCCGCACCGGCACGTTCAACGGCGGCGACCCCTCGTCGCTGAGGAACCTCGGCCTGGGCGGGGGCTCCGGCGCGTTCGGCTCCGGCGGCGGCATCGGCGGGATCGGCGGCTACGGCGGTTCCGGTTCCGGTTCCGGCACCGGCGCCAACGGTGCTTTCGGCACCAACGGCCCGGCGCTGTCGCCCGAAGCGCTGGCCGCGCAGACCGCGGCCGAGGAAGCGGCCGCGGCGCGCAACGCCGAGGCGGCCGGCGGCGTGGGCGGTGTGGGCGGCATCCCGCCGATGGGCGGCATGGGCGGCACCGGCGCGGGCGGCCAGCAGAACAAGGAACGCGAGCGCAACACCTGGCTCACCGAGGACGAGGAAGTCTGGGGCGCCACCAGCGACGCCCTCGGCGGCATCCTCGGCACCGTCCCCGACGGCGGGGGCCGGCGGTGAGCACGGCCCCCGACCGCCCCCGCGACGTCGACCCCGGCCACCCCTCGCTGGCCTTCGACCGCGCGAAACTCGCCGCGCTCGTCGCCGACTCCGAGCGGCGGATGGCGGCGATCGCCGACGCCCAGAAGAAGGTCGCGGACCTGGCGGTCAGCACCCGCTCCCGCGACCGGTCGCTGACCGTGGGGCTGGGTCAGGGCGGCGTTCTGACCGAGCTGACCTTCCACACCACCGCCTACCGCGACATGGCCCCGGCCGAACTGTCGCGGCTGCTGCTGGACACCATCGCCGCGGCCCGCGCCGAGTACGCCGAGCAGATGGCGGAGGTGATGGCGCCGGTACGGGAGGGGGCGGCGCTGCCGTTCGACGACATCCTGGCGGGCAAGTTCGACATCTCCGAGTTCCTGCGCGGGGGGCCGTCGTGAGCGAGACCATCCAGGCCGACCCGGACGACCTCGACAAGCACGGCAAGGCTTTCGCGGAACACACCTTCGCCATGGCCTCGGTGCACGACGACATCTACGGGCTGCTGGCCGGGGACATCGGCATCGGCGGCGACGAGTTCAGCCAGGCCTTCCGCACCAACTACCTGACCCATATCAGGACCCTGGCAGACAGCGTGAAGGGCGCCAAGGAGGGCGTCATGGGCATCAGCGAAGGCATGCGCAACATGGCCAAGGACTACCGCGCCGTGGACGACGCGGCGTTGCGCGCCGTTTCCGGCGGCGGTCCCCAGGGCCCGGCCGGCGGCTCCACGGTCACTCCGCCGGGCGGCGAACCGCACACCGGCACCCCGCACAAGGGCTGACCCGAGAACACACCATGGGCATAGACCTCCCCGAACCGCTGCGCTGGCTGTTCAAGCTGACCGGATCCGACTGGCCGGACGCCGACGAGGACAAGATCGCGGCGTTCGGCGCCGGCGTCGGCGCCATGTACGACAAGATCCACGGCGTCAACGACGGCATCACCGAGAGCGTCCGGGCGGCGAACCTGTCCGGCTCGGGGCCGGCCATGACCCAGTTCACCGGCAGCATGCGCCAAGTGGTGAGCGACGGCCTGCCCAACATGGCCGACGGCTCACGGGTGATGGGCGAGGAGATCCGTGCCGCCGCCCTCCAGGCGGAGTACAGCAAGGGCACCGCGGTCATCAACATGGCGATCATGGCGCCGATGATCGTCCAGGCCATCGCCAACGCCCCGGAGACCTTCGGCGCCTCGATGGCGATCGCCGAGGCCGGCATCGCCGCGGTCCGCGTCACCGTGCCCCGGCTGCTGCGGCAGATGGTCGAGAAGGTCGTCATGAACACCGCCATGATGGAAGGCGGCGACCTGGCGGTCCAGGGCTACCAGATCCTGATCAAGCACGATCGAGCGGCCATGGACGGCAAGCTGTCGCTGAACATGGTGGAGATGGGCGCGGTCGGCGGCGCCATGGACGGCATCCTCACCGGCGGGCTCCAGAAGTTCGCGCCGAAGTTCTGGAAGACCTCCGAGGCCGGGATCAAGGATGCCAATAAGCTGATATGGGCGCCGCCCAAGTGGGCCAACATGGCGGTGCAGGCCGGGAACAACACGTTCAGCTCGCTCATCATCGCCGGGGCCAACCACGAGCCGATCGACGGCAAGAGCCTGCTGCAGGGTGCGGGCCTGGGCATGCTCTTCGGCGGGCTGACGCGCAGCGGCGGGGGCGCCAAACTCAAGTCGTTCGACGACTTCCACATGAACGAGGACTTCCAGAACGGCAACGCCTGGATCCGGCCGAAGACTGCCTACCCCGACGACAACAAGTCCGGGAACAATCCCTTCTCCTTCAACGTCCGTCGCAATCCCGGTCCCGGGGACGGCACGAAGAACGTCTACTACGGCGATCCGCAGGTCACGCATCCGGAGGGGACGCCGCCGTTGCCGGACCGTCTCGGGCCGGTGATCGACAAGGTGCTGGCGGACCACCCTAAGGGTGCGCCGAAGCCGAACGTCGTCGTGCTCGAACACACCCCGCCGAGTTCGCTGGACGGAATCCGGGCTCTGGCCAAGGACAAGGGTGTGCAGATCGTGGTGCCGCACGGCGGTCCGGTCGAGAGCGGACCGCACGGGCAGATCCGGGTCGCTGACAACAGCGGCGGCGGTGCACACAGCACCCTCAGCGGCGGTAGCGGTGGCGGCTTCCGGGCGATCCACCCCGACGGCACCGAAGAACACCTGGGCCAGGTCTATGATCCGCGCCGCACCGTCGGTGACGAGGTCGTCGGCGGCCAGCCGCCGTCTGCGAGGGTCTCGCTCGGCCCGGGCGGACAGAAGTACGTGTCACGCGAAGTCATCGGCGACGGCGACTGCACCGTCACCTCACTGGCCGATTCCGCGCTGAGCCAGGGCGTGACGAAGAAGACGTTGCATGCTGAGGGCCTGGATCTGTCCCACCCCGGCGACGTGCGCGTCTACCGCAACCGCATCGCCGACGCCGTGGCCGCGCACAGCACCGACACCCGGGGCGGCGGCCCGGTCCTGCTCGGCGAGCTTGGTCCGAAGGGCGCGCACGACCTGCTGGACAAGCTCGGCCCGGACCGGCCTTCGTCGGGCTCGCACATCGACGGGCTGGATCTGGCGACCTCGCGCAAGAATGATCCGGTTGCGGAGCTGACCAAGCGCTTGGAGCAGAACCCCCGCCATGTTCTGACGGCCCTCGAAGACCACTACAACGCCACCGGCGACAAGGGCATGGCGCAACTCGCCGCCTACGCCAAGGCCAAGGTGGAGAACGGCGGCACCGTCCCGCAGCATCGCGATCTGCTCGACTACGCGATCCGCGAACGCACCCTGGCCGAGACCCCGCTCGGCGGCGAGATGCTGGCGGCGGTCGCGCATACCCTCGGGCTGGACGTGGTGGTCGTCAGCGGCGACAAGCACGCGTTTCATCTCAACGGCGACTCGGGGAAGCAGGTCTTCGTACACCGCGTCGATTCCGGCGACGGCGGCAACCACTATCGCGCGCTGCGTCCCGAGACCGCGGCGTCGTCGAAGCTCGGCAAGCGCACGCCGCATCCGCTGCCCGGCGACACGCCCAGGCCGCAGCGCCGTGTCCCGGTCGCGACGCGCGGCGGGCACGCCGCGTTCCATCGGCCTTCGGACGGCAGCGCGAACAACGCCCTGCACCGGATGGCCGGCGGCGCCGTCCCCCAGCGCGAGCCGGCTCCCCCGCCTCGACGCGGCGGCATGCTCACCACTGCGCGCCCGGAGAACCCGCATCAGCCGGACGCGAACGTCAGTGCCCTGATGCAGCAGGCGGGACGGTCGCACGGCGCCACGCCGCCGGCACCGGACGGCTTCGAGCACGTCTCCGGCCCGGACGTGATGAACGTCCGCGGTGTCCCGCAGAGCCCGGACTTCCTCACCGGCCTCAGCTTCGACCACCTCGCGCCGGAGAAGATCGCCACCTTCTTCCACCGCGTCGACATGGCACGGCCCGGAAGCGACGCTCCGCACCTCAGCGACCTGTTCAACACGGCTGGCCATCCGCCGCCGACCGAAGTGCCCCGGGTCATGCACAGCATCTGGCTCGGCGGACCGCTGCACCAGGGCGACCCGAGCCGGGCGAAGTTCATGGACGTCATGGGTGCGAATGCCGACGTCCTGCGGGCGAACCAGGGCCGGCCCGGCTTCACCTCGGTGTTGTGGACGGACGTGCCCCGGCACGAGATTCAGGAAGTCCGCGCGCTGGACCCTGGCGGCATCCACACACAGCGCCAGAACCAGATCCGGGAGATGCTGGACTGGGCCGACGACCACCGCATCAAGCTGGCCAACGTCGACGAGGTCTTCTCCGGGGCGGAGAAGGCCGAGCTGCATCACGAGATCGCCACCGAGCGGGCCCGCACGACCGGCCCCGGCTACGCCATGGCCAGTGACCTGCTGCGGGTGGAGATCCTGCACCGGTTCGGGGGTGTCTACACCGACGGCGACAACAACGTGAGACCGGAACTCGCCGCGCGTGTCACAGAGGTCGAACAGGACGCGCAGCACCACCGGTTCGCGATCTCGCACGCGCTGAACGGCCAGACCAACAACTCGGCCTTCATCTCCACGCCGCACAATGACGTGCTTCAGCACTATCGCGAGAATCTGAAGACCCGCTACGCCGCGCCGATCCGGACCATCTTCGCTGAGAAGGCCAGTCGCGGGAACGATGAGACGTTGCGGAGCATCGTCGGCGACTACGATCCGCACCGCTTCTTCAACCTCGACGTTCGCGGTGAGGTCATCGGCCGCACCGGCCCGGCCGGCTGGCACTTCAACAAGCTTGCGCAGGCCGTCACCGGCAACCCGTACGAGCACAACTCGTGGTTCGCGGCCATCGAGACGAAGCACATCGCCGCTAACTCTGATCACAGCTGGCTTCCGAACGCTCAAAGCCAGGGCCAGCATCAGGGGCAGGGCCAGATTCATGTCGCCGAGCACACTCCGCCCGCGGACGCGGTCAAGGCCGCGGTCACGACGTTGCACCGGGAGGCGGTGAACCGCGGCGGTGTGCTGCACCTGCCGTCGGTGTCCGGCATCATCGGCAAGGTCGCCGAGGCGGACCGCGACCAGGTCTGGCACGCCGTGCTGCACACCATGCACGAGACCTGGCCTGCTGGGGCTCCGCCGCACATCGTGGTCTCCGGCCACTTCCAGACCGCGTCTGGACGGCCCGAGCATCTGACGATTCCCGGGTCGGTCAAGGACTACCTGCACGACAGCGGCCTGTTCCCGGACGCCACGTTCCACACCGCGGCCGGCGCGCCAGTCGACCACGTGGAGCGCGAATACCTCATCGACAGCGTCAGGAACGAACTGCGCGGTGTTGACGATGCGCGGCTGCAGGACCTGGCCAGCGTCCACAAACTGCTCTACGGCAACGGCAACATGACCGACACGGTGAAGGTGCGGAAGGCCGGCGCGGTCCTGGATCTGCTCAACGGCGCCCTCGGCAAGCAGCGGGGTGGAACGGAAGCCTTTTCCGATGCGCTGCGGGACCTGACGCAGCGGCGTTTTGGGGGCGATGGCAACTTCTCCGAGCAGCAGCATTTGGACGTGCTGGTGAAGGAGTCGCACGACCTCGCGATGCGCGGCGACTACAGCCCCGGCGCGCACCGGCGGCAGACCGAGTACTCGCGTGCCGCTGAGGGCACGGATCCGACGAAGCTTGCGGCTGAGCTGAGCCCGGCGCCGGTGCGGAAGAACGAGTTGTCACGCAAGGAGACTGCGGATCGGTGGGATCGCGCAGTGGACACGCTGAACTTGGCGCGTGAGATTCATCGTGAGTCGGGTCAGGCGGTGACGCCGCAGCAGCAGCGTGGGCTGTGGAAGGCTGTGAAGCTCTATCGACGGCAGAGCGGCAACGGCCGTTCTGAGCGTCCGCTGACGCTGGATGATCTGCGCGACTTTCGTGGTGACCTCGGACGCAAGGATCCGGCTCTGGCTGCTGGGGATACCCCGCACGAGTGGCTGCGGAATCTGGCTGGGCATTTGCATGACGTCAGCCCGGACTCCGGCGGCATCCGGATGGGCACGTTGCTCCGGCACGTGAACCCGGCCGGGCACAGCCGCCTGAGCGCACCGTTCCACACGCTCGGCGACATGGTGGCCACCCGCATGCGGACCGGGCCGTCGAGGGCCCGGCCGGACGACACCTACGCCGCGCATTTCCCCGAGCCGCCTTCGACGCTGAAGTGGTGGCGGCAGGACGCGCGTGAGACTCTGCGTCAGTTCGACGAGTTGGGTCCGCTGGTTCAGCACCTGCCGCCGCATCAGTACCGGGATCTGATCCGACGGGCTGGCCACGCCACCGAGTTTCCCGAGCGACACCGTTTGCTCAAGCAGCTGCACATCAACGTCGCGCACATCCAGCCTCCTCATGTGCGCACGGCTGTGCAGGGTTCGCGCTTTCATCGCCATCTGTCCGAGGAGCTTCGACGGTTCGGGCCGGACCCCGAAGTCGAGCGGCGGGATCGGGCCGCTTTCAGCGAGCGGGTGGAGGCTGATCGGTTCCGCAAGGAGTACATCGAAGCTCGGGCGGATGGCAGTGGGATGTGGATCCGCGATCCCCGCTCGCAGCATGACCTGCGCAGCCGGCCGTCGGCGACGACCATGCAGCCGGATCCTGGGCATTTCACGCTGACGTTGCATGGGTCTCCGGACAAGGTGCATGTCGGTCAGTCGCATCTGTCGGCCGGTGATGTGGCGAACTTGCTGCGCCATACGCCGGAGTGGGCGAACAATCCGCGGCCGATTCGGATGATCGCGTGTAATACCGGTGAGCACGATGAGGGGTTCGCGCAGCAGCTTGCCGACCACTTGGGTGTGGCGGTGAAGGCGCCGAACACGGTGGTGTGGGGTAGTGCTCACGGTAAGCCGTACGCCACCACGATGGTCTATCGCGCGGACGGGACGCTGCGGCCGATCAAGGAGCTTGACGGTGCGTACCGGGTGTTCACGCCGCGGATTCGGAATGCCGACGGGACGGTGCGGCGGCAGGGGACGGTGGGGCTTGATACGTCGTATGAGTATCTCGGTCGGAAACCTGCGCTGACTGTGTTGAGCCGGGCTGTTGCTGGGTCGTTTGGTGATGCGTTGGCTGGGCGGGATCCGGTGGTTCGTAAGATCATCAATGACTGGCGGCAGGTGATGGGCCAGACGGGTGGGAGCAGTGAGAAGGCTTTTGAGGTCTCGGAGAAGGCGCGGGATGCCCTTGACAGGGTGCTGACGGCGGAGACTGTTCAGTGGATGTTCCGGTATGCGCCGCCGGGTTCTGAGGTTAACCAGGCGCTGCACGTCCTCACCGGCTCGCGGAACCGCGCCGCGCACGGCGGGCGGGACCCGGTGCCGGGTGGGGTGGACCCGCGGAGCAGGGCCTACGTCCAGGTCGAGGACGCCGGCGGCGGCCACGGCACTGAGCCGCGTCCGACGCCCGAACCCGTCCGCGATGAGGACGTGCCGCTGGGTCCCCCGACCGCGGCCGAACGAGTCACCGCCGCGGCCAAGAGCCTCCGTGCGGAGTTCACCAAATACCTCAGAGGCCTGAGCCAAAGCGAGCACAAGGACGCGGTCGCCGAATCGGCCAAACGCCTCGCCGACTCGATCCGCGACCTGGACCGGAACGCCGCGCCCGGCACCCACCGGGGGAAGATCGGCCAGATCCTCAAGAACGCCGACGATCTGGCCCGCGTACTGGACACCGTCCCCGGCGCGAAGACGCCGCTGCGCCACGAATTCCAGCAGTCCCCGGCGCACCGGGCGCTGGTCGCCGAGTCCCAGCGGCTCGCGGTCACCGACCTGCGGGTGGGCCGGGCGCCGCTGGACGGCTCGGTCCGGACCCGCCCGGGGTTCGAGTCCCCGGCGCAGCGCGAGGCGTTCAGCCGCGACAACGTCGTGAAGATGACGGACACCCGGATCTGGGTCCGCGACCCGCACTCCAAGGAGGACACTCAGCTCGAGTCGTCCATCAGGGGCCTGCCTCCGGAGGAAGAAGGCCAGATCACGGTCTCGCTGCACGGCGGGCCGGGCATCGTGCGGCATGGCGAGGGCTATCTCACCGTCGAGCAGTTGGCGCAGGTGGTCGAGGACAGCGACGCATGGAGGGCCGAGCCGAAGCCACGCAAGATCCTGCTGTTCTCGTGCTACACCGGGATGTCGGACACCGGTTTCGCCCAGCAGCTCGCCAACCGTCTCGGCGTCGAGGTGAAGGCACCGACCGACATCGCCTGGGTCAGCAAGAACGGACGGGTGTGGGTCGGCGAGACCCGGTACGACGAGAGCGGCCGGAAGATCCCGGTCTCCACGGGGACGTGGCGGGACTTCACGCCGGCGACCGTCGAGAAGCCGACCCCGCCGCCGGCGCGCCTGGATCTCGGCGATCGGGAAGCCGGCCGGGATGTGGCGCTGACGAACCTGGCGCAGCGGCTGCCGCACGAGGACACCTCTTGGGCGCCGTCAGAAACGGTTGAGGCGCTGAAGAAGGCTGTTGGGGCCACTGATCCGCTGCGGGATGTCTACGGCGATACGCACAAGCCGATGGATGCGGCGCGCAAGGGGATCGACGGGGCGCTCGACAGGGCGACGGTCGACACGCTGCTTCAGCATGCCCCCGAGGGCGTGGTCAAAGATGCGCTGACGCTGTTGAAGCGGTCGAGGGAGGCGGAGGACGCGGCTTTCATCGACAAGGCCGTCAAGACCTTCGAGGACAAGCCGAACCACCTTCTGATCCACGACCCGGATCACCCGCGCGCGCAGGAAATGGAGACCACGAGCCGCGCGCTGGTGGAGGAACCCGGCTATCACACAGTCGATGCGCATGGTGACCGGAACGGTGTGATCGTCGGCGGCCGGCATCTGACGGTCGACCAGGTGGCGCGGATCATCGAGAGTGATCCGCGGTGGCAGCGGAGCCGGTCGCCGATCCGGTTGGCTTCGTGCGATGCAGGACGGGACGCGGAGGGGTTCGCTCAGCAGTTGGCGCGGCGGCTCGGGGTCGAGGTGAAGGCGCCGACGGACACGGTGTGGGTTTCCCATCGTGGCGATGCGTTCGTGACCGGTCATCGGTATGGATCCGACGGCACGGTACGGCCGGAGCGGGCGGTCACGGGAGGGTGGCGGGTGTTCTCGCCGCATGAGGGCACGGCGCCACGGACCGACACCGCGGATCTGCACGGCGGGGATGGCATTGATGAGGCCGCCTTGGACACGCTGCGGTCGTTCAGCGAGGATGATCTCGCGCGCTTGGAGCGTATCGCCGCGACGATGACGCCTGAGGAGATCCAGCGGATCGGGCGGCAGGCGGTTCTGGCGGGGGTCGATCATCCTGATGCGGAGTTGTTGAGTCGGGTTCCGGTGGGGCTGAGTCCGGAGAAGGCGGCTCGGGTGGCTCGGGTGGCTCGGGTGGCTTGGGCGGCTCATGGTGCCGCGCAGGATACGGACGTCGTGCCACGTGGAATCCTCGACCAGAAAGCGGATTCGGAGTTCGCGAAGCAGGTTGGCGAACGTCTGGAAGCACTGGGTTGGAAGAAGCGCGGCGGATCACGGAGCGACATCTACTACCTGCCGAAGGGTACCGACTTCCAGGGCAAGGGCGCGCTCGGCGGGAGCATCGCGGCTTCTCAGGTCCACTCGGCGCGCAGTTATGCCGAGGAGCGGGATCGCCAGGCGTTGCGCTGGCTTGCCACCACTGCCATGGATCGTTTGCAGCGGGATGGTTTGGACCCTCAGGAGGTTCAGGCTGGGTTGAGCGGCGACGGCCACCTCTATATCAGCGCGAATGTCGACAGGGCGGCTGAACGGCTCAGGAGCTTGATCAACGGCGGGGCGGAGCGG
>JABFXP010000642.1 GCA_013361685.1 Catenulispora sp.
CCAGCCAGGACGGTTCGAAGATGATGTCCTCGTCGCGCATCCCGGGCCGATAGGGCTGGAACCGCTCGTTGTGGGGAAAGCGAGTGGCCAGGAAGCCAGGTCGGCGTTCCTCCGGGATCCGGGCGATTTCATTCGGCGCCCGTCTTGGCCACGACCAGCCGAACCCTGGTACGCGCTCAACTCGGACATCCGGAGGAGATTCCGGCGCCGCAAGATGGCCGCCCTCCACCACGGACAGAACGCCACGGCAACGTGGCGCTGGCCCGTCCACATATCCAGTGGGGGTGCCCTCGACCTGAACACCGGCGGTCGTATCGCCAGCTTCGTCGAAGCACCCACGACGCCGTGGCCGGTCAATGCCGGCGTCTACGTTCTTCCTCCTAATTCGCCGCCCTGTTTGCTCGCCGCAGGGCGACCGCGAGGTCACCACATTCCGAAGGTGGCTCGGGCAGGACGCTTGTCTGGGTTCGCGACTCCCGAAGGGGTCTCCTGGCGGGCGATCGACACCGCAATGGACCTGGCGACCGCAGCCAAGGAACTCGCCGCGTTATCGTGGAAGCATCAGACTTCTGCCGGTCGGAACGGCGTTCCGACCGGCAGAAGTCTGATGCAAGCCCTCGCTACCACAGCCGTGACCTGCCTCGACGGGTTCAGTCATGCGCACTGACGCACAAGGCATCTGACCAGCCGGCTCAGGATAGTGGATCTTCATTGGTAGTCAGGCAGGGCTCCGTAGGCGAAATGGTCTCCGACAGGACCGACCCTCATCGCAGGGCTCTGTGCGACCACGGCTGTCACGAACGTCCGGCCGGCTGGATGCGCCACGTCCGCCTGTCCGGATCACCCCGCCCGGCACGGATGAATCGGTTTGGATCAGCGCCGGAGCGGCTTCGCCAGGCCACCACTACAGCCCGGTGAAGTCCTGGTTCTGATTGCCCTGTATCCGCGTCCACAGCTGGAGCCCGCGGTTGTTCGTGGAGATGTCGTAGTCCAACGTCAGCCCGCTTGCGTTGTTGGTGAAGGTATAGAAGGGGCCACCAAGGCAACAGATGGTCTCGGCCTTCATGGTCCAATAGGCGTCCGACTGGTCGCACACCGCCCCGTTGTTCCCGTTGGTGACCACCACCGGCGACGTTGCTTTGTCCCAGTTGGGAATGAGACAGGCGCCGTGGTTGGCGCCGGAGCCCATCCACACGATCCGCACGACGTAATTGGTGTTGCTGTAAAGCATCTCCCACCCGTTGGCGTTGCCGTCGCAGGAGTACCAGTGCACTTCCGAGCCCAGGTTGCTGTTGTCCGGCCGCAGGCACACACTCGTGTTGTATGACGTTTGCCAGTATTCATATCCGGCGGCGTGGGCCGGGGTGGCTGCCAAGGTGCTGGCAACGGACAGTCCGCCGGCCGCGGCAGCGATACCCAGCGTCTTTCTGATCTTCCTCATGTGAGTCTCCCCATTCGGACCGCGCGGCCTTGCGCCGCGGCTGGCGAGCTGGATGAACGGCCTGTTCCTGAGCTGGATCAAGGGGGCCGTCCCCTCGGTTGGCTGTACTGGATCCGATCGTCACGGCGGCCACACCGGGGAGCAAACAACCCGCGCAAGTCCGCACACTCGCTCGGCAGCATCCGACCGGACGAACGAAGCTGCAGCACCGCAATGGGCTCGCGCCTCAGTACCGCCGCCGACGACAACACGCCACCGCACGCAGGACAGAAACACAGACCATCAGCGCCCGGCTCCACGACCGGACCATCGAGCCGCGACTCCCAGACCACAGCGCACGGCCACACCGACGTCAAAGCCTTGGCCACCGCCCGCCAGCCGACCCCGTACTTACGCTGCAACGCCCGGCCGGACAGGCTCGCGTGGGAATCGCGGCGGATCGCCGTATACAACTCCAGCTTTGTGTTCACCGGAATTGCAGGCCCTGATATCCCAGAGCGCTTTGATGGTCCTGCCGTGAGAAGCCCAGCGACGCCAAAACTCACCGATCCGGACACACCGCATGACAGAGCGACGTCAACACTCGGCTCTGCCCCACACGCCGTAAAGCCATCGTGTAGCTGACCTGCTCAGCAGCAGCCTTCGTCATCAGACTGTCGGCCGATGACAGCCCTTTCACGGAAGATGGACGACCCCCATCGACACCTACAGGGCCAATCGATGGCGCCTATGGGTTCAGATGTCGACGAAGCCTCTGGCCGCGAGGGCCGCAACGGCGGCCTCGATGTTCTCGGGCGTGACTGCCGACACGACAACCAAGCTCCTCTCCGCGAAGTATCCGGTCCTCGCCATCTCGTGGCCGATGGTCTGCATGAGCCTGGTCTGGTCGTAGAAACTCAGGAGCCGCTCCTCGCCGTCCCAGCAGACCGTGACATCCACCCAGCCCTTGGCCTCTTGAACCGCCCAGTCGCCGTCGTCCATACCCTCTGGAAACGCGATCCGATAGTCCATGACGCCATCTTCCCCGCTCACGCAGCGCATGCCGGCACCGCACGGTTCGGCCACCGTTCCTGCAGGTCAGCTCCCCTGCGGCCCAGCGACATAGGGGCCGCCCGGGCGACGGCCAGCCTGGACCTTTCGGTCTCGGCGGCGACCATTGGCCAGGCAGGTTGGCGATCCCGGCCGTAGTTCCTCGGCGATACGCGAGGTCCATTTCCGTCCGGCACTTCATCGCGAACAGCGAGTTCATCACAGGGTTCTCTGACGCAGCCCGCGCCAGGTCGGCCTGGCTGTCCCCGGCCAAGCGCCTGGACGTGATGTAGGGCGAGGCCTGAGCGTTGTCGCGAAACTGCGGATGACGGCGGCCTGGGGTGGCCGCCGGTTCCGTGACGTTCACGGACGGCCTGGACGGCGGTGCGTATCGCGTCGCCCTGGCACCGGCAGTCGCGCAGGTCATCCGGGCGAACGTGTGCTCCACGCGTGAGCGGACCCTTCGATGCTCGGCGTTGTCCCTCTTGGATCGGCAGCGGCGGTCGGCTGGGGTGTCTGCGGTGGCGGCACGATCAGGCCAGCGCCCCAGCACGCGCCGTGAGCCAGCACCGCCCGCCCGACGCAGACCTCGTCGATCCCGGAGGGGCGCAGCGCCTGGGCGTCGCCGTCGTTGCTGGGTGCCGGCCGGCCGGTGGCGACCACCAAGCGAGTACCGGCGTCGATGACGACCTGCACGTTCGCCGAGAACCGATAGTTCCGCGAAGGCGTGGCCACCCTCCGGTCCCGCACCGGGCCATCGTGTCGTCCACGATCCACAGCCGATCGGTCTGCTCCGCACCCGGCCGGCGTCGGCGCAGGCTCCATGACCGGGCCGACCAGCTGCGCGGTGCGGCACACCCTCCCGGCCCAGATCCCCATCAGGGCCGCGAGCCGCCGCATCGCCAGGTTGGTGCGGTGGCACGCCGTGAGCCGCCGCATTGCCAGGTTGGTGCGGTGGCACGCCGCGACCAGCAGCACGCGTTCGTCCAGTGTCAGTGCCCACGGCCGACCGTTGGCCGGGTGGTCGCCGCCACGTTTGCGTACGACCTTGGGCCAACGCCCCGAGCTGCCGCATCCACAAACCGGTGAACAGCCCGATCCACGCTGGCTCAGCGCACCCAGACACGATTGATGCTCGGCGTAACCCGCGGTTACGCAACTTTCTTTGGGGGAGCATCGCCGACGGTCCGGGTAGTCGCGGACCAGGCGGCGCTGCCGTACCAACGTGGTGTTGAGCTGCTTGGCCACCGACCGGAGCGGCGGTGGTCGGAACCCAGTCTCGCCGTCGGCCCGGGCGACCGTTGGGTCCACGCCTGGTGGCACCGCATGATCGCGACGTCGTCCTTGAAGCCGGTGTCCACCCGGCGATTTGGCCACCGTCGGAGCCGTCACCGCGACCCGGCCCAGCGGTTTCGCGCCGATGGCGTCGTCTGCCTCCTCCGTCGTCGTGTGGGCGTGGTGGTGTGCCGGAGGGCGCGTGCGCTTCCGGTGTCCCGCCGGGAGGGGCGGGTGGGTTGCCCTTCCCGGGCCGGCGCGCCGGCCCGGGACTGCTCGGTGGTGGGGGAGCCCCCGCCCTGGACACTGGCCGGTGTCCGGGGCAATTTTTCTCCCCTTTTCACCGAGCGTGCGGGCGTCGTGGTGACCGCCCGAGGGCACGGTTCCCTGGTGCGTTCGGTTGGCGGGGTGAGCTCTGTCCCCGTTGGCCGGTTGCGTTTGGGTGCCGACTCCCGTCGGTTGTTGGTGTGGTGTCGGCGGGAGTGAGTCCATACTTCGCTATTCGGGCATTTGGTGCATCGGGTGTTGTGCGTATTGGGGGTACGTTGAATTGACTAGGCCGAGTGGGTGGGTGGTTGGGGTGGTGGATGGGTCGCTTAGTCGAGTGCTTGGCGGGCCTCCTCTGGGGTGGCTCCGGCGAATACGGCGAGGTCGTGGACGACCCAGCGGAGGCTTTCCCAGGCGGCTTTGAGGCGGCCGGGTCCCTCTTCGGGTGCTTGGTGGGCCACGGCCAGGGCGTTGGAGATGGTTAGTTGGCGGAGGGTGGGGTCGGCTGGGTCGGTGGCGAGCATTTGCATCAGGGCTGCGGCTTCGTTGATTGCTGGGGCGAAGTCGCGGCGGTGCTCGGTGGGGACTGATTGTGATTCGCGGGAGAGTGACAGGCAGCTGTTGCTGAGCAGGGTGACGTGGGCGACGGCTACCAGTTCGGTGCGCAGGGGGATGCGTTGGGCGCGGCGGAGGGGGGTGCGGCGGGCTGAGGTGAGCATGGTGTCGCAGGCTTTGCTGAGTTCTGCGGCGGATGCGTAGAGGGGGCGGAGGCGCTGCCAGAGGTTGAGGGTGGTGGAGCGGTCGTCGTGGCGGAGGGAGTGGGAGGTGACGTCGAGGGCTCGGGCCAGGTTGAGGAGGAGGTCGGATTCGGCGCGGCGGAGGAGGGTCAGGGGGTCGGCGGGGAAGAGGAGTTGGCTGAAGACCAGGGCTACGGCGCCGCCGAAGATGGCGTCGGCGACGCGGGTGAGGCTGGCGTCGCTGCCCATTGCTACGGCGATCACCGCGCTTACCGCTGCTTGGGCCATGGTGGTGCGGGCGCTTCCGACTGCTGCGGTGAGGAGCAGGCTGAAGAAGATGGCGGCTGCGACGCCGGTGTAGTTGCGGCCCAGGAGGGTGCTGGCGGCTTGGCCGACCAGGACGCCGGTGACCACGCCGGCGACTACGCGGACGGCGTTGGTGCCGCGTTCGCCGTGAGGGGTGTTCAGGGCGACGATGGCTGCCATCGGGGCGAAGAGGGGGTCGTCGTGTTCGAAGACGTGGCGGGCGACCCACCAGGCCAGGGCTGCCGCTACTGCTTGCTGCAGGACCGGCCACCAGGCGACGGCCACGCGGGCCAGTGCGGCGCGGCCTTCGCGGTCGATGGCGGCGCGGGCCTCGTGCAGGACGATGCGGGGCGTGCGGGGGGCCGGTTCCGCCCTTGAGCCAGCCGTCACGCCAGGCGCCTCCAATCCGGAACGAACCGGTGCACAGCGCAATGACTCTTCCTGGGGGCGGGGTTCGGCAAACGCGCGGGGGCGGGTGTCAGCCGGATGGCGTAACGCCCCCGGATGGCGGCAGTGGGGGTGCTCTCCGGGGGCGCCGGTTTCGGGGGGCGGTTACCAATGGGGCATGGCGGACTTCGTGACTGGTGAGCAGTACGAGATTGGTGCGGGGCCGTATCACGCGGTGATCACTGAGGCGGGTGCGGGTCTGCGGGAACTGACGTATGAGGGTGAGCATTTGATCCTCACCTATGGTCCTGACGAGCTGGCCCCGGCTGCGTTCGGTCAGCTTCTGATCCCGTGGCCGAACCGGGTGGATCGGGGGCGGTATGAGTTCGACGGGCACCGGTACCAGTTGGACCTGTCCGAGCCGGAGCTTGAGAACGCCATTCACGGGTTGATGCGGTGGGCGACCTGGACGCCGCAGGAGCAGAGCTCCGATGCTGTGGCTCTGAGCTGCGCGTTGCACGGGTCGAACGGGTATCCGTTCCGGCTGGATGTGCGGGTCGAATACCGTTTGGACGCTGCGACCGGGCTCAGCGTCACGGTGATCGCGTCCAACGCCGGTACTCGGGCGCTGCCCTACGCGCACGGGATGCACCCGTACATCACCGTCGGCCAGCCGCTGGATTCCTGCATGGTCCAGCTGCCGGGGGCGCTTTATCAGCCGGTGGATGACCGGATGATCCCGCTCGGGCCGCCGAAGGATGTCGCGGGCAGCGAGTATGACCTGCGGGAGCCCCGGTTGCTCGGCGAGCAGGAGATCGACATCGCCTTCACCGGCTTGGAACGCGGTGCGGACGGCATGGCACGGGTCCGGTTGTCGGGCGGTGGGCGCAGCACCGCGTTCTGGCTGGACCAGGCGCACCCGTGGCTGGAGGTGTACACCGCCGACCAGGTGCCGGAGGCGAGCCGGCGGCGCGGTCTGGGCTGCGAACCGATGACCGGCCCGCCGAACGCGCTGGCCAGCGGGATCGACCTCATCCGGCTGGAGCCCGGGGCCGAGTATCGCGGCTCGTGGGGCATCGCGGTCGGCTGACATGGCTGCGCCCGCCTAAGCCCCGTCCATCGTCCCCACTGGACCCCGCACACCTACTCAAGGGAGCCCCTCATGCCTCTGAGCCCCGCGATCACCAGCATCCAGTCCTACGACATGGAGAGCGCCGACGTCCTGGTCCTCTACGGCATCACCGGCGACTTGGCGAAGAAGATGCTGCTGCCGGCGCTGTACAAGCTCACTGAGCGGAGTCTGCTCAAGGTGCCGGTGGTCGGGGTCGCGGCGTCGGATTGGGATGATGCGAAGCTGCGTGAGCATGCGCGGCAGGCGGTTGTCGATGCCGGGTACGAGATCGACGAGAAGGTCTTCGAGCAGTTCGCCGGGGGACTGAGCCTGGTCAATGGTGATTTCACCAAGGAGCAGGTCTATGGGGACATCGGTGAGGCGATTGAGGGGATGGGGTTCGCGGCGCACTACTTGGCGATTCCGCCGGTGCTGTTCGACAAGGTGGCTGCGGGGTTGGCGCGGGCGGGGTTGAACAAGAATGCGCGGCTGGTGGTGGAGAAGCCGTTCGGGGAGGATCTTGCTTCGGCGCGGCAGTTGGAAGTTGAGCTGGAGCGGTACTTCGATCGGGATCATTTGCTGCGGGTCGATCACTTCTTGGGTGATGAGTCGGTTGAGGGGCTGGGGACTTTCCGCTTCGCCAATACGCTGCTGGCGCCTGTGTGGAACCGGTCGTACATCGACAACGTGCAGATCACGCTTGCCGAGGACTTCGACGTCGCCGATCGTGGTTCCTTCTACGATGCGGTGGGCTGTCTGCGGGACGTGGTGCAGAACCACCTGATCCAGGTGATGACGCTGCTGGCGATGGACCCGCCGAACGTCGCCGACCCGCAGGCGCAGGCGTTGGAGAAGTGGCGGCTGCTGCATGCGGTGCGGACCATTGAGCCTGAGGACACCGTGCGGGGGCAGTACCAGGGCTACCAGGACGTGCCGGGCGTGAAGCCGGGGTCCACGACGGAGACGTACATCGCGCTGAAGGTGTTCATCGACAACTGGCGGTGGGCCGGTGTGCCGTTCTACATCCGCAGTGGCAAGGCGATGGCGGTGACGGCGACTGAGGTGTGCGTGCAGCTGCGGCGGCCGCCCGCCGAGCTGTTCCGGGGGCTGGGGCACGACATCCCGCCGAACCTGATCCGGATCCGGCTGGAGCCCGGGGCCGGTATCGGGCTGGAGTTGATGGCGCGGAAGTCGGAGCCGGGGCAGCTGCCGGTGCCGTTTCCGATGGGGATCGACTTCGAGCGGGTGCTCGGCGGGCAGGCGAAGCCGTACGAGAACATCCTCAACGCGGCGATCGTCGGTGACTCCAGCGGATTCGCGTTCTTCCCCGCGATCGAGGAGTCGTGGCGCATCGTGAGCAAGATCCTCAAGCCGGACACGGCCCCGATCGAGTACCAGCAGGGGAGTTGGGGACCGGAAGAGGCGGCCACGATGGCCGGTGAGGACGGCTGGCATGCGCCTGCGAAGCGGCTGTTCGCCGACGAGGAGATCCAGTCCGGCGCGCCTACGAATCCGGCGCGTTGAGGGATTCCCCGTCGCCTCAGTTCACCGGCGTGTCGTCCGACTGATTGCCGCCAGAGACTGAGGGCTTCTGCCCTACAGGCCGCTCTCCCACCGCCGGCCCCGCGTCAGCGCGCCCGGCCTCATACGCCGCCCCCTCACTCCGCGCCTCCGGCACCGGCTTCTTCCCGAACCGCTTGAACAGCGCTTCCTGCACCTCGGTGGTGTCGCGATTCTTCGTCTCCGGCACGAAGCGGCCGACGAACAAGAAGCCCAGGACGCAGACCCCGGCGAAGATCAGGAACGTCTGGCCCTGGCCGATGCCGTTGGCGACGGTCAGGAAGGACTGGCTGACGATGAAGTTCGACATCCAGTTGACCGTGGTGGCCGCGCTGGAGCCGTCGGCTTTGGCCTTGGTGGGGAAGATCTCGCCGACCAGGACCCAGAACACCGGGCCCAGGCCGCCGGCGAAGGCGGCGATGTAGGCCACCATGAACAGCAGCGTCAGGTTGCTGTTCCAGTGCCAGATGAAGCTGAAGCCCAGCAGGGCCACGAAGCCGGCCATGAAGCCCAGCGAGATCAGCAGGAGCTGGCGGCGGCCCAGGCGGTCGATGGTGTTGATGGCGACGACCGTCATCACGAAGTTGATGATGCCGATGTAGACCGAGTAGATGATCGAGTTGCTGGCGCTGCGGCCGGTCTGCTCGATGATCGTCGGCGCGTAATAGATGATGGTGTTGATGCCGCCGAACTGCTGGAGTGCGGCCATGGTGAGGCCGACGACCAGGGCCGGGCGTACCGCCGGCGTCAGAAGGACGCGCCAGCCCTTCTCGTCCTTGCCGCGGGCCGCTTCCTGGCGGGCGGCCTGGGCGGCGCGCTGCCGGTAGACCTCGATGATCTCGTCGGCCTGCTTGTCGTCGGTGACCTTCCGCAGCCCCTTGCGCAGGTCTTCCGTGCGGCCTTGAGTGAACAGCCAGGCGGGGGACTCCGGGACGATGAACCACACGCCCAGGCTCAGCACCAGGGCGGGGATCGCGCCGAAGGCGAACATCGCGCGCCAGTTGCCGCTGTGTGAGAACGCCAGGTCGATCAGGTAGGAGCACAGGATGCCGACCGTGATCAGCAGCTGGTTCAAGGACAGGATGCGGCCGCGGATGTTCGACGGGGAGATCTCGCCGAGGTAGACCGGGACCGAGGCGGAGGCGGAGCCGACGGCCAGGCCCAGAATGAACCGGGCGACCAGCAGCGTCCCGTAGTTGTGCGACACCACCGCGACCAGGGTGCCGAGGGCGAACACCAGGCCGAAGATGGTGACCGCCTTCTTGCGGCCCAGGTCGTCGCAGATCTTGCCGGCCACCAGGGCGCCGATCATGGCGCCGATCAGCAGGACGCTGACCACGCTGCCCTGTTCGGAGCTGGAGAGGCTGAAGTCCTTGGTGATGTAAAGCAGTGCCCCGGAGACCACGCCGGTGTCGAAGCCGAACAGGAAGCCGCCGACGGCGATCAGGACCGCCCACAGCCAGATCCGCCGCTCGCCCTGCTTGGGCAGCGTGATGGCGGTGATCGGCCCGGTGGTGCCGGGTTCCCGGGAGAAACCTTGCATCGCATCGCTCGCATTTCTCGGCAACAGTCGCGGTCCGGCGCCGCCCACTCGTGCCGAGACAAGGTCCAGACCTGGGCTGACGTCGCCTCTGTCTTTCCTGACCAGGGCCGGGGATGCCGACACCCGCGGTGCTCCGAATGGTGTGCCGGGCGCTACGTCCCCAGCGCGAGCAGCGGCGGCTCTCCGCGTTCGGCGGCCAGCCGGTCCCGTTCGGCGAGGAGCGCGGTGGTGGCGGCGTCGGCGGGCAGGAACGACTCCAGCATCACTTCGGCCACCGTGACGTCGACCGCCGTGGCGAACGTCGACAGCGCGGTCAGCAGCCGCAGCTCGCCTTCGGGCGCGGTCAGGCGCAGCGGCACCGCGAAACCGAGGTGGTCGGTCCCGGCGGGAGCCGCGGGCACGTAGCCCGCCAACTCGTCCACCAGGGCGTTGAGCTCCCGGTCCGGACTCTGCGACGCCATCGCGCTCAAGTTCTCCACGACGTGCCGCCCCCACTGCGCCAGGTTGGCCACGCGCGGCGCCATGCCGTCGGGGTGCAGCATGATCCGGAAGACGTTGACCGGCGGCTTGAGCAGCTCCGGGGAGCAGCCCTCCAGGAACACCGCGATCGCCCGGTTCGCCGCGAGCAGCCGTCCCGGCCGCCGCACGATCAGCGCCGGATACGGCAGGTGCCCCTGGATCACCTGCGCCAGTGCCTCCCGGACCGGCGCCAGGGCCGGGCCGTCGAAGCTGGTCTCTTCGAACGCGGGCGCGTATCCGGCTGAGAACAACAGGGCATTGCGTTCACGCAGCGTGAGCCGCAGCGACTCGGCCAGCCGCAGCACGATCGCCCGTCCCGGATGCGACCGGCCCTGCTCCATGAAGCTGAGGTGCCGTTGCGTGGTGCCGGCCTGGTTGGCCAGCTCCAGCTGGCTCACGCGGCGCAGGGTGCGCCACCGTCGCAGCTCGACGCCGAACGCCGGCGGCTTCTTGGAGATCACGGTGCCCACAAGGGAAGTCTTCGCCACCGCCCGGTCTGAGGTCTATTCCCTGCCGGGAATTGGAACGCCTCATGTCGCCCCGCAGCCTTGCTTCATGCGTACTTACCGTCTCGCCAAGCCAGGCTCCGGGGACCTCGTCGAGCTCGAGACCGCCGACCGGCCAGCCCCGGGCCGTACCCAGCTCCTGGTCAGGACCCGCGCCGCGGCGCTCAACCGGCGCGACTTGTTCATCACGTCCGGTCGCTACCCGCTGCCGGCGCGGCCCGGTGTCGTGCCGCTCAGCGACGGCGCCGGGGAGGTGGTCGCGGTCGGTGCGGACGTCGCCCGCTTCGCCGTCGGCGACCGGGTCACCGCCTCCTACTGGCCGCGCTGGATCAGCGGACCGCTGCGGCCCGAGGTGGTGGATCAGCTCGGCTGCACCGTCGATGGCTGGCTGGCCGAGTACGTGCTGCTGGAGGAGACCGCGGCGGTCGCCGTGCCCGAGCACCTGACGTGGGCCGAGGCCGCGGCGCTGCCCTGCGCGGGGCTGACCGCCTGGAACGCCCTGACCAGGCCCGGCACGCTCGTCCCCGGCGCGACGGTGCTGACGCTCGGCACCGGCGACGTGTCCCTGTTCGCGGTCCAGCTCGCCAAGCAGATGGGCTGCCGCGTCATCGCCACCACCTCCAGCGCGGCGAAGGCCGAACGGCTGCGGGCGCTGGGCGCGGACGACGTCGTCGACTATCTCGCCCACCCGGAGTGGTCCGGCGAGGTCCGCCGCCTCACCGGCGGCGCCGGCGCGGACCTGGTCGTGGAGACCCGCGGCCCGGCCACCTTCGGCCAGTCGCTGCGCGCCGCGGCGACCTACGCGCAGATCTGTCTGCTGTGGGTGGTCTCGGAGCCGCCGGAGGTCCTGACCGTCACCGAGAGCGACCTCCGCGGCTCGCTGGCCACCATCCGCCGCGAGTTCGTCGGGAACCGCACCGAGCTTGAAGCGCTGTGCCGGGCGGTCGCGGTGAGCGAGCTGCGGCCGGTGGTGGACCGGACTTTCGGCTTCGACGATGCTGTGCGGGCCTACGGCTCCTACCGCGACCAGGACAGCTTCGGGAAGGTCGTCATCGAGTTCTAGACGGCTCAACCCCTAAATAGATGGAACTGGATGCCGAGGCAGCCGAGGCTGTAGCGCCCCGTAGCGGCCGATGTCACAAACGATCACCCCGCCTCGTCCTGTGCGGTGAGGTCGCGGTTCGATGGGAACGGACGGCCCGGCCGCACACGGCACCAAGGAGGCACTGGTATGTCCGGCAACGGTATGACCCGCGCGCAGGAGTTCGAGGAACTGCGCCCGCTGCTGTTCTCGATCGCGTACCGGATCCTGGGCAGCGTCGCCGAGGCGGAGGACGCCGTCCAGGAGACGTGGGTGCGGTGGCAGGTGTCGGACACCGAGCCGGCCTCCACCAAGTCGTTCCTGTCGGCGGTGGTCACTCGGGTTTCGATCGATGTGCTGCGGTCGGCGCGGGTGCGGCGGGAGGAGTACGTCGGGCCGTGGATGCCCGAACCGCTGCTCTCCGACCCGTATGAGGACCCTGAGCGGGCGGCCGAGCTGGCCGATTCGGTGTCGATGGCGGCGTTGCTGTTGCTGGAGCGGCTCAGCCCGCTGGAGCGTGCGGTGTTCGTGCTGCGCGAGGTGTTCGGGTTCGGGTTCGCTGAGGTCGCCGCGGCGGTCGGCCGCTCCGAGGGCGCGTGCCGCCAGCTCGCGCATCGGGCGCGGCAGCACATGGATGCCGGCCGGCCGCGGTTCGAGGCTGACCGCAAGGAACGGGAGGAACTGGCCGGGCGCTTCTTCGACGCCTTCCGTGAGGGCGACGTCGACGGTCTGCGTGAACTGCTCGCCGCGGATGTGGTCTTGGTCGGCGATGCCGGCGGCAAGGCGCCGCTGCTGACCAGCCACCTGGTGGGCGTGGCCAACGTCAGCATGCTGATGGGCGAGCTGATCCGCTACTTCCGTCTGCTCGGTGTGGTCTTCGAGACCCACGACCTCAACGGTCAGCCCGGCGCCATCTTCCGCGATGCCGACGGCAAGGTGCTCAGCACCCTGACCCTGGATGTGCTCGACGGCCGGATCACCACCGTCCGCGGGCTGGTCAACCCGGACAAGCTCGGCCACCTGGGCCCGGTCGCCGACGCCTACGCACTGCGTCGTTCAGCTGAGCAGACACCGCCCGGCCCGGAGTGAGCCGGGCCGTCAGCCCGTCGACCCCGCTCACTCACACATCGCGCCACCGGATGGCGAGCAGCGCGACCACCACCGCCAGCAGCGGCCAGAGCAGGTAGACGAGCCAGCATCCGCCGACCGTCGGGTTCGCGAAGCCCGTGATGTCCGGCGGGGGCGACAGATACACCCGGTGGATCAGCGTCAGCCCCTGCCACGCGGCGAACGGCGTCGCGTTGTGGAGGTCGTTGACCCAGGCATGCTTCTCCGACGTGACGAACGTCGGCAGCAGCACCAGCAGCACGCTGACCGTGACGATCGTGGTCGCGGTGTGCCGGATGAGCACGCCGATGCTCAGCCCGACCAGGGCGCTCAACGGAAAGAGCAGCACCGAGGAGGCCATCGCGCGCTGGAAGTCCGGATTGCTGAGCAGCGCCGACGGGAAACGGTGCTGCCCGGCCAGAATCATCGTGACCACGAACGACAGCACGTACGTCACCAGGCCCGCGATCGCGGTGACCGCCGTGACCACGATCGACTTCGCGGCGATCACCTCGGTGCGCGCGGGTACGGCGGCGAACGTCGACCGAATCAGGCCACTGCTGTATTCGCTGACGACGACCATCGCCCCGATGCAGCCGAATATATAGAGGACGACGATGTGGGCGTTGTTCGTGAACACACCACCTCCGACGCGCACGCGGGCCCCGCGCGCCACGCGTCCGTCGGCGAGCACCGCGTTCACGTTGCAATACAGCACTCCGAGCGCTCCGAGGACCAGCCCGGCGACGAAGGATCGCAGAGAGCGGATTTTGACCCACTCGGCCCGCAGCAGATCCGTCATGGCGTGCCTCCGGCGAGGTAGTCGAGACGGTCGGCGGTCAGCTCCATGAACACGTCCTCCAACGAGGCCGACGGCGCCGCACCACGAGCCGCGAACTCCTCCACGCTCTCGTCGGCGAGCAGCGTGCCGCGCCCGATGACGACCAGCCGGTCGGCCGACTGCGCCATCTCGCTCATGAGGTGGCTGGAGACGAACACCGTCCGTCCCTCGCCGGCCAGACGCCGGAACAGCCCCCGGACCCAGGCGATGCCCGCGACGTCCAGCCCGTTGAACGGCTCGTCGAACACCAGCACCGGCGGGTCGCCGAGCAGCGCGGCGGCGATCCCGAGCCGCTGTTTCATGCCGAGCGAGAAACCGCCGATGCGGCGGCGCGCGACGTTGTCCAGCCCGACTTCTCCGAGCACCTCGGGGACCCGGCCGCGCGGCAGGCCGTTGCTCCAGGCGAGGGCGGCGAGGTGGTCCCGGGCCGTCCGTCCGCCGTGCACGTCCGTCGCGTCGAGCAGCGCGCCGACGTGGCGCAGACCCCTGCGATGCGTGCGGAAGACCTGGCCGCCGACCGTCACCCGGCCGCCGTCCGGTGCGTGCAGGCCGAGGATCAGGCGCAGCGTGGTCGACTTCCCGGAGCCGTTCGGCCCGAGGAAGCCGGTGACGTGGCCGGGGCGGACCGTGAAGGTGAGACGGTCCACGGCGGTGGTGCGGCCGTAGTGCTTGGTCAGTTCCTGGGCTTCGATCACCCTTCGAGCCTGCCGCCGGGCCGGGAGGCCGGTCGTCGGAGCGGGGCAGGCAATCGCGCGCGCCGGTGTCTGCGGTGGTTGTACACCCGGCGGCGGATGCCACCGGGACCGGCGCGCGGTTAGCATCGGCCCCATGGTCGGGGTACCGCGGTTCGCGCAGCTGAGGCGGGTGCCGCCGGGGGCGTGGGCGGTGGCGGCGTGGGCGGTGGCGACCGGCTACGCGCTGACTTTCACCCGGGAGTCGTACGTGTCCGTGCCCGCGCCGGGCAACGCGATGCTGCCGGTTCCTAGATCCGGCCCCGAACCCGGCCTCGAACCCGGCCTCGGTGCGGGACCGGGGTTCCGCTCGGTCGCGCCGGGGACCGTGCTGACGATCGCAGCCCTCGGGGCGCTCGCCACGCTCGTCGGCAGCGCTCTGCTACGCCGGTTTCCGCAGGCCGCACTGGGGTGCCTGCTCCTCGGGTCGGCGGTCGCTTCGGCGGCCTTGCACACCCCGGTGACGGTGATCCTCGAGTTCCTCCCCGCGGACATCGGCTTGTGGTACCTCGCCGATCGCGGCCCCCGGCGGGCATCGGCGACGGCGCTGGCGACGTCCGCCGCAGGATGGGTGCTTTACGCGGTGGGCCTTCGGACGCTGGCCGACTCCGGCGTGCTCGGCCCGCTCCTCAGAACCGGGCCGTATCAAGACTTCTTCAGCCTGGACGCCGTGATGGTCCTGTCCGGCTTGGTGTTCTGGCTCGTAGGGGAGTCCGGACGGCAGGCGCGGGCGCACGCCCGGAGCCGCGCCGCCGAGGCCGCGACCGCCGACCGTCTCCGGCTGTCGCGCGATCTGCACGACAGCGTCGCCCACGACATGGGCATCATCGCCGTGCTCGCCGGCGCGGCCGCGCGGGTCCTGGACACCCGGCCCGAGGCGGCGCGCGAGGCGCTGGCCGGCATCGAGACCACCAGCCGCGACACGCTGACCGGCCTGCAACGGATGCTGCGTACGCTGCGGCAGGACGAGCCGTGCGGCGACCCGGGCCTGCTCGACGTCGAGCAACTGGCGGCGCGTGCCTCGGGGGCGGGTGTGCGGGTCGAGCTGACCTGGAGCGGTGAACGCAGAACCCTGGCGCCGGAGATCGACCGGTCGGCCTACCGGATCATCCAGGAGGCGGTGACGAACGTGGTCCGGCACTCCGGCACCACCGCCTGCCGCGTCGCGGTCGGTTTCGAAGCGGACGCGCTGGCGATCGAGATCACCGATGACGGCCGCGGTGCGGCGGGTGCCGAGGACTTCGTTCGAAGTGCGGCTTCGGCATCCCAGAACGGTTTCGGGCTGCTGGGCATGCGCGAGCGCGTCAGCATGCTCAGCGGCCAGTTCAGCGCCGGGCCGCGTCCCGAGGGCGGCTTCCGGGTCGCCGCCCGGTTGCCGGCGTGAGCGGGCGGGGCCCGGTGGCGGCCGACTGTTCGCAGACGTTCGACGGCGAGCGCGTCGCCGTGCGCTGCGGCACGCCGGCGGCCGCCTCCGCTGTCGCCTCCGTCCCCGCTGCCGCCTCCGCCGCCTCCGCCGCCGCCCCGAACCGCAGGCAGCCGTCATGACCATCCGCGTCCTCCTCGTCGACGACCAGCCGCTGATGCTCGTCGGCCTGCGCATGGTCATCAGCGAGACGCCGGACCTGGAGGTGGCCGGCACCGCCGCCGACGGCCGGGAGGCGGTGCGGCAGGCCCGCCAGCTGCGGCCGGACGTCGTGCTGATGGACATCCGGATGCCCGGCATGGACGGGATCGAGGCCACCGGGCTGGTGACCTACGGGCCGGACGCGCCGAAGGTCGCCGTGCTCACCACGTTCGACGACGACGAGTACGTCTACGCCGCGCTGCGGGCCGGGGCCAGCGGGTTCCTGGTGAAGAACATGGCGCTGGACGACATCCTCGCCGCGGTCCGCGTCGTCGCCGCCGGGGACGCGCTGCTCGCACCCGGCGTCACGCGCCGCCTGATCGAGCGGTTCACGGCCCGGCCCGCGCCCTCGGCGGCGGCGCGGCGGCTGGAGGCGATCACCGGCCGGGAACGGGAGGTGCTGGCGCTGATCGGCCGCGGCCTGACCAACGGGGAGATCGCCGACCGGCTGGCCATCACCGGCGCCACCGTCAAGACCTACATCACCCGGCTGCTCGCCAAGCTCGACGCCCGGGACCGGGTGCAGCTGGTCATCATCGCCTACGAGACGGGGCTGGTGTCCGTGCCCTGACGCGGTCCTCGGCGTCGAACGCCGCCAGCGTCCGGGCGCCCGGCACCAGGGCGGCGGCGAGACCGCGCGCCTGCGCCTCGTCCAGACCGCCGACGTCTTCGCCGACTTCCTCCACCGCGTCCCGGACGATCTCCGCGGCCACCGCCTCGCTGCCGGCCTCAGGCCCGAGCTTGCTCACGGCAGCGGCGGCGCGCGCCGGTGTCAGCAGCGCGGCGGCCTGCACCACCAGCCAAGCCGGAACCCCGGCGGCGCCCTCGGGCGGGGCCAGATACGGACGCGCCCCGGCGAACCGCTCGTCCTCAGCGAACGCCTTCTGCTTCACCTTCAGCAACGGACGAGCGTCTTCGCCGCTCTCCTCCCACTCCACGGCCGGCTTCAGCACGTATCCCTCGGCGAGGTTGTCCTCGAGGTCGGGCAGTCCGAACAACGCCGGCACCCGGCTGGGAAACGCCGCCGGAAGTCCCTGCAAACGGCTCAGCGGTCCGCGAGCGAGCACCGGCACGCACGTCAGCCCGGCCGCCTCGGCAGCGGCGCGCAGCTCCCGCTCGGCGACCCACCAGCGCCGGTCGCCGACTACGACGTGGGCGTCGAACAGCAGCCAGAACAGGTCCGGCGCGTACCAAACCCCGGTCTGCACCGGCTGGGCGAGTTCCACGGAGCTCACATCAGCATGCGGATAACCGCCGCCCGCCAGCTCGCCGTAGAGCGTCACTTCGACACCGGCAGCAGCGCCCGGAGCATCCCGCGTCCTCGCAGCCTCTCGCACCGCCGCGGCGCACCGTGCCGCCGCGACCGCCAGCGTCGGCCAAATCCGGCTCACCCCGAAGAACGCGTCCAAACCGTCCTCGTCGAGCACCTCCCGCCGCTTCGCCGGCCGCACCCCCGCCGCGTCGCAGACCACCGCGAAGTGCGCGCCGTGCACCTTCTCCGTGGCGACCCATTCCCGCGCCGCCGGAGTGTCGCCCTTCCCCTTCGACGCCATCTTCGGATAGGGACGCAACGCAGACATGCGCGCGATCCTCGCCGAGCTCCCGGTCACCGGCAACCGAAAAAGCGGCACCACTCTTCTGGCGGTACGTCGACGCGCGGCGAGCGAAACGCCACGCCGCAATGGCGACAATAGCCACGATACACACCGATATGCCCTATAACGTTTTGAACCGTGAAGGTACTGAGTTCCCATCGCAGCGGCCCCCTGATCGTTGCCGCCGGGCTCACCGGCGCGCTGTGTCTGACCCCGGCGATGGCCGCCGCCGGGCCCCCGCACGCGCTGGCTTCGCCGCGGACGCAGATCGGCAACTCCGGAGGTACCGTCCTGGTCCAGGAGTCCTTCACCGGAGCCACCGCCGACTCCCGTTTCCACGGCTACGGCCCCGCCTGTCTCACCGGCGCCGCGCTCAACGGCGCCCCCGCCGGCGGGCCGCTCGGCGGCTGCGCCACCGCGGGCCAGGGGCCGGTGCCCCCGCCGGCCGCCGCGCCGCACGGCTACCTGCGCCTCACCGACGCCTCCAACGATCAGAGCGCGGCGGTGCTGTTCAACCAGCCGCTGCCGGCCACCGAGGGCGTGAAGGTCGCCTTCGACCAGTGGCAGTACGGCGGCAGCCCGGAGAGCCCCACTTCCAGTCCGGCCGACGGCATCTCGTTCTTCCTGGTCGACGGTGCCGCGCAGCTCACTCAGCCCGGCGCGTTCGGGGGCAGCCTCGGCTACGCGCAGAAGCTCCCGGACGACGTGCCGAGCAACCCGTTCATCCCCGGTGTCGAACACGGTTACGTCGGCGTCGGCCTGGACGCGCTCGGCAACTACTTCGGCGACTGGGAGCGCCGCGGCTACAACTGCCCGGCGGGCCAGCGCTCGCCGTCCGGCACCGCCTTCTACATCCCCGCGCCGGGCCACAACATGGTGACGGTGCGCGGGCCCGGCGAGGGCACCAACGGGTACTGCTTCCTGACCGCCACCGCCGACCACTTCGGCACCACCGGGCCGTGGCGCACCACGCTGCCCGGCGCCCTGCACGGCCCCACCACCCTGGCCGAACTGCCCCCGGGCACGTCACCGGCGCAGGCCGAGACCGTGCTGAAGGCGTCGCAGCGCTCGTTCACCGTGGAGGTGACACCGGCCCCGAACCCGCAGATCGAAGTGTTCGCGGACTTCCACGACGGCGCCGGACCCCGGCAGGTGCTGTCCGCGCCGGCGCCGCAGCCGGTGCCGGTGACGTACAAGTTCGGCTTCGCCTCCTCCACCGGCCTGTTCACGGACGTGCACCTGGTCCGCACCGCGACGGTGTCGACGATCAACGCACTGCCGCAGCTGGAGCTGGAGAAGCAGGTCGACGAGTCCCACCCGCTGCCCGCCGAACTCGTCGCCGGCGACAAGGTGCCCTACCAGTTCGTCGTCACCAACAGCGGCGGCAGCTCGGTGGACAGCCTGCGGGTCGCGGACCCGACCGTCGGACCGGTGCACTGCCCGGTCCAGACGCTGCACGCCGGGCAGACGGTGGTGTGCACCGCGACCTACACGGTCACCGCCGAGGACGTCGAGCGCGGTTACATCGCGAACACCGCGGTGGCGCACGGCTCGGACTCCTCCGGCAGCGCCATCGAGTCGCCCGAGTCCAGTTACACGCTGCCGCTCGGCGGGAAGGTCGCGCTGGCACTGGAGAAGCAGGTCGACGACTCGCGCCTGTACGCGGTCGGCCAGGAGGCGGAGTACAGCTACGTCGTCACCAACCACAGCACCAAGCCGGTGGAGCACCTGCACGTGACCGACGACCGGGTGGCCTCGATCAGCTGCCCGGTGACCACGCTGGCCGCGCGGGACATGCCCGGCAGCAGCACGGTGTGCACCGGCCGGTACAAGGTGACCCAGCAGGACGCTGAGGCCGGGCACGTGGTCAACACCGCGGTCGCGCACGCCGGGCCGGTGAGCTCGCCGCCGGCGAGGGCCCGGATCCGGGTCCGGGCGCAGCTGCCCGCCACCGGCGCGGACCTCGTGCTGCCCGCCGTCATCGGCGCCGGGGCGCTGGCGATCGGCGGCGCGCTGATGGTACGGACCGCTCGGCGGCGGCGGGGCGCTACCGCAGGACGCTGACGGCGGCCGATCCTCCTCGGCGCCGAACGGCCGGACCCGTCACCTGACGGGTCCGGTCCTGTGGAGGAAAGCCCTAATTGACGCGTACCGGCGCGGGTGCTCCGGGCCGCCGGATCCGGCCGGCGCCGGGCTTGGAAGGGCTCGGCGAATCTCGGCGGTGACCTGTGGGTGTCGGGATGATCACGATGGGTATTGACTTCGTAAAATTCTGATCAACTCCAGGGCGGCCGATCAAAGTCTCGTACTTTCTACCCTTGTTTTCGCCTTGCGGCGTCTATAGAAATGACCGACGCGGGCTCGTATCCCCTGCCCGGCACTCGTCCATTTTCGGGTAATGGATACCTTCGTCCCTCTTTTCGGGAAGGGAAGATTATGACCAAAGCCGTACCCCGGCACCGCAGGCGAATAGCTTCGGCCACCACCCTCACGGCCGTAGCCGCGTTCGTGACCGCCGGTGTGGCCTTCGCCGCGCCGTCGAACGCCGACAGCGGCGGCACCGCCACGCTGTCCGGCACCACTCCGGGCTACGCCACCGCCTCGGCCGACCAGGGCCAGACGGCCGGTGCCGCGCAGCTGACGGTGCGCGTGTACCTCGCCGGTCAGGACGCCGCCGGCCTGGACGCCTACGCCAAGGCCGTGTCGGACCCCAACAGCGCCAGCTACCGGCACTTCCTGAGCGCCGCCGAGGTCCGCAACCGGTTCGGCGCCTCGCAGGCCCAGACCGAGGCCGTCACCAAGTGGCTGACCGGGGCCGGGCTCACCGTCACCGGCACCACCACGCACTGGGTGGACGTCAAGGGCAGCGTGGACGCCGCGCAGAAGGCCTTCGGCACCCGGCTGCACAACTTCAGCACCCCGGCCGGCACGCTGCGCAGCAACGCCAGCGACGTGAAGGTCCCGGCGGACGTGGCCGCGGCGATCCTCGGCGTGGCGGGCCTGGCGCAGAGCACGCAGCACGCGGTGACCAACCACCAGAAGATCGACAACACCGCGCGCGGCCCGGTCCAGAACAACGACCCGTCGTGCTCTGACTACTACGGCCAGAAGCTCGCGCCGTCCTCGGCCCCGGCCGTGCCCTCGGGCTACACCACGCCGGCCACGCTGGCGCAGTGCTCGTTGGTGCCCTCGGAGCTGCGGGACGCCTACGGCGTGACCAAGACCGGCCTGACCGGCAAGGGCGCCACGATCGCGATCGTGAACTGGTACGGCTCCCCGACCATGGAGGCCGACGCCAACAAGTACTCGATCGCCCACGGCGACAAGCCGTTCGCCCCCGGGCAGTACTCCGAGGTGAACGACCCGTCGCAGTGGACGCACCAGGACCTGTGCGGCGGCGGCGACTTCGGCGAGGAGTCGCTCGACGTGGAGATGGCGCACGGCCTGGCGCCGGACGCCAAGGTGATCACCGTCGCGGCGAACTCCTGCTTCGACAGCGACCTGCTGGCCGCCGAGGCGACCATCGTCGACAACCACCTGGCCGACATCGTGTCGAACAGCTGGGGCGAGATCATGTACTCCACCGCCGGCGACATCGACCCGGCGGCGATGAAGGCGTACGACCAGATCTTCAAGCAGGGCGCGGTGGAGGGCATCGCCTTCGACTTCTCCAGCGGCGACTGCATGAACGGCGACGCCTACTCCACCGCCACCGGCCTGAACTGCGACCCGACCGCCTCGCGCGCGCAGGTCCAGTGGCCGACCAGCTCGGCGTGGGTGACCTCGGTCGGCGGCACCGCTCTGGGGCTGAACAAGAACGGCTACAGCTTCGAGGCTCCGATGGCCGACACCCGCAGCGGTCGCACCGCTCCGGGCGCCACCGCGTGGGCCCCGGGCGGCCAGACCTTCGGCGCCGGCGGCGGCGTGAGCGAGACCATCGCCCAGCCGTGGTACCAGAGCTGGACCGTGCCGCACAGCATGGCCACCACTCTGATGGACGGGACCAAGACCGCGCAGCCCAAGCGCACCATCCCGGACATCTCGCTGAACGGTGACCTGTACTTCAGCAGCACCCTGGTGGGCCAGACCGACCAGGCGTCGGGCACCTACTCCGAGGGCGGCTACGGCGGCACCTCGGTGTCGGCTCCGGCCTGGGCGGGCGTTCTGGCCTCCGCGCAGCAGGCGCAGTGGGGCATCCCGGTCGGCTTCGCCAACCCGGCGATCTACGCCCGCGGCTGGCTGACCAACGACGTGGTGCAGACGCCGCGCCAGATCGCCGGCTCGGCGGTGCACTCGGTGGTGTTCCAGTACCCGGCCAGCAGCCCGGTGGCCGGCATGTACCGGCTCATCTCCTACGGCGTGGACGAGGGCCTGCCCGCCGCCCGCGGGTACGACCTGGCCACCGGCGTCGGTTCGCCGAACGCCGTGTTCCTGCGGTCGTTCGGGTTCGGCCGCTGAGCCGGACGTGAGTCCGGCGCGGTGCGCTATGTGGTACCGCGCTGTGCTGTGAACTGAGCAAGACACAGGCCGGCCGTTCCGCCTCTTCGGAGGCGGGGCGGCCGGCTTCCTTGTTGCGCGACACCGGGGCGCGGGTGCATCATCGGTGACTGTCCATCGTCCCCGATGACCACAAACGAAGCATGCTGATGAACAGATCGGAGGCCGTCGACACCGCCGTGACCCGATGACGGGAACGGAGCCGGTGCGAACGGCGATCCTGACTGACACCCGAGCCTCGGCGGCCATAGCGGCCCGGCGCTACGGGGTCCCCCCGACGATGATCGCGGCCGCTGCCCGGCGGCGTGCGGTCGGTGACTGGCGCGGCGCCTGTGCGGCGGCCGATGTCGATGTGTATGTGAACCCTGATGCGGTCCGGCGGCGGTATGGCGCCGAGACGGCGGGCCGGCTGCTCACGGGTCTGCGTGAGCTCTCCCCGGATCTGCTGCGGTGGCATCTGCCGCGGCGGGCGCACGGTGCGGGGGAGCTGCTGGCCGGGCTTTTCGTGCCGATCGCGGAGTTCGACGCTGACGGACGGGTGCTGTCGCTGGTCGCGATGACGCCGCGGTCGGCGCTGGAGGCCGGGCAGCGCATCGTGCTGACGGTGCTGGAGAACGGCGTGCGGCCGCGGCCGGTGGTGGCCGGCGATCCGGTGGTGCGTGCGCTGCTGGAGAGCCTGCACCTGAAGCACGCGGCCCGGCACAGTCTGGTGCGGCATCCGATGTTCTGGAGTGCGGAACGGGCTTCGGACCTGGCGGTGACGCGTGACGTCAGCGCTGAGGCGCAGGAGATCGTGCGGCTGCAGGACGCGGGCTCGTTCGCGGCGGCCTGGCAGCTGGCAGGGTTCTCATTCGCCGTCGATGACACACTGCCGAGCCGGGCACGGTGGCTGGCCGGACTGCCGGTGCGGCTGCCGGGGCTCGCGGACCGGATCCGGGCCGCGGTGCCGGGCGTGGACGCGGCGGTTCTGCGTTCGGGGCCGGGCGCGCTCGTGCTCTCCGGCCTGACGTCGGCCGCCGGGTCGGTCGTCGTCTCGGACGCGGACGGCCGCGGGCTGGCCGCCGTTCCCACCGCCGTTTGGGCGCGGCCGGTGGACGTCGACCTCCTGCGCTGCGGCCTGCTCGGCGGCCACGAACTGCATCCCCTGATCGCGTCGGCCTTCGGGGAGCCGGAACCGGCCGCGGACGAGTCCGACGAGTCGGATGATTGGCTCTACCGCGAAGTCCCGTTCATCGCGGGCCGCCGAGCCGGCGGCGGTATCCCCACCCTGTGGATCCAGTGCGGCGCGGCCACCCACCGCGTGGTCCACCACAAGGGGACCTGGCGCTCGATCGACCATCTCGGCGCCGCCCACCGGGAATCCGTGCTGCGCCGGCTCGGCGGCCCGGGAAACCCCTGCCGCCAGGCCGCCGACTACCTCGCGTCGGGCCGGCACGTCATCGACCTCGCCGAAAGCCTGCTCCAGCACGGCCGGGCCGACGACGTCCGCCACCTCCTGCACACCCACGCCGGTGCCCAAGCCGCGCTGGACGAGATCGACCTCCCCGCGGGCGGCACGGTCGGCGAAGCCCTGGCGACCCTCCGGGAGAACACCCTCCGGCTCCGGATGCTCCTGGCCGGTGCTGTCCGGCCTCGCGACACCCGCAGTTCCCTGGCCCTACCCACCATTGGCAGCCGTCGGACCCGATTGGAGGTCCCGGCCCGAACACACAGGTGACCATGACACTGACTTCAGACATTCAGGCTTCTGCGATCCACGAGCTCGACGAGCTCAGTGATCTCGACGAGATCGCCAACACCGGCGACCCCGCCGGCCTCACCGCCGAGCGCCGCCAGCTCCTGGCCGCCGACCAGCTCATAGCCCTGACCCGCGCCTCCGTCACCGAGCCCGGGTCCGATCCCACCGTGCAGGCGCTGGCGCTCGCCGCCGCGGCCAACCTGCCGGTCCTGCTCTGGGGCCAGCCGGGCATCGGCAAGTCCTCGACCCTCGTGCAGCTGGCGCGCGGCCTGGACCTGCCGTTGGAGACGGTGATCGCGAGCGTGCACGATCCGTCGGACTTCGCCGGCCTGCCGGTCGTCGGAGCCGATCCGGCGGTGCGCGGGGTGGCGATGGCGCCGCCGGACTGGGCGGTGCGGCTGAGCCGGGCCGGGCACGGACTGCTGTTCCTGGACGAGATCTCCTCCGCGCCGCCGGCGGTGCAGGCCGCTTTGCTGCGGGTCGTGCTGGAACGGCATGTCGGGAGCCTGGCGCTGCCCGCGGGCGTGCGCATCGTCGCCGCCGCGAACCCGGCGGGCAGCGCCGCCGACGGGTGGCAGCTCGCGCCGCCGCTGGCCAACCGCTTCGTGCACCTGGCGTGGACGCACGATCCCGACGTCGTGGTCCGCGGCCTCGGCGGCACGTGGCCGCACATCCCGTTGCCCCGCCTGGATCCCGCGCGGCTGGGGTCGTCGGTGGCGCGGGCCCGGGCCGCGGTCTGCGCGTTCCTGACCGTGCGGCCCGACTACACGCACCGGATGCCGAAGTCGGCCGCCGACCGCGCCGGGGCCTGGCCGTCCCCGCGCACCTGGGAGATGGCGATGCGGCTGCTGGCCTTCGGCTACGCCGCCGACGCCGACATGGAGGCCGTCGCCATCGCGATCCGCGGGTCGGTGGGGGACGGCGCCGGGCTGGAGCTGATGGCGTTCCTGGAGCGGCGCGACCTGCCGGACCCCGAGGCGGTGCTCGCCGACCCGGAGTCCGCCGAACTGCCCGAGCGCGGCGACCTCGTGCACGCGACGCTCGCGGCGGTCGTCGACGCGGTCGCGCGCGACACCGCCCGCGTCCGCTGGGAGGCGGCGTGGCGGCTGGTGGCGCGGCTGGCCGTCACGGTGCCGGTGGATCTGCTCGCGGCACCTGCCATGCAGCTCGCGGCGCTGCGGCGTCCGGAGTGGGAGCTGCCCGAGCAACTCGACAACCTGAGGGGGCTGGAGGCGATGATGGCGTGGGGCGAGTGAAGGCGCCGGAGAGCGCGCCGGAGAAGGGCCGGACTGCGGAAAGCCGGACCAGCGCGCAGCAAGGACGGACCCTGAGGATCCCGACCCCGGCCGTCCTGGCCGGACCGAGCCGGCTCACCGCGCGGCCGCTCACCTTTCCGCTCACGGGCGCCGGGGCCGGACCCGTCCGCATCGCAGCACCCATCCATCGCCCGGCCGTCGTCCGCGAACCGGCGGCCACCGCACTGGACACGGCCAAGCTCCTCGCCGCCCGCCGGCTCGCGGTGACCACCTGCCCCTACCTCGCGGTGGCGCTGCACGCTCTGACCATCGTCCCGACCTACACGGTGCGCACGATGGCCGTCGATGCTTTCTGGCGCTGCTACGTCAACCCGGAGTTCGTCGACAGCCTGCTGCTGCGCGAACTCGCCGCCATCTGGCTGCACGAGGTGTCGCACCTCATCCGCGACCACCACAGCCGCGCCGACAAGCTGCGGGAGGACAGCGTCCGGCACGGCGCCGCGGGCCGGCCCGGCACCGCCGCGCTCGATCCCGAGCAGCCCGCCCGGGAGAAGGTGCGACTGAACATCGCCATGGACTTGGAGATCAACGACGACCTTCTGCAAGGGCTGGTGGGCGACTCCGACCCCGAAACGTGTCCGCGGCTGCCCGCCGGCGCCCTGACGCCGCAGAGTCTCCGACTCGTCGAACGCGATCTGTTCGAGGAGTATCTCCGAGACCTGACGCCGAGCATCGTGAGCCGGTTCGAGCACCTCATCGACTGCGGTTCGGGCGCTCACAGCGGGCGCGTGCCCTGGGACGCCGACGGCGAGGGCGCGCACCCGCTCGGCCGCCGCGAGGCCGAGGCCATCCGGATCAGCGTCCGCGACGCGGTGAACGCCGGGCGCGGCACCGCTCCCGAAGGCTGGCAGCGCTGGGCCGAGCGTTACGGCAAGGCGCCGCAGGACTGGCGCCAACTGCTCGGCGCGGCGTTCCGCACCAGCCTCGGAGTGGCCGGCGGCGCGGGCGACTACACCTATCGGCGCCCGAGCCGCCGCAGCCAGAGCCTGGGCGGCGGCCTGGTGCTGCCGAGCCTGCGGCGGCCGCTGCCGCACGTGGCGGTGGTCATCGACACTTCCGGTTCGGTGTCCGACGTGGACCTCGGCAGCGCCCTGACCGAGCTGGCGGCGATCACCCGCGCCACCGGAGTGAGCGGCGACCACGTGTCCGTCTACAGCTGCGACGCCGCCGTCCACACCGCGCAACAGGTCTGCTGGGCTGAGGACATCGCGCTGGTCGGCGGCGGCGGGACCGACCTGCGCCAAGGCATCCGCCGCGCGGTGGCGCGGGCGCCGCGGCCCGACGTCGTGGTGGTGCTCACGGACGGGTTCACGCCCTGGCCCGAAGCCGAGATCGGGTGCCGCGTCATCGCCGGCATCTTCGAGTCCGCACGCCGCCGCGACTACACCTACGACGGGCACGGGAACCTCATCGACCTGCGGCCGCCGGGATGGGTCGAGACGGTGCGCCTGGAGTGAGCACGTCTTCGATCAGTACGCGTAGTTGTTCGTCCTCGGAGATCGTCGAGGCTGACATGCCGCGCGTGACGAGGCGTTCATCGCGGTCCGCCAGGTCTTGCAAGGCTTGGCGGACCGTGCCGGTGATCGCCTCCGGAGCCAACCGGGCGAGGGCTTCGACCGGAGGGTACTGATGCATGAAGAAGCTGCCCGCGCTGATCGCTGCGACCAGTTTCTCGGCGAGGTCGCGATGACCGGACAGGGTGTCGAACACGTCTGGCTGAACGGCTCGCAGGGCTTCTGCTGAGGGGGCACAGTAATCGGGCATGTCGAGGAGGCGTATCAGTGCTGGAACGAGTGGCTGACCGGCGGTGCCCGTCTCGGCGGCGGCTTTGATCGCCGAGATGACAGCCCAGGTGGCGCCTCTGAACGTGCGGTCGGCCCACGTCAGGGCTTCGGCGTAGACGTCGACGACGGCTTCGGGCGCGCCGCCGTGACGCCACAGAGCTCGGGCCACACTGACTCGGGCCTTCAGATCCGGCACAGTTTTGGACGGTGTTGTGGTTGCGCGCGCCAGCGCCTCGGCTGATGCGGAGGCGAGCTGTTCGTTGTGGCCGGTCAACTCGGCGGCGGCTTTGGCGGCTGTCTCGAGTTCTGATCCGGTGAGCGTCAGACCGTGCGTCACGGCGTCGAGCAGCGGGTCGGCGTCGCCGGTGAGCGTATGGAGGGCCTGGGCGGCGACGACGCGCGTGGAGAAGGCGTCGGACTGCATGGCTTGCTTGAGCGCTTCGACGACCTCCGATGTCGCCACGCCCAGGGCGGCGAGCGTCGGTGCCGCTGCCAGCGGGAACAGGTGCAGGCCGGCGGCGACGTCGGGAGCGGCGTCAGCAGCCTGCTCGCCCCACGCTTTGAGCACGGTGCAGAGGTGGATGGGCTCGTTCTTCTGCTGCAAGGAGATCACGAAACTCGGCCAGTTCGGCGTGCCCGCCGGGTGGGGTGCGGTGCTGCCGGGCAGGGCTTGCAGGCGACTGCGGATCGCGGTGAAAAGCCCGGCGTGGAAGGGGAATCGGTCTGGCTGCTCCGTGCTCGCCTTCGCTGCGGCTTCGAGCGCTCGGGGCCGGTGCGGCAGGTCGCGGGCCAGGAGGTCGGTTGCTGCGGGCACGCCCCATTCGAAGAGGGTGGACAGGGCGGAATCCGCTTCGGTGGTTGTGTCGGTGTCGGTGTCGGTGTCGGTGTCCGCGTTCGTGTTCGCGTCCTGTCCGGAACGCGGGCGATCGGCGATCGCGAGCATCGTCTCCGCTGCCGATGGCGCCGCGGACGGGCCGATGAGGCGCAGCACGGCCAGCGCCGCATCGCTGACCTCGGCGGACGCATGGACCAGGGACGCCAGCGACGGAAGCAGCAACCGGGCGGCGCCGCGGGACCGCATGACAAGGGTCTGGGCTGAGCCGACGCCGCGCAGCAGGATCTCGTCGGATGCGGCCCTGTCGGCGTCGAGTGCGGGGGCCACGAGGGAGACGGCGACCTCGGCGCCGTGGGTGCGCAGCACGACGGGCACGAGATGCTGGAAGCGGACGTGCCACGGCTGTCCTCGGTAATCGTCCGTCTTGGCGGTCATCCACGCGCTGGCTGCCTCGGCCATTTCCGCATCCCACGGTGCGCCGGCGCTCGAAGCCAGGACGTAGACGGCGGTCGTTCGGACCTGGGCAGGCTCGTCGGCGCCGAGCAACCGGCGCGCGCGGACGTCTGTGATCACGGGATCGACGAGGTGCAGCGCGTGGAGCAGGCCGCCCCGGACGTCGGCGTTCGTTTCGACCTGCCAGCGTTCGGCCAGCGGGGCGATGTAGCGGTCGGCGTCGCGGGTCTGGGCCAGTACCCAGGCGGTCAGTGCCCGTGTTCCGGGGTCGGCGTCGGAGAGCAGGGGCAGCAGGGCTGCGCCGTGCTCCGCGACCGCTTGCCGCGCGGCGTCGGGCGATGGCAGCGCGCGGGTGTCGGAGCTTTCGGTGATGACGCACAGCAGCTCCAGTACGGGGAGCCGCTGGATGCCGGAGACGGCGAGCCGTACCAGGAACGGCACGGTGGCGACCGTCGCGGGATAGACAGAACCCTGATGCGCGAGACTGCTTACGAGCTCGTAGTGGGCGTCCGCCACCGCCTCGGCGTCGTTCGAAGCCAGCCTGCGCAGCAGATCAGGCGTGTCGCCGGCAGGACCGTAGGCGTGGGTGAGGGCGGACCACTCGACCGAGTCCATGCCGTGGAGCGGATCGTCTGCGCGCATGGTCTCGCATCATGGCACGGACCGCCGACGGCGGGAGGAGGAACTGTTGCCGGGGCAGTGCTGAGATGTTCAGGAGGCTGATTCGGGTGCTGGGAGAATCGCCGCGTCGCCCCGGCCGGAGCGGCGCGGATCATCGGCAGCTGATGTCAGCTGATGTCGGGCGGCCACATCGTGCAGGTGGTCAAAGCGTGCCGGCGTTGACGACGACCGGGATGTTGCCGCGCGTCGACTTGGAGTACGGACAGATCTGGTGGGCGGCCGCGGCCAGTTCCTCGGCGGTCTGCTGGTCCACCCCGCCGAGGCGCGGGGTCAGCACCACCGAGAGCGAGTACTCGCCGTCGTCGCCGTGGGTGATGGTGACCTCCACGGTGATCTCGGTCTCGGTCGGCCGGATGCGGCGTTCGGCGGCGGCGGTGCGCAGGGCGCTCAGGAAACAGGCGCCCCACGCCGCCGCGAACAGCTGCTCCGGATTCGTGGCCCCGCCGACGCCGCCCAGCTCCTTCGGGACGGCGACGCGGTGCTCCAGCTGGCCGTCCATCGCGCGAACGACGCCGCCGTTGCGACCCTCCCCGGTGACCTCGACGGTGGCGGTGTAGCGGGCGGCCATGATGGGTCTCTCTTTCGTTGTGAATGCTCGATGCAACGGAAAGAACAAGTCGGTTCCGTACCGGTCAGATCCAGGGATCGAGGGCCGCGCACGCTCCGTGCCGCCAGTTCCGCTCGGCGTAGTACTCCTCGCCGGTCGGGTTCACGGGCTCGGACGGCTGCTCCGCGATCAGGTCGGAGAAGGGGACGTGGGCGGGCAGCGTTCCGAAGCGCGCCTCCCGGACTTGCGCGGCCGGGGTGGGGGCCGCGGTCTTGTCGGGCGTTCGGATGGTGCTGGCTGCTCTGTCGGCCGTCTCGGGCCTCGCTGGGGTGTCGGCTGCCGTTTTCGAGGTGGCGGTCGCATCGGTCGGCTCGACCGCCGCAGTTCCGTCGGCGATGACACTTTCGGCGAAGAGCGGCACAGCGGGCACACCCAGTTCGGTCACGCGCACCGTCGTGACAGTCATGGCGCCCATCAGGACCGCACCAGCTGGTTGCGCTCTTCGACGGCCTTGATCGTCTGCTTCAGCGCCTTCTCCAGCACGCCCTTGCCGACACTGCCCAGCAGCGCCCCGGTGAGCTTGCCCTTCAGGTTCTTGCCCTCGCGCACCACCACCACGTCCAGCTGCGTCTTGCCGTTCGGCAGCGTCGTGAAGGTGTAGGTGTGGCCGGAGTTGCCGCCCCAGATGTTGGAGTCGGTGGTCTTCATGGTCACGCGGCGCGGGTCCGACCAGTCGTAGGACAGCCGCTCCCAGATCCCGCCGGCGCCCTCGGTGACGTCCGCGTGGTCGACGCCGCTGGAGTGCACCTTCAGGTAGTCGTCGGCGCTGTTCTTGAACAGCTCCTGCCGGCCCGGGCCGAAGTCGGTGAGGCTCGCCACGAACTGCTCCGGGGTCGCGGCGGTCTGCTCGGTGAAGTGGATGGTCGCCATCGGGATCACTCCTGGTGTTCGTCGTGTGGTGTTCGTCGTTCTCGGTGCCCTCAGCTTCGCCCCGCACCGCACCGCGCCGAGCCGGTGCCGGACCCTGGTCGCCGCCACCCGTGACCCCGGGCCCGATCCCCGGGACCCGGGGCCCGGGGTACGGGCCAGGGTTCGCCCCTGGGGCGACGGGCCCGGGGACAGGGAGATGGTGATGGTGGGTCGGCGAGTGCCGGCCGCCAGCACACGGGCTAAGGAGCTGACAATGGTGGACTTCAAGATCGAAGTCGTGGTCCTGCCGGTCTCGGACGTGGACAAGGCCAAGGACTTCTACAAGCGCATCGGGTTCCGTGAGGACGTCGACTACTCCGGGCCGAACGACTTCCGCGTGGTCCACCTGACGCCGCCCGGCTCCGCGGCCTCGATCATCATCGGCAGCGGCATCACCGACGCCGCCCCCGGCTCCGAGCGCGGCGTGCACATGATCGTCGACGACGTCGTTGCTGCGCGTGCCGCTCTGGAGGCGGCCGGTGTCGAGGTCAGCGAGGTGTTCCACGACGCCGGCGGTGTCTTCCACCACGCCGGCACGACTGACCGGGTCGCCGGGCCGCACCCCGCGCGCCAGTCCTACGGATCCTTCGCCTCCTTCGCCGACCCCGATGGCAACACCTTCGTGTTGCAGGAGGTCACCACCCGTCGTCCGGGCCGGATCAGCCAGGTGGTCTACCGCTCGGTCGCCGAGCTTGAGCAGGCGCTGCGCGCGACTGCCCAGGCGCACCAGGAGCACGAGAAGCAGCTCGGGCACCAGGACGCGGACTGGCCGGCCTGGTACGCCGAGCACATGGCGCGCGCTGCCGGTCTCGGCAGCTGACCGGCGGTGACCGGATCCGGGCGCGAGCCGGACGGCGAGTCGGACGAGTCGGACGAGTCGGACGAGTCGGACGAGTCGGACGACGAAGAAATCGAGCAAGCCGCTGCCGCTGCTTTCGCGCGGACAGCCCACGAAGAAGGCCGAGAAGACGTGACGAACGACCCGCTCCCGCAGCCGCTGTGCGGCCGCGCCCGGGAGCAGGAGGTCCTGGACCGCCTGCTGCTCGAGCTGCGTGAAGGACGCAGCCGCGCGCTGGTTCTGCGCGGCGAGTCCGGCGTCGGCAAGACCGCGCTGCTGGCGTACCTGGCCGGGCACGGCCTGGCCGGCCGCGTGGTCCGCACCGCCGGTGTCGAGACTGATGCTGAGCTGGCGTACTCGAACCTGCACGAGCTGTGCGCCCCGCTCATGGACCACTTCGACCGGCTGTCACCGGCCCAGCAGGAGGCCCTGAGCACGGCCCTGGGGCTCGGCGGCGGGTCCGCCGGACATCTGCTGGTCGGGCTGGCGGTGCTGGACCTGCTCGCCGAGGCCGCGGTCGACGAACCGCTGGTCTGCGTGGTCGACGACGTGCAGTGGCTGGACGGGATGTCGGCGGCGATCCTCGCCTTCGTCGCACGCCGGCTCGATGCCGAGGCTGTGGCGCTGGTCTTCGCTGTGAACACCACCGCCTCGGCGCTGCGCCCGGCCAACGCCCGGCTGCTGGCCGGTCTGCCGGAGCTGCGGGTCGAGGGCCTGGCCGATGAGGACGCCCGGGCTTTGCTCGCGGCGGTGCTGCCCGAACCGGCCGATCCCGAGGTTCTGGACCGGATCGTTGCCGACTCCCAGGGGAACCCGCTGGCGCTCCTGGAGCTCCACCGAAACCACGGCTAAACGGATAGAAGGAAAGAAGTAGGCGGCATGGAAACCATGATCACGACGTTGACGGGTCGGGACGGCGCGCGGGCGGAGCTCGCGGCGTTCGTGGCGTCCACCGCTGGTCGGGCGCTCGTCCTGCGCGGCGAGACCGGTGTCGGTAAGAGCGCGCTGTTGGAGGACGCCGCCGAGTCGGCGGAGCGCGAAGGGCACCTGGTGATTCGCGCTGCTGGGGTGGAGGCTGAGGCCGGGCTGCCGTATGCCGGCTTGCACCAGGTGCTCTATCCGCTGTTCGGTGATGTCGAGCGGCTTGATGCTGGGACGCGGGCGATGCTCGGGGGCGTGTTTGGCGGCGTGTTTGGCGGTGAGTTCGGGGGTGAGTTCGGCCGCGAAGAAGGCGGACCGGTATCGGTCATGGCGATCGGTATCGCTGTGCTCAACCTGCTGGCCCGCGCTGGAGCCCGGCAGCCGCTGTTCATTGCGCTGGACGACGGGCAGTGGCTCGACGACGCCAGCGCCGACGTCTGCGGCTTCGTCGGGCGGCGGCTGGCCGGGACTCCGGTGAAGCTGTTGGTCGCGGCTCGGTCCGACGTCGCGTCCCGGTTCGACACGGCGGCGCTGCCGGAGTTGCCGGTCGCTCCGCTGTCGGCGGAGGACGCGGCTGCGTTGCTGGATCTGCGGTATCCGGGGTTGGCGTCGCAGGTGCGGCGGCTGGTGCTGGAGCAGGCGCAGGGGAACCCGTTGGCGTTGTTGGAGCTGCCGGCGCACTTCGTCGGGCGGGAGCGGGGACTGGAACTCGCCGACGACTTGTTCGGGCCGCACGGGCTGCCGCTGCCGCGGCGGTTGCAGCACCTGTATGGGACGCGGATCGCAGGGCTCGGCGAGGCCGTTCGGGCGGAGATGTTGAAGAGCGCGCTCGATGGGGGTGGGGTGCGGCGCGCGGATGGCTTTGGCGGATCGTCCGAGGCCGCTTTCAGTCTTAATGCGCGCTATCGCATGCGGAATGCTGATGAAGCTGTGGCCGCCGGGCTGCTCGACGTCGATGCAGACACGGGAGACTTCACGTTCCGGCATCCGCTGGTGCGCTCGGCGGTCGTGCAGCTGGCGACGCCGAACCAGCGCCGTGCGGCACACCGGGAGCTGGCGCAGGTGCACCGGGAGCACTTGGAGCGGCGCGCGACGCATCTGGCGGCGGCGACTGTTGATCCGGACGAGGACGTCGCTGATGTGTTGGAGGCGGCGGCCGAGTCGGCGACGCGGCGTGGCGGTGCGCTGGCGGCGGTGTCGTGGCTGACGCGTGCCGCTGAGCTCAGTGCGGATCATGCGGGGCGGTCTCGGCGGTTGGCGGATGCGGCGTTCGTCGCGAGTCACGCGGGGCGGCTTGGGCAGGCGCATCGGTTGGTGCTGGCGGATGTCGCGGCTAGGGGGACGGAGACGCCGGCTGCGGTGATTGCTGACGGTTATCGGGCTTTGTATCAGGACGGGGATGTGCGGTCGACGCATCGGTTGGTTATGGGGGCTTTGGAGAAGGTGCGGGGGAGTGGCGCTGTGCGGGGGAGTGGCGCGGTGGGGGCGGAGGGGCTGGTGGGGGTGGTCGAGGCGAGTGACGTTGTGACGCGGCTGGTCAACTTGCTGGTGGGGCTTAGTGCGTATGGCGGTGAGGAGGGGGCTTGGGAGCGTACTCGGGCTCTGCTTGCTTCCATGGGTGATGCGGTTCCCGAGAGTGCGCGCTTGTTCAGCGATGTCTGGGGAGACGTTGTGCGGCATGGCGCTGGGCGGGCGGAGGTGGTCGAGGATGCGATCGTGCGTCTGCCCGAGCTGGAGCCGTGGGATGTCACGCGGCTGGGGGTGGCGGCGTACCACCTCGACATTTTGAGTCAGTACCGGCCGCATTTGCAGCGCGTCGTGGATCGTGAGCTGGAGACCGGCGCGGTGGCCAGTGGGTTGGTCATGCTGTTGTTGATCATGCTGGACCAGATGGCCGCCGGGGAGTGGGATGACGCCGAGCGGAGCGGGGAGCGGGTGGTGGAGCTGGCCGGCGAGCACGGGCTTGAGCTGTTCGTAACGCAGGCGCGGGGGTACTTGGCGCAGCTGGCGGGGATGCGCGGGCAGGTGGCGCGGGCTCGGGATTTGCAGGCTGAGGTGGAGATCTGGGCTCGGCCGCGTGGGCTGGGGATGCTGACGCAGATCGCTGATGCGGCTGGGGCTGCGGCGGCTTTGAGTGCGGGTGATTATGAGGCGGCGTATCTGTTCGCGGTCGGGGTGACGCAGCCGGGGACGTTCCAGGCTTACGCGCATCAGGCTTCGCGGATGCTGCTGGATTTGGTCGAGTCGGCGCTGCACACCGGGCGGGCTGAGGAGGCGCGGCAGCATGCGGTCGCGGCGCGGGATGCCGGGCTGGCGGAGGTGTCGCCGCGGTTGGCGCTGGTGACGTACGGGGCGTTGGCGATGACGGCGGAGACGGAGCGGGAGGCGGTCGCGATGTTCGAGATGGTGGAGAGCCATCCGGAGGTGGCGCGGTTCCCGTTCGAGGTGGCGCGGATTCGGTTGGCGCATGGGACGCGGGTGCGGCATGTGGAGGGGCGGGGTGCGGCGCGGCGGTATTTGGGGTTGGCGGCGGAGGCGTTTGAGCGGTTGGGGGCTGGGGGGTGGGGGGAGCGGGCGCAGGCGGAGTTGCGGGCCACGGGGGCGGCGCCGCGGGCTTCGGTGATGCATTTGGCGACGTTGACGTGGCAGGAGCGGCGGATTGCGGATTTGGCGGCTAGTGGGTTGACGAATAAGGAGATTGGGACGCGGATGCATTTGTCGCCGCGGACGGTTAGTTCGCATTTGTATCGGATTTTTCCGAAGTTGAATATTACGACGCGGGCTGCTTTGCGGGATGCTTTGAGTCGGTCGGAGGAGTTGGTTTTGGTGTGAGGTGGGGGTGGGGCGGAACACGTCGGGGGAGTGTCTTGGCGTCATGTGACTGATGCGGGTGGGGGGCTGTGCGGATGACAGTGGGTACGCCAGAAGACTCGTGGGAAAGGTTCAGTCATGATCAACAGGCGTACGTTCACGAAGGCGGTGGGTGTCGGTGTGGGGGCCACCGCGGCGTCGGTGGGAGGTGTGGGTGTGCAGGCGGCGTCTGCCGCTGCTGACGGGAGCGGTGGCGGTGGAGGTGTTGCGCGGCATCCGGGGCCGAAGCCGTCGATTCCGATGATCGCGCCTGGGACGCACACGGAGTTTCCGGAGATCAAGCAGGTGCGGGCTGGGTTGCTGGATGTCGGGTACGCCGAGCTCGGGCCGAAGCATGGGCCTGTGGTGATCTGTCTGCATGGGTGGCCGTATGACATCCACAGCTATGTGGATGTGGCGCCGCTGCTGGCGGGGGCGGGGTACCGGGTGATCGTGCCGTATCTGCGGGGGCACGGGAGTACGACGTTCCTGTCGGGGGCTACGTTCCGGAACGCTCAGCAGTCTGCGATCGCTGTGGACATCATCGCGCTGATGGATGCGCTGAAGATTCGGCAGGCGGTGCTGGCTGGGTTCGACTGGGGGTCTCGTACTGCGGATATCATCGCGGCGCTGTGGCCGGAGCGGGTTAAGGCGCTGGTGTCGGTGAGCGGGTACCTGATCACTAATGTGGAGGCGCAGAAGATGCCGCTTCCGCCGAAGGCTGAGCAGGTGTGGTGGTATCAGTACTACTTCGCGACTGACCGGGGGCGGACGGCGATGCAGACGCCGACGCTGCGGGATGAGCTGTGCCGGTTGGTGTGGGATGACGTGTCGCCGACGTGGGCGTTTGATGACGCGACGTTTGCGAGGACGGCGCAGGCTTTTGCGAATCCGGACTACGCCGCGATCGTTATTCATAACTATCGGTGGCGGTTGGGGCTCGCTGATGGGGAGCGGCGGTATGACGCGCTCGAGGCGAAGTTGGCGGGGCGGCCGACGATTGGGGTGCCGACGATCACGATTGATCCGGATCGGGATCCGTTTATTGCTTCGACGGATGGGACGGGGTATCGGCAGTTCTTTACGGGGAAGTATGAGCATCGGGTGCTGACGGGGATCGGGCACGATACGCCGCAGGAGGCGCCGAGTATTTTTGCTCAGGCTGTTGTGGATGCTGATTATTTGTAGGTCGGGGGTGGGGGTGTAGGTGCAGGTGTAGGTGGATGGCCGTCTGGCGTCGCTCTCGGGGGAGGGCGGCGGCAGGCGGCTTTTTTGTGTGGGTGGGTGGGTGGGTGTGGTGGTGGTGTGCGGCGGGCGGCGGGCGGTGGGTGGGGGGTGCGGTTCGTTTCGGGGTGGGCGACTGCGTCGCGTTCGTGGGGGAAAGTCAAAGGCAAGATCAAAAGCGCCTCCGGCGGGCCTCCGCTCCGGGAGGGGGGCCGCC
>JABFXP010000020.1 GCA_013361685.1 Catenulispora sp.
AGCCGCATCACCAGACCGGTCGCCGGCTTCGGCCCGAACGCCGTCGACTTGCGCGGCATCAGCACGCCGGCGCCGGCCAGTTCCCGCACCACGTCCTCGGTCGTCGGGCGCAGCAGCACCGCCGTGCCGCCCACCCGCGCCGCCTCGGCGACCGCGTGCTCCGGATCGTGGTCGAACCGCACCTCCTCGGGCGTGTCGGGGAGCTGCCACACCGACTCCACGAGCACGTGGTGCAGCACGGTCGCGTCCAGCGCGCGCCAGGCCTCGGGCCGGTCGGCGGGGATCGCCTGGGCCAGGGCGTCCGGGTCGGGCGCGGTGAGCAGGTAGTGGGTGGCGCCGTCGGAGAGCACGAACGCGTGTTCGCCGCGCGGGATGCGGTCCAGGGCGGTGTGCGGGTCGGCGGTCTCGCGGACCGCGAACACCTTCCCGGCCTGCGCCGCGGCCAGGGACAGCGGGACGTGCGGCAGGACGCGGTGGATCGCGTGCAGGCTCAGCGGGTAGCGGCGGGAGTCGACGAGGAAGGCCAGGCCGTAGGCGGCCGGCCCGCCGCGTTCGGCCCGCAGCCGGCGGTAGGCGGCGTGCCGGTGGTGGCCGTCCGCGATCAGGGCCCGGTGCCACAGCAGCGCGGCGGCGATCCGGTCGATCGAGACCGGATCGGTGAGCGCCCACAGACGGTGCGCGGTGCCGTCGGCGGTGGTGGCCGCGGTCAGCGGCGGGGCGTGGTCCGCGACCCGGTCCAGCAGGTCGGAGACGGTGCGGTCGCCTTCATAGGTGAGCAGGATCGGCTCGATGTGGGCGTCGGTGGCGCGCATCTGGGCCAGCCGGTCCGCGACCACGGAGTCGGTGACGGCCTCGTGCGGGAGGATCGCACGGCGGGCGGGCGCGGGTTCGTCGGCGGCGTCCGGACCCGACGGGGCCGCACTCGCCTCGGCGGGCCCGTCGGACTCGGTCGCGACAGGGTCGGCGTCGTCCAGCCGGACCAGGGCGATCAGCCCCCGCTGCCGGAACCCGGCACCGGTCTGCTCATAGATGTAGAACCCGGGCTCCGGGTCCAGCCGCAGCGCCCCGTCGTCGATCCACTCGCGCAGCGACCCGGCCGCCCGCCGATAGCGCTCCGGCGCCCCGGGCCGGTCCACGAGCTCCTCCGGCGCGGCCAGGATCAGGCGCACGACGTTGTGTTCCTCGGTGTCGGCCAGCCGCCTGGCCTCTTCCGGGCCGATCATGTCGTACGGTGGCGAAGTGACCGCCGACGGATCGCGGACGCGGTCGGGGACGAACCGTAGCCCCCGGAACGGGAGCACTCGCAGCGCCTGCGGATCGCTGTGTGCCATGCAGGCATGGTACGAGCAGTGGTCCACACTTCGGACACGCGCCGTCGCTCAGCGGTGGCCCAGAGGCGGTGGAGCAGGCCTGGGGACGCGTGGGGAGTGAGGTGGCCGACGTGTGGAAAGGAAGAACGGCATACAGGTTGTCACGGATGGGGAGCCGGTAGCGGGAGCCGAGTACGACGGAGGATCTTATGTCTGAGCGATATGGCGGGTACGACGCCGAGGACGGCGTCGGCGAGCCCACCGGCGAGGCCGCCGACTGGTACCGGCAGGGCGTACAGCTGCTGGAGGCCGGCGATCCGCAGGGAGCGGCGCAGCTGCTCACCAAGGTCGCGCAGAAGACCCCCGACTCCGCCCCGGTGCTGGAGGCCCTGGCCCGCGCCCACTTCGACGGCGGCCTGTACGACCAGGCGCTGGAGAGCTTCGCGCAACTGGCGCACGTCAGCCCGGACGACGACTACGCGCAGTTCGGCTGGGGCCTGGCGGCGGCCAAACTCGGCCAGATGGACGTCGCGGTCGAGCACCTGTCGGCGGCGGCGGCGATGCGCCCGGAGATCCGCCACTACGCCAACGCGCTGCGAGCGGCCCGCTCCACACTGCGGGAGCAGAGCGGCAAACGCGGCCTGGCCGACGGATAGGCGCCGCGGCGGGGGCGCGCGCCCGCGCCCGAGGCGGGTGTGATCAGATAGCGGTGTGACCGCTGAGACTGCCGACGGCCCCCGCGGGACCGCGAACGCTGCTGACACCGCCGCCGCGAACACCGCGAACACCGCGAACGCCGCGACCGTGCCGCTGCTGACGTCCGACAAACCGCTGGCCCAGGTCTACGACACGGCCCTGCTGGACCTGGACGGCGTGGTGTACCGGGGCGCGGACGCGGTGCCGCACGCCGCCGACGCCCTGCGCGAAGCCGAAGCCCACGGCATGCGCCGCGCCTACGTCACCAACAACGCCTCCCGCACCCCCGAGGCGGTCGCCGAACACCTGAACGACCTCGGCGTCCCGGCCCGCCCCACCGAGGTGGTGACCTCCGCGCAGGCAGCGGCCCGGATGGCGCACGCCTGCGTCGGCGAAGGCGGCCGCGTCCTGGTGATCGGCGGCACGGGCCTGCTGGAGGCGGTGAAGGAACTGGGCCTGCACCCGGTGGCCTCCGCCGACGACCTCCCCGACGTGGTAGTCCAGGGCTACTCACCCGACCTGGGCTGGAAGGACCTGGCCGAGGCCACCTACGCGGTCCGCGCCGGCGTCCCCTGGATCGCCACCAACGCCGACACCACCGTCCCCACCGCCCGCGGCATCGCCCCCGGCAACGGCACCCTGGTGGCAGCAGTCCGAGCAGCCTCCGGCGTCATCCCCCAGATCGCAGGCAAACCCGAACTCCCGCTCCACCGCGAATCCATCCTCCGCTCCGGCGCCACCCGCCCCCTGATCGTCGGCGACCGCCTCGACACCGACATCGAAGGCGCCACCCGCGGCCACACCGACAGCCTCCTGGTCCTCACCGGCGTGACCACCATCAGCGACCTGCTCGCAGCCCCGCCGCACCGCCGCCCCACGTACTTGGCCGAGGACCTCCGCGGCCTGCTGGCCGTCCACCTGGCGCCCACCCGCGACGGCATCAACTTCACCCTGGGCCGCACCACCGCCGCGGTGGTGTCCGGCCAGGTCATCCTGCACCAGCACGGCGACAAGATGGACGCGGTCCGCGTCATGTGCGCCGCGGTGTGGAGCCACGAGGGCGACGTCGATGCGACTGATGCGTTGGCGGCGTTGAAGTAGGGGCCGGGCCTTCGGCTGGCGGGGTCGCGGTAGGACGTCCCCTACCTGGGCCTTCCACGTGGCAGCCCGCCAGCGCGGCGCCGAGGATGGACGGCATGAAGGAAGAACTCGAGTGGCGACCCGCGATCCGGATCGAACTAGTGAACAGCAGCGATTATCCGGTCAGTTCCGTGGCCTTCAGCGGTGACTGGGTCTTTGCGAGGAACGAGAACGGGACTGTCGTGTTCCCGGCCTCGCAGGTCGTGAAGGTCTCCCTGGGCTGAGCCCGCGCCGCCCCTGCGGCCGGTCCCCGCGCCCCCTACCCCTCCACCACAACCCCCTCCCGCACCAACTCCTCCACATCCCCAAACCCCCACCCCACCAACGCCTCCCGCGTATGCGCCCCCGCCCCACAAGGCCCCAACCCCAACTCCGCCCCCGTCCGCGAAAACCGCGGCGCCGGCGCCGGCTGCCTCAACCCGTCCCGCTCCACCAACGTCCCCCGCGCCGCCAAATGCGGATGCGCCACCGCCTCCTTCACCGACAACACCGGCGCGACACACGCATCGCTGCCCTCGAACACCGCCGTCCACTCCGCCCGCGTCCGCGTCGAGAACACATCCGCGAGCATCTCCCGCAGCTGCGGCCAACGCTCCCGATCATTCTGATCCGGCACCAGATGCGCGATCCCCAGCCGCTCCACCAACTCGGCGAAGAACTGCGGCTCGATCGCCCCCACCGCCATGTACTCGCCGTCGGCCGTCTCGTACACGTCGTAGAACGGCGCCCCGGTGTCCAGCAGGTTCGTCCCCCGCTCCTCGCGCCACAGCCCCAAGCTGCTGAACCCGTGCATGATCGCCGACAGGTGCGCGGTCCCGTCCACGATCGCGGCATCCACCACCTGCCCGCGTCCGGACCGCGCCGCCTCCCACACCGCCGCCAGCACCCCGGTCACCAGGTACATCGCCCCGCCGCCGAAGTCCCCGACCAGGTTCAGCGGCACCTGCGGCGGCCCGCCGGCCCGGCCGATCGCGTGCAGCGTCCCGGTGATCGCGATGTACGCGATGTCATGCCCGGCGCGCGCCGCCAGCGGCCCGTCCTGCCCCCAGCCCGTCATGCGCCCGTAGACCAGCCGCGGGTTGCGCTCCAAACACGCCTCCGGGCCGATGCCCAGCCGCTCGGCCACCCCCGGCCGGTAGCCCTCGATCAGCACGTCGGCCTGCTCGACCAGGCGCAGCACCACCTCCGCCCCGCCCGGGTGCTTCAGGTCCACCGCCACCGAGCGCCGGCCCCGGTTGAGCACATCACGCTCGCCCAGCGACAGCCCCCCGCCCCCGGGCCGGTCCACGCGCAGCACCTCCGCGCCCAGGTCGGCGAGCAGCATCGCGGCGAACGGCCCGGGCCCGATGCCGGCGATCTCCACGACCTTCAGTCCCTGCAGCGGTCCTGCCATCGCGCCCTCCCGGCGGCGTAGGTTTGCTGACGGTGTATCAGATTTCGCGCGAGGCCGCCGCGCCGCCGCCCATCGGCTCCGCATCCTCGAACTCGAACAACGGCCGCAACAAAGCCTTCGAACGCTGCCACCGCTCGTCCAGCCGCGCCGACGGATGCGGATGCAGAAACGACACCATCCGCAGCCCCCGGATCGCCTCCAACGCGGTCAACAGCCGCGGCTGGAAATCCGGCAGCCCGGTGACCCGCGGCCCGAACAAGATCCCCGCCACCTCGAGGAACCGCGCGGTCAGCGCCCGCTCGAACGCCGCCGTCGCCTCCCGCAGATCCGGATCGGTCCGCGCCGCCACCCACAGCTCGATCGCGGCGTCGAACGTCGGCCCCTGGTGCGCCTGCCAGATCAGCTCCAGCGCGTCTCCCACCGGGTCCGCCGACCCCGCCAGGATGTCCGGCCGGGTCAGCACCACCTGCGCCTGCTGCTCGGCCAGATGCCGTACCGCCGCCACCACCAGCTCGTCCTTCGTGGCGAAATGGTGCACCTGCGCCCCGCGCGAGACGCCCGCCAGCTCCGAGACCCGCGTCGTGGTCGTGCCGGCGTAGCCGTGCTTCACCAGACACTCCACCGTCGCGTCGAGCAGCAGGCGCCGGGTGGTGGCGGAGCGTTCCTCCTGGGTGCGGCGTATGGTCACGCGCCCAACTTACAGGCAGCACTGCCGGTTTGTTGAGCTCACCCCTGCTCGACCAGCTGCGCCAGCTTGTCCATCGACATCCGCGTCCCCAGCTCGTTGTCGGCCGGCGACACGCCCGGGGGCAGGTTCTCGTGCCGTCCGGCCAGCTCGGTCCCGCCGTCGGCGTCCCGCAGCTCGTAGGTGATCGTCATCTCGCCCGCCAGAGCCGGGTCGTCGGTCTCGAACTCGACCGCCTGCACGACCTTCGTGTCCGGGACGAGCTCCGTGAACGTGCCGTGGAACGTGTCCGTCCGCCCGGATGTCTTCCCGCTCTCCGACGGGTCCTCATACGTCAGCGAAATGCGGAACGTCCCGCCCTGCCGTCCCTCGAAGGAGTGGACCTCGCTGGTCATCCCGTCCGGCACCATCCACCGCTGCACCGCCTCGGCGTCCAGCAAAGCCCGGTACACCGCCGCGCGCGGCGCGCGGATGAAGCGTGTGGAATGAGTCGTCGTCATGACCTCAGCCCATCACAACAGCTTGCGAAGCCGCAGCAGATCGGTGAAGGACGCCTCCAGCTTCACCCGGCCGCGCGCCCACGCCCCCGCGAAGTTCAGGTCCCCGGCGACCAGCGCGACGAGGTCGTCGCTGTTGATCGTGAGCCGCACCTGCGCGCGCTCCTTGGGCTCGGTGGTGACGTCCTCCAGCGTGCCTTCGCGCAACACGCCGTGGAACGTCACGTCCAGGTCCGGAACCCGCAGGCTCACGGTCCGCACGAGCTTCTTGTTCGAGTCGTCCATGCCGCCGAGGTTCCCGGCGAACTCCTTGAGGGCTTCCCGGCATTCGTCGATGGTGGCCACGTTCGCGACCTTAGCGGAAGCCACGCGATAGCGTTCTGGCAGAACAATCGGCGAACCACCGGCACTTGAAGGCGAGCAGCGCGACCATGGACGAGATGGACGGGTCCGGAACCGAGGAGATGGACGGCTCCGGAAGCGAGGAGTTCCAGTTCCAGGTGGACTTCGAGCACTCCGGCCACCGCCCGGTGGACGACGTCCTGGACCGCCTCACCCGGCTGCCGGGCACCGCGCTGCCCGGCCACGCCGACGTCTACGACGCCATCCACAACGACCTGCGCGCGATCCTGGCCGAACAGCCCGGCGGCGGCGCCGGCGGCGGCCGGTGACCGCCCGCCGCCGCCTGGACGCCGAGCTGGTCCGCCGCAACCTGGCCCGGTCCCGGGAACAGGCGCGGGAGCTGATCGAGGCCGGCCGGGTGACGGTCGGCGGGCAGACCGCGTCCAAGGCCGCGACCCAGGTGGAGACCTCCGCCGCGGTCGTCGTCGCCGAAGCGAGGGACGGCGAGGACTACGTCTCGCGCGGCGGCCACAAGCTCGCCGGCGCGCTGGCCGCCTTCGCCCCCGACGGCCTGAGCTTCGCCGGCCGGCGCGCCCTGGACGCCGGCGCCTCCACCGGCGGCTTCACCGACGTGCTGCTGCGCAACGGCGCCGCGCACGTGGTGGCCGTGGACGTCGGCTACGGGCAGCTCGCGTGGTCGCTGCGCACCGACGACCGGGTCACCGTGCTGGACCGCACCAACGTCCGCGACTTGACGCCGGAGATGATCGGCGGTCGGGTGGAACTCGTGGTCGGTGATCTTTCGTTCATCTCTCTGCGGCTGGTGCTCCCGGCACTGGCCGCGTGCGCCGCCCCGGACGCGGACCTGGCCCTGATGGTCAAACCGCAGTTCGAGGTCGGCAGGGAGCGTCTGGGCTCCGGAGGCGTGGTGCGCGACGTCGCCCTGCACGCCGAGGCGGTGCGGGACGTGGCGGAGGCCGCGGCCCGGGCCGGGCTCGGTGTGCGCGGCGTGGCCGCGAGCCCGCTTCCAGGGCCGGCCGGCAATGTCGAGTACTTCCTGTGGCTGCGGGCCGACGCCCCGCCGCTGCGCGAGGAGGACTTGGCGCGGGCCATCGAGGAAGGACCGGCCGGGGACGGACGGTTCGACGCCGGATCCGCCACCGGATCCGGCGCGGCGGTGAAGTCGGGCACGAACGGCGACGAGGGGTCTGGGGACTAGCGAATGGGACACAACGAGCGCTCGGTGCTGTTGGTCGTCCACACCGGCCGGCAGGTGGCGCTGGACGCCGCCCGGGACACGGTCGCGCGGCTGGGCGCGGCCGGCGTCGAGGTGCGGGTGCTGGCCGGCGAGGCCGGGGAGTTGGAGACCGACGCCCACGTCTGCCCGGCCGGCGCCGGCGCGGGCGACGGCGTGGAACTCGTGGTGGTCCTCGGCGGCGACGGCACCGTGCTGCGCGGCGCCGAGATCGCCCGCGCGGCCGGCGTGCCGCTGCTGGGCGTGAACCTGGGCCGCGTCGGCTTCCTGGCCGAGGCCGAGTACGAAGACCTGGCCTACGTCGTGGACCGCATCGTGGCCCGCGACTACGAGGTCGAGGAACGGATGACCATCGACGTCGAGGTCGGCCTCGACGGCCAGGTGCTGGACCGCTCCTGGGCGCTGAACGAGGCCAGCATCGAGAAGTACTCCCGCGAGCGCATGGTCGAGGTGCTGGTCGCGATCGACGGCCGGCCGCTGTCGAAGTGGGGCTGCGACGGCGTCATCTTCGCCACCCCGACCGGCTCCACCGCCTACAACTTCTCCGCCGGCGGCCCCATCGTCTGGCCGGACCTGGACGCGCTGCTGCTGGTGCCGATCAGCGCCCACGCCCTGTTCGCCCGGCCGCTGGTGGTCTCCCCGCACTCCACCCTGGCGCTGGAACTCCAGCCCAACGGCGACGACCCGGCGAGCAAGGGCGCTGTGATGTGGTGCGACGGGCGCCGCGTGCTCGACCTGCCGCACGGCGCGCGGGTCACCGTGCGGCGCGGGGCCCTGCCGGTCCGGTTCGCGCGGCTGCACCACGCGCCGTTCACCGACCGGCTGGTCGCCAAGTTCGCGCTGCCGGTGAGCGGCTGGCGGGCGCAGAAGTAGCCGGAAACAAGCAGCCAGCCGAGCAACCGGCAAGCACCCCTACAAGACCTCCCCACCCGCGCCCGGAACCCGCGCACCCCGCCCCGCGGCGCGCGACAATGGCCGGGCTGCGGTCCGCACCGGGGAGGTTGGTCGAATGTTCGGCAAGCGCAAGAAGCTCCTCCAGCACGGCGCACAGGCCGACGCCGTCGCGATCGACGTCCGCATCCACGGCGGCCGCTCCGGCGCCGCGGGCATGTCCCCGGTCTGGTACGAGCTGCGGCTGCGGGTCCACTACCCCGACGGGACCACCGCCGAGGTCGACAGCCGGCTCGGCAGCGACCTGCGCGGCGCGCCGGCCTCCGTCGGCGTCGGCGACATCGTGCCGGTGCGCTACGACCCCGGCCAGCCGGAAACGGTGCTGCTCGACGAGGCCGCACTGCTGGTCCGGCGCGACGAGCGGAAGCGGGCCCTGGACGAGGCGGCCGTCGAGCGGGCCGAACGCAAGCTCGCCGGACTCCCGGACATCGACACCAGCAAGCCGCCGCCGAGCGACGAGCAGCTGCGCAAGGCGTATCAGGGGTGGCGGACCGCCGCCGCGCGGACCAAGGAGAGCAAGGCCGCGCACAAGCGCGCAGAGGCCGCCGCGGCGAGCAAGGGCGACGTCCTGAGGTTGTTCAACACGAGCATGAAACGGGCGGCCGAGGAGAAGTCCGCCCGCGAGAAGTACAACGCCCTCCGCAAACAGCGCCCGGACTGGACCCCCGACCTCAACGATCCTGACAACGTGTCAGGGTCATGAACTTCGGCTCCTAAGGGGATGAATCCGGCGCGCAGGTACCGCATCAGCCCCGCGACCACTTAGTGTCGTATCCGTGCTGGAGCAGATGAGGATTCGCGGCCTCGGGGTCATCGAGGACGCGGTGTTGGAGCTGTCGCCCGGGTTCACGGCGGTCACCGGCGAGACCGGCGCGGGCAAGACGATGGTGGTCACCGGCCTCGGCCTGCTGTTCGGCGGCCGCTCGGACTCCGCGCTGGTCCGCCCCGGTGCCGAGCGCGCCTCGGTGGAAGGGCGGCTGCTGGTGGACCCGAAGGGGCCGGCCGGCCGCGCCGCCGCCGACCACGGCGCCGAACTGGAACCGGTCGGCCGGGACCGGGCCGAGCTCATCGTCTCCCGCTCGGTGTCCCTGGAGGGCCGCTCCCGGGCCAGCCTGGGCGGCGCCGCGGTGCCGATCGGCGTCCTGGGCGGCCTGGCCGACGACCTGGTGGCCATGCACGGCCAGTCCGCCCAGCAGTCCCTGCTCCAGCCGGCCCGCCAGCGCCAGGCCCTGGACCGCTACGCCGGCCCCGCCGTGGCCGAGCCGCTGGCCGAGTACAAGGCCTGCTACGAGCGCCTGAAGAAGATCGAGGCGACTCTCGACGAACTGACCACCCGGGCCCGCGAACGCGCCCAGGAAGCCGACCTGCTGCGCTTCGGCCTGGCCGAGGTCGAGCGCCTGGAGCCGGTGCCGGGCGAGGACGAGGAACTGGCCGCCGAGGCCGAACGCCTCGGCCACGCCGACACCCTGCGCACCGCCTCCGGAGGCGCCCACATGGCGCTCACCGGCAGCCCCGACGACCCGGCGTCGATCAACGCCCTGTCGCTGCTCACCGAGGCCGCCCGGGCCCTGGAGGGCGCCCGCGGCCACGACCCGGCCCTGGCCGAACTCGCCGGCCGCCTGGACGAGGCCTCCTTCCTGCTCGCCGACGTCTCCACCGACCTGGCCGCCTACACCGACTCCATCGAGGCCGACCCCCGCCGCCTGGCCGACGTCCAGCAACGCATCAGCGACCTCAACAGCCTGATGCGCAAGTACGGCCCCAAACTCACCGACGTCATCGCCTGGGCCTCCACCGGAGCACTGCGCCTGGCCGAACTCGAAGGCGACGACGACCGCATCGCCGCCCTGTCCGAGGAACGCCTCACAGTCCGGGCAGAACTCTCCGAGCTGGCCGCCCGGGTGTCCTCCGGCCGCGCCCAGGCCGCGGAGAAGTTCGCCGCCGCGGTGACCACCGAACTGGCCGAACTGGCGATGCCCCACGCCCGCATCGAAGTCCCGGTGACCCAGAAAGACAGCAAAGACAACACCGAAGGCCTGGACTTCGACGGCCGCACAGTGGCTTTCGGCCCCACCGGCGTCGACGACGTCGAACTGCGTCTGGCCCCCCACCCCGGCGCCCCGTTCCTGCCGATCGCCAAGGGCGCCTCAGGCGGCGAACTGTCCCGGGTGATGCTCGCGGTCGAAGTGGTCTTCGCCGGCTCCGACCCGGTCCCCACCTTCGTGTTCGACGAGGTCGACGCCGGCGTCGGCGGCAAGGCGGCGGTCGAGGTAGGACGCCGCCTGGCCCGCCTGGCCCGGTCCGCACAGGTCGTCGTGGTGACCCACCTGCCCCAGGTCGCGGCCTTCGCCGACCGGCAACTGGTGGTCCGCAAGGCCAACGACGGCTCGGTGACCCGCTCGGGCGTGACGGTGCTCGACGACGCCGAGCGCCGGCGCGAACTGGCGCGGATGCTGGCCGGCCTGGAGGAGTCGGAACTGGGACAGGCACACGCCGACGAACTGCTGCAGGCTGCGGCGGCGGATCGACAGCGGGGGTAGGGAGGCGAAGCCAGATCCGGGTCCAGCCCGTAGACCCGGACCGGCCCGAGCCGCTGCTCAGCAACCTGATTCAGCACCCTTCGTCACTGTCGGAGGGTGCTGATATGCATGTCTGGTGGACAGAGACCAGTTCATGGCGGCACTCCGCAACGACCCACAGGCCGCCCTCGAGCTCGGCTGCCGAATCGTCGCGAGGGCCGACGTCGACGAACGCCGACACGCGGAGATCCCGTTCGAGATCGCCCGCGACGGCGACCGCACGACCGTGTGGCGCGCGGCCGACGCCTACGCCCAGCAGGCCGACGGCAGAGCCGCACGCTGGATGGCCGAAGGGGCGGCCTCACTGAGCGATCCGGACGGGATCGTCGTGGACCGCCTGACCCTGCCGATCTTCATCGAGGAGTACGACGAGGACCGCTGGGTCGCATCCCACCAGGACTGGTGCATCGCTGTACATTGTGATGACCCGGCACGCGCCGTCGCCGCACTGCGCGCGGCCCTACCACGGCTGCAGTGCGTCGCCGACGACGGCAGCATCGTTTCCGACCCCAGCCAGCTCACCGGCCCGCCCGGGCCCGTGTACACGCCGAACTACGTGGCCGTCGACGAGGACGTGCCGCTGATCTGGCTGGACTGCAAGGGCGTCGTTTACCCGCTCATGGCGCGGACCGTCCTGGAGATCGTCATCGAGGAGCTTCGCGCGGCGGGCGTCACTCGCGCCGAGCTCACGACGCCGGGGGCGGACTGAACGCGGCGAGATCCGTTCGGCCGTGGCTTGGCGGCGTTCGGGCTGCGTTCGGGCGGTCGAGGCGGCCCAGGTGTGAGAATGCTGCGGTGGCAGTGATCCGGGTGGTGGTGGCCGACGACCAGGCGGCGGTGCGGGACGGGCTGGTCGCGTTGTTGTCGGTGACGCCCGGCGTCGAGGTCGTGGGGGAGGCCGCGGACGGGGCGGCGGCGGTGGCCGCGGCGGAGGAGCTGCGGCCCGACGTGGTGCTGATGGATCTGCGGATGCCGGGCGTCGACGGCGTCGAGGCGACCCGGCTGATCGGCGAGCGCACGCCGGGCGTCCGCGTCGTGGTCCTCACCACCCACGCCGACGACGCCTCCATCCTCAAAGCCCTCCGCGCCGGCGCCACCGGCTACCTCACCAAGGAGTCCGGCCGCGCCGAGATCGCGCGCGCCATCGAAGCAGCCGCTTCGGGCCAGTCCGTCCTGGACAACGGAGTCACGGCCACCCTGCTCGCCGCCGCAGTGGACGTGCCCGCCGCCACCGACCTCACCCCCCGCGAGGCCGAGGTGCTGACACTGATCGCCCGCGGCAAGTCCAACACCGAAATTGCCGACCAACTGTTTGTCTCCTCAGCGACGGTGAAAACCCACATCAACAACCTGTTCGCGAAGATCGGCGTCCGAGACCGCTCCCAGGCAGTTCGCTACGCTCTTCGTCACGGTCTCGATTGACGACTTCCGCAGATCGCCGACGTCACCTAGGCCGCCGATGACGTGGCCAAAGCCTCGATAGCCGCCTGCTTCGGAGAGAGCAGAAGCGCGGCCACCGCGGAAATCGCGATGAGGACAGCGGCCATGTTCATCGTCGCGACCACGCCGACATGCTCGCCCAGCAGAGAGCCGAGAATCATCCCGGCCAGCGTGGCCGCGCCCTGCACCGCCAGATAGACGGATCCCACCCGCCCCTGGATGCGGTCCGGTGTCCTTCGGGCGATGGAGGTATCGGCGGTCACCAGGAAGCAGACGGCCGGCGGTCCGATGAGCGTGAACATGACCACGTCCCACGTGAGGTGCGGAACGTTGAAACTCACGGCGAAGACAACGGCGAGCGTGCCAAGGCCCGCCGCGATGGTCGCCCGATCGGAGGCACGGTCGGTAACCAGCCGACACAGCGGGCCCCCGACGGCGTAACCAGCCCCGAGCGCGCCGAACAGCACGCCGAGACTCTGCGCCCCGGCGTGCAGGACGCCGCTGAGGTAGGGCACGAGCAGCGCCGTGAGCATCGCGTTGCCGGTGAAGAAGAGGCCTGCGACGACGAAGAGGACCGGCAGATCTCTGGTGCGGCGGATGTGCACGAGCCCGGCGCGCAGCTCTGAGCGGAACCCGCGTTTCACCTGTTGTGGCCGGTCGCTTGCTGTAGGGCCGGGTTCGGCCTGCGGGCGGTAACGGATCGTAGCGGTGAGCGCGGCGGACAGCAGATAGCTCGCGACGTCGATCGCCACCACGTCGCGGAAGCCGAACAGCACATACAACACGCCCCCGAGCGGCCCACCGACCAGCCGGATCACGCCGCCGACCAGCTGCGCCAGCGCGTTCGCCGCACTCAGCTCCGCCCCCCGCCCGACCAGGTTGGGCACCAGCGCGCGCCGCGCAGGCTGGAAGAACTGACTGAAGGAGGCCTCAAGAGTCAGGGCCCCATACACGACCCACACCCCGCCGCGACTGTGCACCGCCACCATCGACCCGACAGCCGCCGCCCGCAGCAGATCGGTGACGATCATCATCCGCCGCCGATCCCAGCGATCAGTGAACACCCCCGCGACCGGCCCGAGCACGACGGCCGGAACCGACTCGGCGACGAGCGTCGCCCCGGTCGCCACCGCCGACCCGGTCAGATCGAACACGAAGTACGGCGCGGCGACCAGCAGCAGCCAGTCACCGATGCTCGACAGCAGCTGGCTGGCCAGGACCAGCCGGTAGTCACGGATCCGCAGGACTTCGAGCATTCCCACACCCTTCGCGTTAGCACTCTCATGGCGAGAGTGCTAACGCGAAGGGTGTCATCGGCGAGGTCGGCTTGGCAACGGCAATCTCGCAAGGGGCTGGTCGTCGAGTTCTGCGAACCGGACGCGGGCAGCGGCACGGACCGCCGCCGCGCCGCGGTTGGAACGGCTGCGGTGGCGGTTCCGCCGTCGGGACGTTGTGTCGGCTCGCGGGCCGTCGCCGCGCCGTGGTTGGAACGGCTGCGGCGCCGGTTCCGCTGTCGGGACGTTGCGTCCGCTCGCGGACCGCCGCCGCGCCGCGGCTGGATCGGCTGCGGTGGCGGTTTCGCCATCCGGCCGTTGTGTCCGCTCGCGGACCGCCGCCGCGCCGCGGTTGGAACGGCTGCGGTGGCGGTTCC